>JBKBUL010000075.1:0-8397 GCA_046290045.1 Sphingomonadaceae bacterium
GCGACGCCAAGGGCGGAACCGCCCTCAACTTCGGCGCCTATGGCCTGAAGGCGATGGCGCCCGAGCGGATCACCGCGCGCCAGATCGAAAGCGCCCGCCGGGCGATCACCCGCCACATGAAGCGGCAGGGCCGGCTGTGGATCCGCATCTTCCCGGACGTGCCGGTCTCGTCGAAGCCGGCCGAGGTCCGGATGGGATCCGGCAAGGGCGCGCCCGACTATTGGGTGGCGCGCGTGAAGCCGGGCCGGATCATGTTCGAGATCGATGGCGTGAGCCACGAGGTGGCCGCCGGCGCCTTCGAGCGCGCGGCCGCCAAGCTGCCGATCAAGACCAAGATGGTCGTGCGGCTCGGCGAGCGGAAGGACGACTGAGATGGCGAAGCCCGACTACAAGAGCCGCTCGGACGCGGACCTGCAGCGCGAGTTGGCCGAGCTGAAGCGCGAGCAGCTGAACCTGCGGTTCCAGGCGGCGACGCAGCAGCTGGAGAAGCCGAGCCGCGTGCGCGAGGTGCGCCGCAGCATCGCGCGCATCCAGACCGAACAGAATGCCCGGGCGAAGGCCCAGGGCGCCCAGGCTTGAGGAGCTGACCCATGCCCAAGCGGATCCTGCAGGGGACGGTCGTCTCCGACAAGACCGACAAGACGGTGGTCGTGCTGGTGGAGCGCAAGGTGCCGCACCCGCTCTATGGCAAGATCATCCGCCGCTCGAAGAAGTATCACGCGCACGACGAGGCCAATGCGATCCGCGAGGGCGACGTGGTGCGGATCGAGGAATGCGCGCCCATTTCCAAGCTGAAGACGTGGCGCGTCATCGAGAAGGTCGGGGCCGCGGCTCCGGCGGAGGCGAACTGACATGATCCAGATGCAGACCCGGCTGGATGTCGCGGACAACAGCGGCGCCAAGGAAGTGATGTGCATCAAGGTGCTGGGCGGCTCGAAGCGGCGCTTCGCCGGCGTTGGCGACGTGATCGTCGTTTCGGTCAAGGAAGCCGCGCCCAAGGGCCGGGTGAAGAAGGGCGACGTGCATCGCGCCGTCGTCGTCCGCACCGCCAAGGACATCCGCCGGCCGGATGGCTCGGTGATCCGCTTCGACGGCAATGCCGCGGTGCTGATCAACAAGAATGAGGAGCCGATCGGCACCCGCATCTTTGGGCCCGTCGTGCGCGAGCTGCGCTCGACCGGGCACATGAAGATCATTTCGCTCGCGCCGGAGGTGCTCTAGATGTCGATGGCGAAGATCCGCAAGGGTGACCGCGTCGTGGTGCTTGCCGGCAAGGACAAGGGCCGCGAGGGCGAGGTGATCCGCTCCATGCCGAAGGACGGCAAGGTGATCGTGTCGGGCATCAACATGGTCGCCCGCCATGTGAAGCCGACCCAGGCCGACCCCGAGGGCGGGATCAAGCGGCGCGAGGCGCCGATCCATGTGTCGAACGTGGCCATCCGCGACCCGAAGACGGGCAAGCCCGCCCGCGTCGGGTTCGAGGTGCGCGACGGGAAGAAGGTCCGGGTGCTCAAGGGCTCGGGTGAGGTGCTGGCATGACGACGACCGAAGCCAAGCGCGCGAAGCCGCGCATGCAGAAGCTCTACGAGGAGCGCATCGCGGCCGCGATGACCGAGCAGTTCGGCTACACGAACCGCTTCGCCGTCCCCCGGCTGGAGAAGATCGTGATCAACATGGGCGTCGGCGAGGCGACCCAGGACAAGAAGAAGGTCGAGGTCGCGGCCGCCGAGATGATGGCGATCGCCGGCCAGAAGCCGGTGATCACGCGCGCCAAGAAGTCGATCGCCCAGTTCAAGCTGCGCGAGGGCATGCCCATCGGCTGCAAGGTGACGCTGCGGCGCGACCGGATGTACGAGTTCCTCGACCGGCTGATCACCATCGCGCTGCCGCGCGTGAAGGACTTCCGGGGCGTGAACCCCAGGAGCTTCGACGGCCGCGGCAATTACGCCATGGGCCTGAAGGAGCAGATCGTCTTCCCCGAGATCAGCTACGACAAGATCGACAAGGTCCGGGGGATGGACATCATCATCACCACCTCGGCGCGGACGGACGAGGAGGCGCGCGCGCTTCTCCGCCTGTTCGGCATGCCCTTCGTCGGCGACGCGGAAGCGCGCCAGGCCGAAGCGGCCTGAGATCCAAGGGAAAGAGCTTAAGTCCATGGCGAAACTGAGTTCGATCAACAAGAACGAGCGGCGCAAGCAGCTGGTGAAGCGCTATGCGCACAAGTTCGAGAAGCTGAAGGCGATCGCGGACGACGAGAGCCGCGACGAGGGCGAGCGGCTGATGGCGCGGCTGAAGCTCGCCGAGTTGCCGCGCAACGCCAATCCGACGCGGGTGAGGAACCGCTGCGAGCTGACCGGCCGCAGCCGGGCCTATTACCGCAAGTTCAAGCTGTCGCGCGTGATGCTGCGGGAACTGGCCAACAAGGGCCTGATCCCGGGCGTCACCAAGTCGAGCTGGTAAGGGCGCGTCCCCATGAACATGACCGATCCGCTGGGTGACATGCTCACCCGTATCCGCAACGGCCAGTCGGCCCGCAAGGACAGCGTGCTGACCCCGGCCTCGCGCCTGCGCGCCAGCGTGCTCGATGTCCTCCAGCGCGAGGGCTATATCCGCGGCTGGTCGAAGGAGGAGGTGTCGGGCCCGACGCCGACCATCCGCATCGAGCTGAAATATTTCGAGGGCCAGCCGGCGATCCAGCACCTGTCGAGGGTGTCGAAGCCGGGCCGTCGGGTCTATGCCGGCGTTTCCGAGCTGCCGCGCGTGAAGAACGGCCTCGGGATCACTATCGTCTCCACGCCCAAGGGCGTTCTCTCCGACGCGGAGGCCCGCGCCGAGAACGTCGGCGGCGAAGTCCTCTGCCAGGTGTTCTGATCATGTCGCGCATCGGAAAGAAGCCCATCGCGATTCCGGCCGGAGTCTCGGCTGCGATCGGCGATGGCATGATCGAGGTGAAGGGCCCCAAGGGGCAGCTGTCGATGCCGCTGGCCGACGACATCAGCTATGCGATCGAGGGCAGCGAGATCCGGGTGCAGCCGGCCAACGACACGAAGCGGGCGCGCGCCTTCTGGGGCATGCAGCGCACGCTGGTGTCGAACCTGGTCGTCGGCGTGTCGGACGGCTTCACCAAGGTGCTGGAAATCTCGGGCGTCGGCTATCGCGCGAGCGTGCAGGGCAAGACGCTGAAGCTCCAGCTCGGCTACAGCCACGACGTCGAATATCCCATCCCCGACGGCATCACCATCAAGACGCCCGACCAGACGACGGTCGAGATCTCCGGCTCGGACCGGCAGAAGGTGGGCCAGGTGGCGGCCGAGATCCGGCGCTGGCGCAAGCCCGAGCCCTACAAGGGCAAGGGCATCAAGTATCGCGGCGAGTATATCTTCCGCAAGGAAGGGAAGAAGAAGTAATGCCGAAGCATCTGTCCCCCTTCGAGGCGCGGCGCCGCCGGGTGCGCACCGCGCTGATCAGCAAGGCCGGCGGGCGGCCGCGCCTGTCGGTGCATCGCTCGCAGCAGCATATCTATGCGCAGGTGATCGATGACGCGGCCGGGCGCACGCTGGCGGCGGCCTCCAGCCTCGAGAAGAATTTCGACGGCACCGGCGCGACCGTGGCGGCTGCGGCGACCGTGGGCAAGCTGCTGGCCGAGCGCGCGAAGGCGGCCGGGGTGTCGAAGGTCGTCTTCGATCGCGGCGCCTTCCTCTACCATGGCCGGGTGAAGGCCCTGGCCGATGCCGCCCGCGCGGGCGGACTGGAGTTCTGAACCATGACCGATGACGTGATCGAAGGCGAGGTGCCGGCGGCCGAGGCCGCGCCGGCCGAGGAGCGCCGCGGACGCGGCGGCCGCGGCCCGGGTGGCGGCCGGGGCGGCGATCGCGGCGGACGCGGCGGGCGCGAGGGCGATCGCCGTCGCCGCGAGCCGCGCGCTGCCGAAGGCGAGGACGGCCAGGAGCTGATCGAGAAGCTGGTGCACATCAACCGCGTCTCGAAGACGGTGAAGGGCGGCAAGCGCTTCGGCTTCGCGGCCCTCGTGGTGGTGGGCGACGGCAAGGGCCGCGTCGGCTTCGGCCATGGCAAGGCGCGCGAGGTGCCCGAGGCCATCAGCAAGGCGACCGCGGCCGCCAAGAAGGCGATGATCCGCGTGCCGCTGCGCGAGGGCCGGACGCTGCACCACGACGGCTATGGCCATTTCGGCGCCGGCAAGGTGCATGTCCGCTCGGCAACCCCGGGGACGGGCATCATCGCCGGCGGCCCGATGCGCGCCGTGTTCGAAAGCCTGGGCGTGGCCGACGTCGTCTCCAAGTCGACGGGCTCGAACAACCCCTACAACATGGTGCGGGCGACCTTCGCGGCGCTGGAAGGCCAGCAGAGCCCGCGCAGCGTGGCGCAGCGGCGCGGCAAGAAGGTGGCCGACCTGCTGGCGCGGCGCGGCGACATCTCGCCGGCGCAGGCCGCGGCCGACGCCGACGCAGTGGTCGCCTGAGGAGGCAGGACATGGCTGACGTGAAGACCATCCGGGTGACGCAGATCGGCTCGCCGATCCGCCGCACCAAGGACCAGCGCGCCACCCTGATCGGGCTGGGGCTGAACAAGATGCACCGCACGCGCGAGCTGAAGGACACCCCCGAGGTGCGCGGCATGATCGCGCGCGTGCAGCACATGGTGAAGGTGGAAGAGGTCGGGGCCTGACGCCCCGACATCCCGCGCGAGACAAGCGAAAGCGAGTGCGAGTGATGAAACTGAATGAGATCAGCGACAACCCCGGCGCCCGCAAGGGCCGGGTGCGCGTGGGCCGGGGCATCGGTTCGGGCCTGGGCAAGACCGCCGGGCGCGGCCAGAAGGGACAGAAGAGCCGCTCGGGCGTGGCCATCAAGGGCTTCGAGGGCGGGCAGATGCCGCTCCACATGCGGCTGCCCAAGCGCGGCTTCAACAAGCCCAACCGGCTCGCCTTTGCCGAAGTGAACATCGGCGCGCTGCAGCGGGCTGTGGATGCCGGCAAGCTGGAAGCCGGGCAGACGGTCGATCTCGCGGCCCTGATGGCAGCCGGCCTCGTCACCCAGCCGAAGGATGGCGTTCGCCTGCTGGGCAAGGGCGAGCTCAGGACGAAGCTCGACCTGCACGTGACCGGCGTCACGGCATCGGCCAGGGCCGCCGTCGAGGCGGCGGGCGGCAGCGTGACGCTGCCGGCGGCGGCGGCGAAGGCCGACGCGGAGGCCTGAGCCGATGGGCTTCCCTTGGGGGTCGGCCGCGCCTACATCGGCGGCTCGGGCCCCGGGGCCGACGCGCCGGCCACCGGCTGCGGATTCAAGGATGATCTGAATGGCAACGGCTGCCGACTCGCTTGCCCAGAATCTGAGCTTCGCCAATTTCTCCAAGGCGACGGACCTCAAGAAGCGCCTGTGGTTCACGCTGGGCGCGCTCATCGTGTTCCGCCTGTGCTCGTTCGTGCCGATGCCCGGCATCGACCCGCTGGCGCTGGAGCAGCTGTTCAACCAGACGGCAGGCGGCGTCCTCGACTTCTTCAACATGTTCTCAGGCGGCGCGCTCGAGCGGATGTCGATCATCGCGCTCGGCATCATGCCCTACATCACCGCCTCCATCGTGGTGCAGCTGATGGGCTCCATCTACGAGCCGTGGAAGGCATTGAAGAAGGAAGGCGAGAGCGGGCGCAAGAAGCTCAACCAGTACACCCGCTTCGGCACCGTGATCCTCACCATCTTTCAGGGCTACGGCATTGCCGTCGGCCTCGAGAACTGGGGCGCGTCGGCCGGCCAGGCCGCCGTCATGGATCCGGGCTGGTTCTTCCGCATCTCGACCATCATCACGCTTCTGGGCGGCACCATGTTCCTGATGTGGCTGGGCGAGCAGATCACCAGCCGCGGCATCGGCAACGGCATCAGCCTCATCATCATGGCCGGCATCGTGGCGCAGCTGCCACGGGCGATCGGCGGCCTGTTCGAGCAGGGCCGCACAGGGGCCATGTCGCTCGGCTTCATCTTCACCATCATCGTGCTGGCCCTCGCCGTCATCGCCTTCATCTGCTTCATGGAGCGGGCGCAGCGGCGGATCCCCATCCAGTATCCCAAGCGACAGGTGGGCAACCGGCTCTACCAGGGGGATTCCTCGCACCTGCCGCTGAAGGTGAACACGGCCGGCGTGATCCCGCCCATCTTCGCCTCCTCGCTGCTGCTGCTGCCGCTGACCGTCGCCCAGTTCATGGGGCAGGAAGGCGGTCCGGAATGGCTGATCACCGTGACGACGGCGCTGCAGCACGGCGCGCCGCTCTACATGGGCCTTTATGCCGCCGGCATCATCTTCTTCAGCTTCTTCTACACCGCCGTCGTCTTCAACCCGGACGAGACGGCCGAGAATCTCAAGAAATATGGCGGCTTCGTGCCGGGCATCCGGCCGGGCGAGAAGACGGCGGTCTACCTCGACTATGTGCTGACCCGGATCACCGTGGTGGGCGCGGCCTATCTGACGCTCGTCTGCCTGCTGCCCGAGTTCCTGATCAGCCAGATGGCGGTTCCCTTCTACCTTGGCGGCACGTCGCTTCTGATCGTCGTGAACGTGACGATGGACACGGTGGCGCAGATCCAGGGCCATCTCTTGGCGCACCAGTATGAGGGGCTGATCAAGAAGGCGAAGCTGAGGACGGGGGGGCGCCGCTGATGGCGACGCCCGCCGCCGCGCCGCAGCCGGCCCGTGGCCTCAACATCATCCTGCTGGGCCCGCCGGGGGCCGGCAAGGGCACCCAGGCGGCACGGCTGGTGGCCGAGCGCGGGATGGTGCAGCTGTCGACCGGGGACATGCTGCGCGCCGCCGTCAAGGCGGGAACGCCCGTCGGCCTCGAGGCCAAGGCGGTGATGGAGCGCGGCGAGCTGGTGTCCGACGGGATCGTCTCGGCGCTGATCGACGAGGCGCTGGCGGCCACGCCGGCTGAGACGGGCGTGATCTTCGACGGCTATCCACGGACCGCCGCCCAGGCCGAAAGCCTCGACCGGCTGCTGGCGAAACATGGCAGGCGCCTCGACCATGTGATCGAGCTGGAAGTGGACGAGGAGGCGCTGGTTGACCGGATCACCGGCCGCTTCACCTGCGCGACCTGCGGCGAGGGCTATCACGACCGGGCCAAGCCGCCGCGCGTGGCCGGCGTGTGCGACCGCTGCGGCGGCACCGAGTTCAGGCGCCGGCCGGACGACACGGCGGAGACGGTCCGGACCCGCATGGCCGAGTATCGCGCCAAGACGGCGCCGATCCTGCCCATCTACGCCGCGCGCGGGCTGGTGACGGGGATCGACGGCATGGCCGACATGGACGGGGTGGCGGCCGCCATCGGGAAGCTGCTGGGCCCGGCCTGACCCGGCGCGCCGGGCGGGCGGGCCGGGCCTTGACAGGGACGCAAGCTGAGCCTAGCGGCATCGCTTCCGATTCCCGCGCGCGCGAAGGCATGATCCCCGGACGGGTTCCGGCGGCCAGCCCCGCCTTTGCTGCCACGGTGAAGACGGCGACGCAAGGAGATGGTGGCCCGGCCCAAGGCCGCCGTGGAGCAGGAGCAGTTTGTGGCACGTATCGCAGGGGTGAACATCCCCACCAACAAGCGCGTGGAAATCGCGCTGACCTACATTCACGGAATCGGGCGCACGCGCGCCAAGGAAATCACCGCCAAGCTCGGCTTCCCGCCGGAGCGCCGGGTGCAGGACCTGACGGACGCCGAAATCCTGCAGATCCGTGAGACCATCGACCGTGACTATACGGTGGAGGGTGACCTTCGCCGCGAGACGGCGATGAACATCAAGCGGCTGATGGATCTCGCCTGCTATCGCGGTCTGCGGCACCGCAAGGGCCTGCCCGTGCGCGGCCAGCGCACCCACACCAATGCCCGCACCCGCAAGGGCAAGGCGAAGCCGATCGCAGGGAAGAAGAAGTAATGGCCCGCGCACCCGAGCGGCTGAAGCGCCGCGAACGCAAGAACATCACCGCCGGCGTCGCCCATGTGAACGCCAGCTTCAACAACACCATGATCACCATCACCGACGCGCAGGGCAATGCGATTGCCTGGTCGAGCGCGGGCACGATGGGGTTCAAGGGCAGCCGCAAGTCGACGCCCTATGCCGCGCAGGTGGCGGCCGAGGATGCCGGCAAGAAGGCGGCCGAACATGGCGTCCGCACGCTGGAGGTGGAAGTGAAGGGCCCCGGCTCGGGCCGCGAATCGGCGCTGCGCGCGCTGCAGGCGGTCGGCTTCCAGATCACCTCGATCCGCGACGTGACCGCCATTCCGCACAATGGCGTGCGGCCGCCCAAGCGCCGCCGCGTCTGACGAGGGCCTGTTGAGCGGCCGCCGGTTCCCGCCGGCGGCGCGCCGGCGCCCCGATGCCGGCGACACGACACGGGAAG
>JBKBUL010000076.1:0-8116 GCA_046290045.1 Sphingomonadaceae bacterium
GCGATCGAGGCCCGGATCAATGCCGAGGATCCCGAGACCTTCGTGCCCTCGGCCGGCCTCGTGCAGGAGTTCCACAGCCCCGGCGGGCCGGGGGTGCGGATCGATTCCGCCCTCTATTCCTGCTACCGGATCCCGCCCCATTATGACAGCCTGATCGCCAAGCTGATCGTCCACGCCGACACCCGCGAGGACGCCATTGCCCGGCTCGCCCGCGCGCTCGAGGAAATGGTGGTGACGGGCGTCAAGACGACCATTCCGCTCCACCAGCGAATCCTCGCCGAGCCGGCCTTCCGAAGCGGCGACTATTCGATCAAGTGGCTGGAAGCCCTGCTGGCCACCCCGAAGCCCGACTGACGCCGCTCAACCGGGGAACGCGCAGGTCAGCATCCAGCTGCGGTCGGGCCGGTCGAGGCGGACCTCGGAACAATATCGCAGCACGTCTCGCCCGATCAGCATCCAGGGCGCGCGGCCGCGCGTCCGCTCCTTCTCGGCCGTCACCACGATCGCGTCGGGATCGTCATCGGCCGCCCCCGTGATCCCCTCGGCAGCGCGCGCGTCGAGCTCGCGGGCGCGCGCCGGGCTTATGCGGGCAGCCGGCCGGGCCAGCGGCAGGCCGAAGGCGTTCGCCCCCGCCGTCGGCGCGAGCAGCTCGACCGGAAGCTGGAGGGCCGGCACCGGGGACCAGAGACCCACCCGCCCCGTGCGCCTGACCAGCCCCTCGCGCTCGAGGATGGCAGCGGCCCGCGCATTCAGGATGGTCGCCTCGGAGGTGAAGTCGAACACCAGGTTGACCGTGTCGCGGCCCAAGCGCCACTTCACCTCGCTGTCGCCGCGCCCGGCGCGAGCCAGCCGATAGGTGGCACCGCCGGCCGGCGCCGACGGGTTCAGCACGCGCACCCGATCGGCCCGGAACCCCAGCACCGAGACGACGCCGGCATGGGGCGGCGGCACCACATCCTTGTCGATCCAGACCGTCGGCAGGCTCTGCCGGCCGGTGCCGCCGACGTCCGCCGAAATCAGGTTGCCGCGGATGATCGCCTCGCCACCGGGGATCTGCGGATTCTTCACCTTGAACTTGCCGATGATCGGAAAGGGCTTCAGGCCCGTCGCCCTCGCCGGCGCGAGGTTCAAAAGCAGCGCACGATCGAACCCCAGGCTCACGCGCACCGGCAAGGTTCCGCGCTTCAGCGCCACCTCGGCCGACGGGAAGGGCTCGGCGACGAGCAGCACCTCGCCGCGCGTGGGTTCGGGTTCCCCGGCCAGCGCCGGGGCGGCGATCAGGGCTGAGACGAGGAGGCAGCGGCGCATGGCCGCCCGATCCTATTGTCTCGGCGCGATGGCGAGAAGCTCGACATCGAAGATGAGGACGGCGTTGGGCGGAATCACGCCGCCCGCCCCGCGCGCGCCATAACCCAGCTCGGGCGGAATGGTGAACTCGGCCTTGCCACCCGGGCGCATCATCTGCAGCCCTTCCGTCCAGCCGGGAATCACGTCCGACACGCCGAACACGGCCGGCTGGCCGCGGGCATAGCTGGAATCGAAGACGGTGCCGTCGGCAAGGCGGCCTTCATAATGGACGAGGACGGTATCGTCGGGGCGGGGTGTCTCCCCCTCGCCGGCGGCGAGCATGCGGACCTGCAGGCCCGATTCGGTGGTTGTCACGCCCGGCTTCTCCCTGTTGGCGGCCAGATACTGGGCCGCATCCCGCGCCGGGGCGCGAAGATCGGCCGTGCCGGCCAGCGCCAGCGCGACCGCGCCCGTCACCAGCACGAGGCCGGCCACGACCCATTTGCCGAGGCCATGGCCTCCGCGCGTCGCTTCGGTCATGTGGGTGTCTTCAGCCGGCGTCAGCGCTGGCCGTCGCGCTCGGCGCGCTTGCGGTCCAGCTTGCGGGCGCGGCGGATGGCGGCCGCCTTCTCGCGGGCGCGCTTCTCCGACGGCTTCTCATAGTGCCGGCGCAGCTTCATCTCGCGGTACACGCCTTCGCGCTGGAGCTTCTTCTTGAGCGCCCGCAGCGCCTGGTCGACGTTGTTGTCGCGCACGATGATCTGCATGAGGCCGTCAGCACCTTCCCGAAGTTCGATGTCACCAGAATGTCGGCCGAACGCGACGAACCGAAAGACAGGCGGTTCGCCGCCGGCCCGGCCGACGTCGCTGGCGTGCGCCCTAACAGAAGCCGGCGATTGCGGCAAGCGGCCCCCTTTGCGGCCCGGGATCGAAGCCGGTAGGACGAGTCGATGGCCGAGACTCCGCCCCTTGCCGACCTGACCCTCGACGAGCTTCGACCGCACCTCGTGCGCGCCATGCTGCTGCACGTGCCCTTCGACGGCTGGACGGGCCGGGCGCTCGAGCAGGGCGCGGCCGACCTCGGCATCGACCCGGCGGTCGCCCGCCTCGCCTTTCCGGGCGGCGCGATCGACATGGTGGACGCCTACATCGCCGAGGCCGACAAGGCGATGGCCGCCGCCCTCGACACGCCCGGGTTCCGGGCGCTCAAGGTGCGCGAGAAGGTGACGACGGCCATCCGGACCCGCCTCGAGCAGGCGGCCCCGCACCGCGAGGCGATCCGCCGCTCGGCCGCCGTGCTGGCGCTGCCCGGCAACCTGGCGCGCGCCGCCCGGCTCACCTGGCGCACGGCCGACTCCATCTGGCGCGCCTGCGGCGACCGCTCGACCGACTTCAACCATTATTCCAAGCGCGCGCTCGCCGGCGCCGTCTATGCCTCGACGCTGCTCGTCTGGCTCGAGGACGACAGCGCCGACTTCGCCGACACCTGGGCCTTCCTCGATCGCCGCATCGCCGACGTGATGCGGATCGAAACGGCGAAGGCCCGTCTCAGGCCGCCCAGCGGCAGCGAGGGCGAGCGCCCCAGCCTCGTCCGCTTCCTGGGCCGGCTTCGCTATCCCGTCGAAGGCTGAGCGCCTCGCACCCCGGGCTTGCGCCGGCTGTTGCTTCTGATAATCGCTCGCATGTGAGCGCGCCCCTCAGCCTCGCCGACCTCGCCCCCGGCCGTCGCGCCCGGGTCTGCGCGATCGAGCCCCTGCCCGACCGGCTGGAGATGCGGCTCGTCGATCTCGGGATCGACCTCGGCTCGCTTGTTGAGGTGGTGCATCGCGGCCCCCTCGGCGATCCGCTCGCCGTTCGGGTGGACGGCACCACGGTGGCGATGCGCCGGTCGATCGCGCGCGCCATCCGGCTCGATCCGGCCTGATGGCCGAGGCCGATCCGGCCCCACCCGCGTCGGCCTGCGGCCGGACGCTTCGGGTTGCCGTCGTCGGCCAGCCCAACGCCGGCAAGTCCAGCCTGTTCAACGCGCTGACCGGCGCGCGGCAGAAGGTGGGCAATTATCCGGGCGTCACCGTCGAGCGGCTGTCGGCCGAGCTTGTCCTGCCGTCGGGCGCCCGCGCCGACCTCATCGACCTGCCCGGCACCTACAGCCTCGATCCGCGCTCGCCCGACGAGGCCGTCACGCGCGACGTGCTGCTCGGCAGGCTCCCGGGCGAGGCCGCGCCCGACATGCTGCTCCTCGTCCTCGATGCAACGAACCTTGCCGTCCACCTGCGCCTCGCGCTCGAACTGCTGGCGCTGGGCCTGCCGACGGTCGTCGCGCTCAACCGGATCGACATGGCCCGCCGCGACGGGCTTGCGATCGACCGGGAAGCGCTTGCCCGGCGGCTCGGGGTCCCGGTCGTCGAGACGGTGGCCGTCCGGCGGCGCGGGCTCGACGAGCTTCGCGCCGCCCTGGAGGCGGCGGCGACCCTGCAGCGTCTGCCCAGCGCCCCGACCGCGCCCGGGCCGGCAGGCACCGACCGGCGGGCGCTGGCCCGCGCGGCGCGGACGCTCGCCGCCGACGTGACCACGGGCGAGACCCGCGCGCGGCAGCTGGGCCGGCAGCTCGACTCCATCATCCTCCACCCGCTGGCCGGGCCGATGATCCTCGCCGGGCTGATGTTCCTGCTGTTCCAGGCGGTGTTCGCGCTCGCCGAGACTCCGATGAGCTGGATCGAGGCGGCGATCGCGCTCGGCCAGCAGCAGCTGGCGGCCAGCCTGCCCGACGGCCCGCTTCGCGGCTTCCTGACGGACGGCCTGCTGGGCGGGGTCGGCGCCGTCATCGTCTTCCTGCCCCAGATCCTGATCCTGTTCGCCTTCATCCTGCTGCTGGAAGGCTCCGGCTACATGGTGCGCGCCGCCTTCCTGATGGACCGGCTGATGGCGCGAATCGGGCTCGATGGCCGCGCCTTCATCCCGCTGCTCTCGGCCTTCGCCTGCGCCGTGCCCGCCATCATGGCAACGCGCGCGCTGCCCGACGCGCGCGACCGGCTGCTCACCATGATGATCGCCCCGCTGATGACCTGCTCGGCCCGGCTTCCCGTCTATGCGGTCGTCATCGCCGCCTTCGTGCCGGCCCGGCCGCTGTGGGGCCCGATCGGCCTCCAGGGCTTCGTGCTCTTCGCCCTCTATGCCGCGGGCATCCTGGGTGCGATCGGGCTTGCCCTCCTGCTGCGGCGCACCGCCTTTCGCGGCCATCGAACGGGGCTTCTGGTCGAGATGCCGGCCTGGCAGTGGCCCGCGCTCCGCGATGTCGGAATCGGCCTCTGGCTCCGGGCCCTCGCCTTCCTGAAGCGCGCCGGCACGATCATCCTCGCCGTCACCGTGGCGCTCTGGGCGCTCGCCAGCTTCCCCGTCGCTCCGCCCGGCGCCAACCAGCTGGCGCACAGCATGGCCGGCCGGATCGGGGCGGCGATCGAGCCGCTGGTCCGCCCGCTCGGCTTCGGGCCGGACATCGCGATCGCCCTCGTGCCCGCCATGGCGGCGCGCGAGGTCGCAGTCGCAGCGCTGGGCACGGTGCATGCGATCGAGGCCGACGCCGACGACGCCACGGGCCTCGTCGAGCGCCTGCGCTCGGCCTGGCCGCTGCCCACCGCGCTCGCCTTCCTCGCCTGGTTCGTCTTCGCGCCGCAGTGCCTCTCGACGCTTGCCGTGATGCGGCGCGAGACGGGCGGCTGGCGCTGGCCGGCAATCCAGTTCGCGCTGATGATCGCCATGGCCTGGGTGGCCGCCTTCCTCACATTCCGCCTCGCCAGCGCGCTCGCCTGACCCCTCGACAGGCCCCGCCCGGCGCGGCAGTCTGGCAAGCGGGGAGGAACGGGGCATGCGAACGACGATCAGGCACCATTGGCTGGCAGCCGCGCTGCTGCTGGCCGGCGGCCCGGCGGATGCCGGGATGCGCGCGCTCTACGAGGGCGAGGGCAATCCGAAGACCATGCTGGTCGAAGTCGCCGACAATGGGGACTTCCGCATCGGCGAGCCGGATGCGCCGAGCTACGGCCTCGGCCTCGGCGGCGCCTTCTTCCTGGTGGCGCCATCGCCGGACGGCGCGCCCGAGGTGATCCGGATCGAGGACATGGCCGCCGCCCTCGACGAAGTGCTGCCGCCGGCCTTCAAGGCGCTGTTCGGGGCGGCCGGCGCCACCGCCAGGCCCGCCAGGCCGCCGACGCTGCGCAAGGTGGGCAGCCGCAAGGTCGCCGGCCAGGCCGGCGAGGTCTGGCAGGTGACGGCCGGCGACCCGCCGCAGACGCGCGAGATGGTGTTCAGCCGCGCGCCCGAGCTGGCGCCGGTGGGGGCCGCCATCGTCCGGTTCATGGAATCGACGATGCTGATGGCAGCCCCGCTGTTCGGGCCGGCCGCAGCCGACATGGTGAAGGAAATGCGCGCCGTCTTCTCGGTGGGCGCGCCGCTCGACGGCGGCGGCCTGTTCCGGCTGGTGAAGGCCGAAGCCGCCGACATCCCGACCGAGCGCCTCCGGCTGCCCGCCGAGCCGCTCGCACCCGCGAAGCTTGTCGAGCGGCTCAAGGCCAGCGCGCGCCCACCGGCGAACTGAGCCTCAGTCGAGCAGGCCGAGCAGCAGGATGAGGATGAAGTAGAGGATCAGCGTGGCGAAGGCCGCCGCGGCGAGAAAGCCGGTTCGCCACAGCGCGCCACCCGTCGACAGGCGATAGGCGCCCTTCAGCTGCAGGAACAGGTGGAAGAGCGGATAGCCGACGAGCAGCAGGCCGTAGAGCCAGCCGGCCGAGACCCCGACGCGCAGGAGAAGCGCGGCACCGATCCACAGCAGCGACATGAAGCTGATCGAGTAGAGCAGGAAGACCACATGGTCGTACGCCCGCACGTCAGGCCGCCGGGCGAACAGCAGCCACAGCCAGGGCAGCGACAGCGGCACCAGCAGGAAGGCAAGCTTGTAGCCCTTCTGCTGCATCTTGTAGAGCAGCAGCTCGGGGTTCGAAAGCGCGGCATTCGCCCTGTTTTCCAGGGCCTTGTCGCCGAGATCCAGCGTGATCTGGTTGTTCGCCCGAGCCTCGCGGATCGCATCGGCCACGGTTTCGGAGCCGATCGCGACGCTGCCGTCCGGGCGCCGCACGGCCGACGGCTGCTCGCCGGTGCGGCCCTCGCCCTCCACCACGACCGCATCCTCGGGCAGGTCGGGCGAGATCGAGCTGAAGACGATGTAGGTCAGGAAGATGGTGAAGAGGAACAGCGCGACGGGGCTGATGTAGCGGACGCGCCGGCCCTCGATGTAATCCCGGGTCAGGTAGCCCGGACGGGCCGCGAGCAGCGGCAGGGTTCGCCACAGCTTGCTGTCGAAGTGAAGCACGCCGTGCACAAGTTCGTGCACGGCCTCGCCGATGGTGCGGTGCAGGTGCGTCTTCTGCCCGCACTGCGCGCACCAGTCGCCCGAGACCGGCGCGCCACAGTTGGGACAGGTTTCGGTCTCGCCGGGCCGCAGGGCAGCGGACGGGTCGATGGCCGTCGCCGCCGCCCCGTCGGGCGAGAGCTGGCCTGCGCGATCGACCGAGCCTTCCATGCGCCTCTCCGCTTGGCTGGCCGCCAACTCTGGCCTAACGGGGGCCAAGTCACAAGGGAGAGGCAGGCATGGCCGGCAGCGTGAACAAGGTGATCCTCGTCGGCAACCTGGGGGCCGACCCGGAAGTGAAGAGCTTCCCATCCGGCGGGCGGATTGCGAACCTGCGGATCGCGACCTCGGAAAGCTGGACCGACCGGCAGACCAACGAGCGCAAGGAGCGCACCGAGTGGCACAATGTCGTCCTCGACAATGACAATCTGGTCCGCGTTGCCGAGCAGTATCTGAAGAAGGGCTCCAAGGTCTATGTCGAGGGCCAGCTCCGGACCCGCAAGTGGCAGGACCGGGACGGCAATGACCGCTACACGACCGAGGTCTATGTCGGGCGCTTCCGGGGCGATCTCGCCCTGCTCGACCGCCGCGAGGGCGGCGGCTATTCCGACGACGGCTATTCGCGCGCCGCGCCGGCGGCAGCCGGCGGCGGGATGGCCGGCGGCTTCGGCTCGAAGGGCGGCTTCGAGGATGACCTCGACGACGATGTGCCATTTTGATTCGAGACGCGCGGGCGACAGCCGCCACCCCAAACCTGTCGCCCGCGCGTAGGTTGAGCCGCGCGGGAGAGGAGAAACCAAGCGCATGAAGATTGGTCGCCTGAACCATGTGGGCATCGCGACCCCGTCGATCGAGGAATCGGTCGCCCTCTACCGCGACCTGCTCGGCGCCGCGCGGATCCAGCCCGCCTTCGACCTGCCCGAGCAGGGCGTGCGCGTCTGCTTCGTCGATCTCGAGAACAGCCAGGTCGAACTGATCGAGCCGCTGGGCGCCGACAGCCCGGTCCACGGCTTCCTCGCGAAGAATCCGAAGGGCGGCCAGCACCATGTCTGCTTCGAGGTGCCCGACATCCTCGCCGCCCGCGACGAGCTGGTGGCGAAGGGCGCGACCGTGCTTCGGGGCGGCGAGCCGCGCATCGGCGCGCATGGCGTGCCGGTGATCTTCGTCCACCCCAGGGACATGGGTGGAGTCCTCATCGAGCTGATGGCGGAACCGGCCCACTGAGATCGGCGGGCCGATCCACGTCGAGGTGGACGCCCGGATCATCGACCGCGACCGCCTCCACCCCCAGCGAGTCGAGGATTGCGCCCGCCCCGCGATCCCCCTCGAGCGCCATCAGCCGCGGCCAGAGTGCCCGCGCGAAGCCAGCCGGATTCCCGCGCCGGCCGGCGTGAACCGGCACGACGGCCGGCGCCCCGGCCGCCA
>JBKBUL010000077.1:0-8037 GCA_046290045.1 Sphingomonadaceae bacterium
AAGCGTCGAGGACACGATTTCGATCCTGCGCGGCCTCAAGGAGAAGTATGAGCTCCACCACGGCGTGCGCATCACGGACAGCGCACTGGTGGCGGCCGCGACGCTGTCGAACCGCTACATCGCCGACCGCTTCCTGCCCGACAAGGCGATCGACCTGATGGACGAGGCAGCCTCGCGCCTTCGCATGGAAGTCGAATCCAAACCCGAGGAGATCGAGGCGCTCGACCGGCGGATCATCCAGATGAAGATCGAGCGCGAGGCCCTGAAGAAGGAGTCCGACGCGGCTTCCAAGGAGCGGCTGGCCGCACTCGAGACGGAACTGGAACGGCTGGAGGCCGAGGCGCAGGAGCTCTCCACGCGCTGGGCGGCCGAGAAGGAGAAGCTGCAGGGCGCGACCCGGATCAAGGAAGCCCTCGACCAGGCCCGGATCGAGGTGGAGCAGGCGCAGCGGCGCGGCGACTATGCCCGCGCCGGCGAGCTGACCTATAGTGTGATCCCCGATCTCGAGGCGAAACTGGCCGAAGCCGAGACGGCCTCGGCCGATGCCATGGTGCGCGAAGAGGTGACGGCCGACGACATCGCCGCCGTCGTCTCGCGCTGGACGGGAATCCCGGTCGCGAAGATGCTGGAAGGCGAGCGCGAGAAGCTGCTCCACATGGAGGAAGCGCTGGGCAAGCGCGTGATCGGCCAGGCCGATGCCGTGGCCGCCGTCGCCAAGGCGGTTCGCCGGGCACGCGCCGGCCTGCAGGATCCGAACCGGCCGCTCGGCTCCTTCCTGTTCCTGGGGCCCACGGGCGTGGGCAAGACGGAGCTGACCAAGGCGCTCGCCGACTTCCTCTTCGATTCGTCCGACGCAATGGTCCGGATCGACATGTCGGAGTTCATGGAGAAGCATTCGGTCGCTCGGCTGATCGGCGCGCCGCCGGGCTATGTCGGTTATGACGAGGGTGGCGTTCTGACCGAAGCGGTTCGCCGGCGCCCCTATCAGGTGGTGCTGTTCGACGAAGTCGAGAAGGCTCACCCCGACGTGTTCAACGTGCTGCTGCAGGTGCTGGACGATGGCCGGCTGACCGACGGGCAGGGGCGAACGGTCGATTTCACCAACACGATCATCGTGCTGACCTCGAACCTCGGCTCGCAGTTCATCGCGGCCCTTCCCGATGGCGCGGACGTGAAGCAGGCCGAGCCGCAGGTGATGGAGGTGGTGCGAAGCGCCTTCCGGCCCGAGTTCCTGAACCGGCTGGACGAGATCATCCTGTTCCACCGCCTCGCGCCCGAGCATATGGGGGCGATCGTCGACATCCAGGTCGATCATGTGCGCCGCCTGCTGAAGGACCGGAAGATCGGCCTCGAGCTGACGGACGGCGCGCGGCAATGGCTGGCCCGCGTCGGCTATGATCCGGTCTATGGCGCCCGGCCACTGAAACGGGCGATCTCGAAGCATCTGGTGGATCCGCTGGCCGAGAAGCTGCTGGCCGGCGAGATTCCGGACGGCTCGACCGTGACCGTCACCGACGGCGATGGCGGCCTTGCCTTCGTGATCGCGGCAAAAGCCATGGCGGCGTGATCGATCCGGGCCGCACGCTGGGCGAGGCGCATGCCGCGCTGCAGGCCGGGCGGCTCGACGAGGCCCGACGGCTGATCGAGGCGGTCGAGCGCGGCGCGCCGGCGGCGCGGGGCCCGGCCGCCCATCTCAAGGCCCTTGTGGAGCGGCGCGCCGGGCGGATCGAGGCCGCGCGCCAGGCCTTCGCGACCGCGCTCGCGCTGATCCCCAGCGACCCCAACCTGCACAACAACCATGGGAATTTCCTCGATTCCCTCGGCGACTCGGCCGGCGCGATCGAAGCCTATGCGCGCGCCGTTCGCCTGAAGCCCGACTTCGCGGACGCGCACGCGAATCTGGGCATTGTGGCCCATGCAGCGGGCGATCACGTTCGCGCCCGGGCGGCCCTTGAGACCGCCGTGCGCCTCAATCCCGGCCTGGCGCGCGCCTGGTCGGCGCTCGGCCTGCTGTTGCGCGACCTCGACGAGCGCGAGGCCGCTGCCGCCGCGCTCGATCGCGCCCTCGCGTTGCAGCCGGGCCTGCCGCGCGCGCTTGCCGGGCGGGCACTGCTGGCCGCCGAGCGGGGCGAGGGCGATGCCGACCGGCGCTTCCGGGCGGCGCGGGCGGCCAGCCCGGCGGACCGCGACCTGCTGCTGTCGCACACCGGCGTCCGGCTGGCGGCAGCGGACCGCGACGCGCTCGACGAACTGGCGGCGGCCGTCGAGGCCGACCCCCTGTGGGTCGTCGGCCAGCAGACGCTTGCCAAGGCCCGCTTCGAGGCCGGCGAGGGCCTTGCCGCCTTCGACAGGCTGGAGGCTGCAACAGCCCGCAACCCTGCACAGCTCGATCTGTGGATGGCGCTGATCCAGCTGGAAGGAGCCGCGCGGCCACCTTCGGAGATGCGGGCGCGCGTGGCCGAAGCGCGGCGCCATCTGCCCGGGGCAGGCATCCTAGAGGTGGCCGAGGCGGAGTTCGCGCTGCGGGATGGTGAGCCGGAAGCGGGGTTGGCGCTGCTCGAGCGGGCCGAAGCCGGCGCGCTGCCGCTGGCCGAGCCCGTGGCCCGGATCGGTGCGCGCATCGCCATCCGCCTGCGCCAGCCCGAGCGCGCGGCGCTCCTTCTCGACCGGGCCCGGGCCGAGCAGCCGATGCTGGCCGCCGACATGGGCCTCTGGGGGTTGACGGAGACGGCCTGGCGATTGGCCGACGACCCCAGGCATGCATGGCTGGTGGGGCACGACGGCCTCTGGCGCGCGCACGAACTGGCGCTCGAGTCGAAGGAGCTGGACGATATTGCCGCCCACATGCGTCGGCTGCACGTGCGCAAGGCCCATCCGCTCGACCAGTCGCTGCGCGGCGGCACGCAGACGGAAGGGACGCTCTTCTGGCGCGCCGACCCCCCGGTCCAGCGGCTGGCCCGCGCGATCGGCGAGGCCGTCACTGCCCATGCGAATGCGCTTGGGCCGGTGCTGCCGGGCCATCCGACGCTCGGCGCTCCCCCGCCCCTTCGCGCCGGCTGGCGCTTCACCGGCTCCTGGTCGGTCCGGCTGACCGGGGCGGGATTTCACGTGGCACATGTACACCCCGAAGGCTGGCTGTCATCGGCCTGCTACCTGGCGCTCCCCGACCTTCGGGGCGAGGAAGGCCAGCTCGTGCTGGGCGAACCGCCAAGCGAGCTCGCGACCGGCCTTTCGCCGCTCGACCGGATCGTGCCTGCCATCGGCCGGCTGGCACTGTTCCCGAGCTGGCTCTGGCACGGCACCCGGCCGTTCAGCGCGGGCGAGCGAATGACGGTCGCCTTCGACGTCATCGCCGGCTGAACCCCCGGAACGAAGAAGGGCGGCAGGTTGCCCCGCCGCCCTCCGTTCGACGATGCCGCTGGGCCCTAGAACTTCAGGCCGGCGCGGATGAAGAAGCGGCGACCCATCACGTCATAGGTGGACGGGTAGGTGTTCGCCTGCTGGTCCTGCGCATCGAGCAGTTCTGGCGGATTGCGGTCGGTCAGGTTCACGATGCCGAAGGAGACGTTCAGATACTCCTTCACGTCGAAGCCCGCCGCGATATCCGCCGTCGCATAGCCCTTGATCCGCGGGATGATGAGCGGCGGGGCACCGGCCGTGCCGTCATCGTCCACCGGACCGATGTAGTTGATCCGGAAGTTCAGGTTCATCGGGCCCGTCACCCAGCCGACCGTGGCATTGCCCCGCCACTTGGCGAACGGGTCGCCGCAGGTCAGGCCGAACTTGCCGGCGCACTTGTTCACCAGCGTCGGGATCGCCGCGAGGTTGTTGAAGTCATACTGGATGAGCCGGGTACCCGCGATCCGGAACTGGAGGCGCGAGTCATCCGAGCCGAACAGGCCGAAGCCCACCGGCACCCCGTAGCGGATTTCGAAGTCGACACCGCGAGTCTTCACCGAGCCGGCGTTGATCGCGGTGTTGAGCGCGTCTTCCACTTCGAAGGTGATCGGGTTCCGCGGCAGGAGCGCGCAGAAGCTGGTGTCGTAGGGCTGGAAGTTGTTGCCCGGGATGCCGAAGCAGGCATCGCGCAGAACCGACACGCCCGGACCGCCACCGAGGATCCCGTCCTTGATCTTGATGTCATAGTAGTCGACGGTGATCGACAGGCCCGGCGCGAAGCTCGGCGTGAGGACCACGCCCGCCGTCCAGGTGTCGGCGGTTTCTTCCTTCAGGTTCGGGTTGCCGCCCACGACCGCGCGGATCTGGGTGTTGCCAGTCCCGAACGGCGTGCCGACCAGCGCCGCCGGAACGCCGGCGTTGATGCACGACTGGCGCAGCGTGGTATTGGTCGCAGCCACGGCCTGCCGGCAGTAGTCGGTGAAGGCCGGGAAGTTCTGCGCCTGGCCGAGGAACAGATTGTTGACCGTCGGCGCCCGGATGGCCCGCTGGTAGCTGCCCCGGAAGCTGACGTCACGAACCGGCGCCCAGATGCCGGTTGCACCCCAGGTGAAGGTGCCGCCCACATCATTGCTGTAGTCCGAGTAGCGGGCCGCGCCATTGACTTCCAGGCGATGGAAGCCGGGGCGGTCGCCGAGGATCGGCACGTTCAGCTCGCCGAACACTTCGGTCAGGTTGTAGCCACCGATCGTCGGGGTGCCGGCGTTGAAGCCGACGACGTCACCGGAGGAGAGGATGAAGTCCGGCGCGAACCGGCCCTGCACCCAGCGACGCTCGACACCGAAGGCGAGACCAACCGGGCCGGCGCCGCCGCCGAGGTCGAACAGCTCGCCGTTCGAGATCGCGGCCGAGAGCACCTGCTCGTCGATCTCGCGCGTGTTCTTGGTGTCGACCTTGATGTAGTTGCCGGCTGCCTGGCTGATGTTGCCCAGGCCGAAGATGTTGATCGGCACGCAGCCCGTCGGCGAGCCCACGGGGCAGCCGGCGACCGCCGAGCGGTAGCGGCTCAGCGAGACGTTGCCGAACTGCGACTCGAGGTCGGTCGTCCGGGCGAAGTAGTAGTAGGCGTCGTAGCGCCATGGCCCGGAGATCTCGCCGCGGAAGCCGCCGAGCACCCGGAAGGCCTGCCGCTCGCGATCCGACACGCGGCTGCCGATCTCGGTCACGCGGCGGATGACGTTGCCCGAGATGAAGCCATCGTTGGGCGCGTCGATAATGCCGCCCTGCGTCGTGATGTTGCGGGCCTGGTTGGCGTCCATCGACTGGAACAGGGCCCGGAGCGCCGGCGTGACGAAGGGGTTGTTGACCGAAATCCGGAGCGTCTGGCTGATCGGGGTGGGCGCCAGTTCCGAGACGGTCCGGTTGTTGGTGTAGACCATCTCGCCGTAGAACTCGAGGTGCTGGTTGAACTCGTAGTTCGCAAAGCTCCCCGCCAGCCAGCGCGTCTGCGGCAGCTGGAGATAGTTGTCCGGCGCATAGTTGTAGGCGTCCGCGCCCGTGTATTGCCGCGAGCTGCCGTCCGGATTGAAGAAGAAGTCGGTGACGGCCGGGGCCGGCACGTTCCAGTTGTTGGTCGCCGGGTTGCCGGTGCTGAAGCCGGCCAGCAGCAGGCGGCCCTGCGGGATGATGCCCGAACCGCCGAAGGTGAAGTTGCCGGGCGTACCCGTGCTGTTCACCCGCCGCGAGAAGTTCCGCGCACCCTGGAACACGGGATCCCGGCTGGTGTAGCCGAGGAAGAGGGTGACGTTGCCGCGGCCGTCGGCGAGGCTGGCGCCATAGGTCAGGTTGGCGTCGAAGGTGCCGCCATCGCCACGCCCGGTGATCCGGTAGCTGGCGTCGGCCGCGAAGCCCTCGAAGTCCGAACGGGTCACGAAGTTGATGACGCCGGCAACCGCGTCCGAACCATAGACCGCCGAACGGCCGCCCGTCAGCACCTCGGTGCGGGCAACGAGCGCGACGGGGATGGTGTTGGCGTCGACCGCCTGGTCAGGGCCGGAGCCGACCCATCGGCGGCCGTTGACGAGAATGAGCGTGCGGTTGGTGCCGAGACCGCGCAGGTCGAGCAGCGCCCGGCCGTCACCGGGGTTGTTGGTGTTGCCGCCGAGGCTCGGAATGATCTGCGGCGTGGTGAACAGCAGCTCTTCCACGTTGACCGCGCCACGGAGCTGGAACTCCTCCTGGCCGAGCACGGTGACAGGGGCCGCCCCCTCGATGTCGGGCCGCGCGATCCGCGAACCGGTGACGATGATGGTATCGGCCGGGGCGGACGCCTCCGCCGTTTGCCCCTGCGCGAGGGCCGGCGCCGAAATGAGCGCCACGCCGAGCGCGAACGACGCGGCCGAGCCCTTGAGCATCGCGCGCGTCTGCCAGTTGAAATGGGTCACGTGGTCAGTCCTTCCTCTCTCGGGGGTGCGTGCGGGCCGGCTGTACCGGCATCCCCCCGCCCGACCCTCGTTCGGTTGTCCCGGCCCTGCCTGCGATCGGTCGACTCGCGGGAGTCGAACGGGCGCACCTGTGGCCGGTCGCCTTTTGGCTTGGTCGCGGCTTTCACCAAAAAGCCATGCCACTGTAAAGGACAGGTCGCGGTCGGCCGGGTCATGGGGGTCGCGCTGTTGCGCGGCGGCAACAGTCTATCCGGGCGGCAGAAGCGCCGGGTCGAGGCGGATATCGACGAGGCGGTCACCATCCATGCGCACGAGGCTCAGGCCCCAGTGCAGGTGCGGCCCCGTGGAGCGGCCGGTGGTGCCGATCGCGCCCAGCCGGTCGCCGCGCCGCACGCGTTGCCCCGGGGCCACGGCCCGCCTGTCGAGGTGGATGTAGCTGGTGACGATTCCGGCGCCATGATCGAGGACGACGATATTGCCTTCCAGCAGATAGGGCCCGGCCGACAGCCGCACGATCCCGTCGGCCGGCGCCACCACTGGCGTGCCGGTGGGCGCGGCGATGTCGAGGCCCCAGTGGGGGTTGCGCGGCAGCCCGCCATAGAAGCGCTGCGAGCCATAGACGCCGGTGATCCGCCCCTCGGCCGGCCGGCGGAAGCCCTCAGCAAAGCCCCTGCCCGCGGCAGGCTCGGCCGCGGCGGCGCGCTTGGCCGCCTCGATGGTGGCCAGTTCGCGCGCGCGCCGGGCCTTCCACTCGGGCGTCGGCGTGTCGGTCGTGCCGAGCGCGGGCAGGCGCTGGATCCGGTAGCTGCGCGGCGAAAGCGCCACGTCGGTCGAGATCGTGCGCCCGTCTGCCAGCCGGGCCTCGACCCGAAGCGGACCGGTCGCGTCGCGCTCGATGCCGAAGCGCCAGCGCCCGTCCGGCCCGCGCGGCAGGCTGGCGCCATCGATTTCGAGCGCGCGTGTCGCCGGCGGCGCCTCGATCACCAGCAGGCCGCCGGGCTTCGCCGGGCCGGACACCGTGATCGTCGGCGCGCTCGCCCCGGCGACCCCGGCCAGGCCGAGCGCCAGCAGCAGCCCGACGGCCGGCCGCCTCACAGCCGGCCTGCGGCGCGCGCCTCCGCATAGCGGGCGCTGGCCACCTCCGCCGAGGCATAGGCTTCCTGGAGTTCGTGGCTCCAGTAGCGAAGCTGCGAGAGCGGGATCCGCACACCGGTGACGGCGCAGACCACATGGTCGCCGTCGGCCAGCAGCCTGTAGCTGCCCGACAGATAGCGGATTCGGGCCGGCCGACCGGCCAGACGGTTCAACATGTGCCTCTCCTCACAGCAGCCGGCCCTGCGCCGCGGGCGGCGGCGCCGGACCGGGCCCGCTTCGTCGCGGCACGGCCACAATCTCGCCATCCGCGAAACGGATGTCGAGATGTCGCGCGCTTGCCGCCTCGGCCGCGCGGCGGGCGATGCGCCCGTCGGGCAGGCGAACCAGCGCATAGCCGCGCGCCAGCACCGCCTCGGGCGACAGGCTTTCGACCATCCGCATGGACGACGCAAGCGACGCGCGCGCCGCCGCCAGCCGGGCGGTCAGCAGCGCCGGGTTGGGGGTGACCCGAGGGCTCGCAAGCCGCGCCCGCTCGCGCGCCAGATGGGCCTCGAGCAGCCGCGGCGACAGCCTTGCCGCCTGTGCGTGGAAGCGCGTGCGC
>JBKBUL010000004.1:0-55647 GCA_046290045.1 Sphingomonadaceae bacterium
CCGCGCCCGCCCCGCCGCCGCCCGGCACCAACCGGCGGCTCTACACCGATGCCGACCCGCTGTCGGCGGTGCCGTTCGCCGAGAAGGTGGCGCTGCTGCAGCGGGCCGATGCGCTGGCCCGCGCGCGCGACCCGAAGGTGGTGCAGGTGACGGCCTCGCTGGCGGCGAGCTGGAGCCAGGTGGAGATTCTGCGCGCCGACGGCACCCGCGTGGCCGACACGCGGCCGCTTGTCAGGTTCAATCTCTCGATCGTGTGCGAGGGCGCGGGCGGTCGGCGCGAGAGCGGTAGCTGGGGGTTCGGGGGGCGGCACCTCTATGACCCGCTGTTCGACGAGGCGCGGATCGCGGACGCGATCGACCGGGCGCTGGCGCAGGCGCTGACGAACCTGGAAGCGGTTGCGGCGCCGGCCGGGGAGATGCCGGTGGTGCTGGGGCCGGGCTGGCCGGGGATCCTGTTCCACGAGGCGGTGGGCCATGGCCTGGAGGGCGACTTCAACCGCAAGGGCACATCGGCCTTCTCGGGGCGGGTGGGCGAGCGGGTGGCCTCGCCGGGTGTGACCATCGTGGACGACGGCACGCTGGAGGGCCGGCGCGGTTCCTTGAGCGTGGACGACGAGGGGACGCCGACGGGGCGAACCGTCCTCATCGAGGATGGCATCCTGAAGGGCTACATGCAGGACCGGATGAACGCCCGGCTGATGGGGGTGGCGCCGACCGGCAACGGCCGGCGCGAAAGCTTCCGGCATCCGCCGATGCCGCGGATGACCAACACCTTCCTCGAAGCCGGAGCCGAGGACCCGGACGCAATCCTCGCGCGCGTAGAGCGCGGCCTTTATGCCAAGAGCTTCGGCGGCGGGCAGGTGGACATCGTCTCGGGCAAGTTCGTGTTCAGCTGCACCGAGGCCTGGCGGATCGAGAAGGGCCGGCTCACCGCGCCGGTGAAGGGCGCGACGCTGATCGGCAACGGGCCCGAGGTGATGCAGCGCATCCGGGCCATCGGCCACGACATGGCGCTGGACGAGGGCATCGGCACCTGCGGCAAGGGCGGGCAATCGGTGCCCGCCGGGGTCGGCCAGCCGACGCTGCTGGTCGACGGGCTGACGGTGGGCGGCACCGGGTGAGCGGCGAGCTCGAGGAGCTGATCGTCGTCAACGACGTGCCGCTCGCGCACATCCTGCTGGGCCGCCTCGAGGCGGAAGGCATCGAGGCGCAGCTGTTCGACGCCGGATTCTCAGGCCTTCTGGGCGGGGGCTTTCCCGGAATCCGGCTGATGGTGCCGGCCGGCCAGCTGGCGCGGGCGCGCGGCCTGCTCGAGTTGCCCGATTCTGAGGCAGGCTGTTGAGCTGATCTGCCGCCCTGCCCGAATCGCAGGCAGAAAAACCCCGATTCCTGTTGCGCCGCAGCAGAGGCGCGCACTTGGCACGGCGCCTGCATGGAGGCTGGATGGCCCGCAGCGGGGCGGGCTGGAAGCCAAGGGGGGACGCGCCCAGTGAAGTTCATCATCGCCGTGCTCAAGCCCTTCAAGCTCGACGACGTGCGCGAGGCACTGACGGCGGCCGGGGTCACCGGCATGACCGTCTCGGAAGTGAAGGGATTCGGCCGCCAGAAGGGTCAGACGGAAATCTACCGCGGCGCCGAATACACGACCAACATGGTGCCCAAGGTGAAGATCGAGGTGGCGGTGCCCGACGACCTGGCGCCGCGCGCGGTGGAGGCCATCCAGCAGGCCGCGCACACCGGCGCCATCGGCGACGGCAAGATCTTCGTTCTCGATCTCGGCCAGGCGGTTCGAATCCGCACCGGCGAAACCAGCGACACCGCGCTGTGACGCGGGACATTCAGGAGGGGTCCTCGATGCTCGACACCAGGAGTGGGATGAGATGGGCGGCGGGTCTCGCCGGCGCGGTCGCGCTGGCCTTGCCCGCCTTCGCGCAGGAGGCGGCCGCGGTGGCGGACGCGGTGACGGCGGCCGTGGAGATGGCGCCGGCCGCAGCCGAGGCGGCGGCCGACCCGGTGCCCAACAAGGGCGACACCGCCTGGATGATGACGGCGACCGTGCTCGTCATGCTGATGATCGTGCCGGGGCTTGCGCTGTTCTACGGCGGGCTCGTCCGCACCAAGAACATGGCCTCGGTGCTGACCCAGGTGATCTCGGTAGCGAGCCTTGCCATGATCATGTGGCTGATGGTGGGCTATGGCCTCGCCTTCGGCGGCGACTTCAACCAGTTCATCTCGACCGGCAAGTTCTTCATGGCCGGCGTCACCTCGGACTCGACCGCGGCGACCTTCACCGACGGCGTCGTCATCCCCGAATTCGTGTTCATCGCCTTCCAGATGACCTTCTCGGCAATCACGCTGGCCCTTGTCGTCGGCGGGCTTGTCGAGCGGATGAAATTCTCGGCGCTGATGGTGTTCGGGATCGTCTGGCTCGTCCTCGTCTATTACCCGATCGCGCACATGGTGTGGTACGCGGGCGCCGACGAGGCGACGACGGGCCTCATTTTCGGCTGGGGCGCGCTCGACTTCGCGGGCGGCACCGTCGTCCACATCAACGCCGGGGTCTCGGCGCTGGTCGGCGCCCTCATCCTCGGCAAGCGCATCGGCTATCAGAAGGAGCTGATGGCGCCGCACTCGCTCACGATGACGCTGGTGGGCACGGGCCTGCTGTGGGTGGGCTGGTTCGGCTTCAACGCCGGCTCGGCGCTGGAGGCCGACGGGATCGCGGGCCTCGCCCTCATCAACACCTTCGCGGCAACGGCGGCGGGCGTGCTGTTCTGGATGCTGACCGAGCGGGCGCTCGGCCACCAGGGCTCGCTGCTGGGTGCCTGCTCGGGGGCGATCGCGGGGCTTGTGGCGATCACGCCGGCGGCGGGCAACAGCGGGCCGATCGGCGCCATTCTGCTGGGCGCGGTGGCCGGCATCGTCGCCTGCTGGTTCGTGATGAAGCTGAAGCCGAAGCTGGGCTTCGACGACTCGCTCGACGTGTTCGGAATCCACGGCGTGGCGGGCATCATCGGCTCGGTGGGGACGGCGTTCACCATGCTGACCGTGCTGGGCGGGCCGGCGGGCGACGATTATGAGCTGGGTTCGCAGCTGTGGATCCAGGTGAAGTCGGTGATCGTCGCCATCGCGTGGGCGGGCATCGGCTCGGCGATCGCCTTCTACATCGCCAAGGCGCTGACCGGGCTTCGGGTGACGCCCGAGGTGGAGCGCGAGGGGCTTGACCTCTCGGAGCATGGCGAGCGCGCCTACAACTACTGATTTCTCCCCTTCCTCCCCAAGGAAACAACCTGGCCCGGCAGAGCGATCTGCCGGGCCGATTTTTATGTGTTGAAGGGTCTGCTTTGCGCTTCCATGGTGGTCGTTCGGTCAGAATTGCGGCGGTCTTGAAAGCGGTCTTAATTTCAAGCCGATCGGGACGGCAGTTGTTGGGTGGAAAGCGAACGCCGCTCACACCGCTCGCCTGGTCTCGCGCAGGATAAGGTCGCGGTACGTGTGCGGTCGCTCGGTCAGCACGCCAGGGAAGATCACCACTTGAAGGCATCGCGCGACGATCAGCTCGAGGTCCTCGGTCGCGTCGGTTCCGTAGCGCTCGTAATACTTCTCGTACTTGCTCGATTCATAGACGTTGGGAGCACCGCCATGGATCACAATGGCGCGCAGGCTCAGCATCAGCCTGATCCGGTCATGCGTATAATCGGTTCCCATAACCGGGCCGACCGCGTCGACCACCGATTGCGTGGCCGCGCCAGCGTCGCCAAAGATAGCGTCGATCGCGGCGAACAAGGTCGGGAAGCGCCGTACCGGATCGGGCGCCCAGGCACGATAGAAGTATTCAAGCGCGCGGAGCTGGCGTTTGTCGACCCTTGCTTGAGACGTGAGCTTGTGCCCCAGAACGCTCAGCCAGGGGTGGTCGGCAGCGCCGATGACGAGATCGCTCATCAGCGCTGGAGTGTGGGGATCGCCGAACGCCAGCGAGCAGCGATCCGAAAGGGTGGCGTATCCACCGAACATTGCCCGACAACTGAAGGAGTAGCGCTCGAGATGATGCGGCAGTAGTGCGACCGCACCGAGCACTGCCGCGCGAATCTGTCGCGCCGCATCGAAGTTGGGCGCGCGCACGCCAAGCCAAGCGGCCGGCGTTTCGCGTCGCCCGTCCCACGTCGTGAGCGGAGGAAAGCTGTCCGGTGCAAGATCGCGGGGCGGCAACGCTTCGTTCAGCTGTCCGGGGAGCTCGCCGGGCGCGACGAGGAAGAATTTGTCAGTAGCGAAAGGCTGCTCGATGCGGATCGGAACCAGTGGAAACAAGGTCGTTTCCCGGGGCTCGACGAACAGGCTTGATTTAGCGACCGCCGCCGCGATCGACACCTTGGTTGCGGGTGACACATGCGCCGCATAGCTGTCGTCGAATGATGCCAGAAAGGTCTCGCTGGCTAGAAGGTAGTAATGGGCGGCGAGAATATCGGTCAACTCGCTTGCGAGCTTGTCGATCGACAGCGAGCGCAAGTGCGGATCGCCATGTTTGCGAAGGTACAGAGCGGTGCGCAACAGCAGGCGATGATCGTAATTGACCTCGGTGCCCATGCGGCCGGCAAACAGCGCCTCACCCGGCCGATTGAACATGAACTGGTGCGGTAGCCGATCAGGATGGCGCGCGCGGAACATCGAATCGAGGAGGAGTTCGGTCACCTCTTGTGGATGACTGTTGGTCGCGACCTTGCTCATTGCCTCACACCTTCCACCACCGCGCAGCTAGGAGTCGGCGGGCGGCTTGTCGACAGTTCGCGGGATCGCTTGATGATCGCAAATAGCCGATTGCCCCATCACCCCATCAAGGAGCAGCTCGGCGACCTCGCGGCCGTGACCTAGCGCTTTGCCATTTTGGCCGACCGCTTTGCCGCGTTTCGCAGGAATACCTGCCAGTCCCCTCCCGGCCCGCTAACCAGCCATGCCAAGAGCCTCGGCCTGTCGAGAGGCTAGGGCAAACGGGAGCGCAAAGAGGCCGCCGCCCGCCTAGCGCGGTCTCGGCAGGTTCGGGCCGAAGGGGCGGGGTGGGGGGCTGCCGGGGGGGCGGTCGCGGCGGGGTTGCTGGGCCTGGTAGGCAATCAGGCAATGCTCGCCGCAATAGGGGAAGCCGGGGCTGACGGGCTTGCCGCAGAAGTGGAAGTCCGCCTCGTCCGGGTGGCCGATGGGCCATTTGCAGATGCGGTCATTGAGATCGAGCAGCGTCACCCGCGCGCCCTTGGGGCGCGGCGCGCCGGCGGCGCGCGGCGCGGGATCGGGCGCGGGGGCTGTCGCTTGCCGCGGCTCGGCGGGGGGCGTCGCGGCGCGGGCGGCCGGCGCCTCGGGCGCGGCGGGCTTCGCCGCGGGCTTCGGCCTGGGGGCGGCGCGCTCCGCCCGGGGTTCCGCCTTGCCGTCGGCCTTGCCCTCGCCGGTCTTGAGCGGCGAGGGGCGGGCGGCGAGGCCGAGGCGGTGCGCCTTGCCGATCACCGCGTTGCGCGACAACCCCTCGCCGAGCAGTTCGGCGATCTGGCTCGCCGAGCAGCCCTCTTCCCAATATTGCTTCAGGCGCGCGATGCGCTCGTCCGTCCAGCCCATGTCATCGTCCTGCCAATCGACCCGCCGCTTGCGCCGGCCGTCGCCCCGCGTCTAGGGCGGGGGCGACCATGCAGCAACCGGCCATCCCTGACACCAGCACCATGCCGAGGGCGCCGGGCGAGCCCGTCATCCACGGCGTCAACTGGCTGGGGATCCAGACCCTCTATCTGAAGGAGGTCCGGCGCTTCTTCAAGGTGCAGATGCAGGCGGTGTGGGCGCCGGCCATCACCACCCTCATGTTCCTCGCCATCTTCACCCTCGCGCTCGGGCCGACCAAGGGCGAGGTGCTGGGCGTGCCCTATGTGCAGTTCCTGGCGCCCGGCCTCATCATCATGGGGATGGCGCAGAACGCCTTCCAGAACTCGCTGTCGTCGATCATCATCGCCAAGGTGCAGGGCACGATCGTGGACGTGCTGATGCCGCCGCTCGGCCATGGCGAGCTCCTGTTCTGCTATGTCGCGGGCGCGGTGACTCGGGCCTGGGCCGTGGGGCTCGCCATCTGGGGGGCGATGTGGCTGTGGCCGGGGGTGGACGTGTCGGTGGTGGACCCGCTTCAGGTGCTGCTGTTCGGAACGCTCGGCGGGGTGCTGCTGGGGTTGCTCGGCGTGCTGACGGGCATCTGGGCCGACAAGTTCGACCATGGCGCGGCCGTCACCAACTTCGTGGTGCAGCCGCTGACCCTCCTGTCGGGCACCTTCTACGCCATCGACCGGCTGCCGCCGACGATCCAGTCGGTGAGCCGGGCCAACCCCTTCTTCTACATGATCGACGGCTTCCGGGCCGGGTTCATCGGCGCGGCGGAAGCGCCGGTGTGGCTGGGTATCGCCCTGCTTGCGGGGTTGTGCGCGCTGTTGTGGCTGGTTGCGCTGGCGCTGTTGCGTTCGGGGTGGAAATTGCGCCCCTGAGCCGTTATGTCCACCAATGTGGTTGAGGCGGCGCTTCGCCGCCTTTTTTCGTTTCGCTTGACTTGCGAGGAAGGCCCGCGCCCATGACGATTTCGCCGCTGATGCCCGTCTATCCCCGGTGCGAGGTGGCGCCGGTGCGCGGCGAAGGCAGCTGGCTCTACGACGAGGCGGGGAACCGCTGGCTCGACTTCGCGAGCGGGATCGCCGTCAACTGCCTGGGGCACGGCCACCCGCACCTCGTCGAGGCGATCCAGAAGCAGGCGGCGACGCTGATGCACACGTCGAACCTCTATGCCTCGCCGCAGCAGATGTCGGTGGCGACAAGGCTGACCGAGCTGACCTTCGCTGACACGGTGTTCTTCACCAATTCCGGCGCCGAGGCGCTGGAATGCGCGATCAAGACAGCGCGCGCCTATCATTACGCAACCGGCAACCCTGGGCGCTATCGGCTGCTGACCTTCTCCAACGCCTTCCACGGGCGGACGCTGGCGACCATCGCGGCCACCGACCAGGAGAAGCTGAGGAAGGGCTTCGAGCCGCTGCCCGACTGGTTCCGGGTGCTGCCCTTCGACGATCTCGAGGCGGCCGAAGCCGCGATCGACGAGACGGTGGGCGGCTTCCTGGTGGAGCCGATCCAGGGCGAGGGCGGGATCCGCCCCGCGAGCCGGGAATTCCTGCAGGGGCTTCGCAGGCTGGCCGACGAGCGCGACCTCCTCCTGGTGCTGGACGAGGTGCAGTGCGGCGTGGGGCGCACCGGCACGCTGTTCGCGCATGAGCAATATGGCGTGACGCCCGACATCATGGCGATCGCCAAGGGGATCGGCGGCGGCTTTCCGGTGGGGGCCTGCCTGGCGACCGAGAAGGCCGCGACTGGCATGACCTTCGGCACGCATGGCTCCACCTATGGCGGCAATCCGCTGGCCATGGCGGCGTGCAATGCCGTGCTCGACATCGTGGCCGAGCCCGCCTTCCTCGCCGAGGTGCGGCAGAAGGGCGAGCGGCTGCGCGCCGCGCTCGAGCAGATGATCCCGAACCACGAGCTGTTCGACCATGTGCGCGGGCTCGGCCTGATGCTGGGCTTGAAGCTCACCGGCGATTCCCGCGCCTTCGTGGCCCATGCGCGCTCGAACCACGGGCTGCTGACGGTGGCGGCGGGCGACAATGTGGTGCGCATCCTGCCGCCGCTGACCATCGACGAGACGGAGATCCGCGAGTGCGTGGAGCGGCTGTCGGCCGCGGCGGCCGATTTCGGGGAACGGGCGGCGGCGTGAGCGAAGGCCTGCGGCACCTCATCGACCTTGCGGATCTCGGGCCGGGCGGGCTTCGCCGGGTGCTGGACCATGCCCGGGCGCGCAAGGCGGCGCGGCGCGGCCTGCCCCATGGCGCCCCCGACGGCGACGCGCCGCTTTCGGGCCACCTGCTGGCCTGCATCTTCGAGAAGCCGAGCACGCGCACGCGGCTGTCGTTCGAGGTCGCCATGCGGCAGCTGGGCGGCGACGCGCTGACCATGGCGGCCGGCGACCTGCAGCTGGGCCGCGGCGAGACCATCGAGGACACGGCGCGGGTGTTCGCGCGGATGGTGGACGCGGCGATGATCCGCGCCAACCGGCACGGCGATGTCGAGGCGTTCGCGAAGGCCAGCGGGGTTCCGGTGATCAACGGGCTGACCGACCGCTCCCACCCCTGCCAGATCGTCGCCGACCTGATGACGGTGGAGGAGCGGCTGGAGCGCGAGGCGGCGGGCACCTGCTGGGCGTGGATCGGCGATGGCAATAATGTGTGCCACTCGCTGATCGAGGCGGCCGGGTTGCTGGGGTTCGCCGTCCGGGTGGCGACGCCGGCCGGCCACGCGCCGGACGCCGGATACGTGGCCGCTGCGCGGGCGCGGGGCGCGGCGATCGAGCTTCTGGACTCGCCCGAAGCCGCGGCCGAGGGCGCCGACGTGGTGGTGACGGACACCTGGGTCTCGATGGGGCAGGCCGACAATCCCGAGCGGCGGCGCGCCTTCGAGCCCTTCCAGGTGGGGCCGGGGCTGATGGCGCGAGCCGGTCCGCAGGCCCTGTTCCTGCACTGCCTGCCGGCGCATCGTGGCGAGGAAGTGACGGATGCCGTGATCGACGGGCCGCAATCGGCGGTGTGGGACGAGGCAGCGAACCGCGTGCATGCGCAGAAGGCGCTGCTGCTGTGGGCGCTGGGGCGGATCGGCTGATGTCGGCGACCCCCGCCGAGGCCCCCGCGCGCGACGGCGACCGGCTGATCGGCTTCACCCTGCCGGGCCGCGGGGCGCGCGGGCGGCTGGTGCGGCTGGATTCGACGGCGCAGGCGATCCTCGCCGCCCATGCCTATCCCGAGCCGATCGCCCGGCTGCTCGCCGAGGCGCTGGCGCTGACCGCCCTGCTCGGCGCGCTCCTCAGGCCGGAGGAAGGCCAGCTGACCGTGCAGGCGCGGGGGACGGGCGGGCCGGTCAAGCTGCTGGTCACCGACTATCGCGACGGCGAGCTGCGCGGCTATGCGGCCCAGGACCTCGACCGGCGCTTCCCGCCGGCCGAGACGCTGGCCGGGCTGTTCGGGCGCGGACAGCTGGTCATCACGCTTGACCAGACGGCGTCCGCCGAGCGCTACCAGGGGATCGTCGAGCTGGGCGGCGAGACGCTGGAGGCCGCCGCCACCCATTATTTCCGCAATTCCGAGCAGCTGCCGACGCTGGTCAGGCTGGCTGCGGGGCCGGATTCGGCGGGGCGCTGGACGGCCGGCGGGCTGCTGGTGCAGCATCTGCCGCGGGCCGAGGCCGGCGGCGCGCGGCTGCATGTCGACGATGGGATGCACCCCGACTGGCATCATGTCGAGGCGCTGGCGGCGACCGTCTCGGACGCGGAGCTGACCGATGCCGGGCTTGCGCTCGACGACCTCATCTGGCGGCTGTTCCACGAGGACGAGCCGCGGGTGCTGCCGTCGCAGGCCCTCGGGCGGGGCTGCCGCTGTTCGACCGACCATATCGCGCGCGTGCTCGGCCAGTTTCCCGAAGCCGAGCGGGCGACGATGCGCAACGCAGACGGGCTGATCTCGGTGGACTGCGAATTCTGCGCGCGGCAGTTCCTGCTCAGGATGTGAGGCGCCGGAGCTGGCCCGGGGGCGGGACAGCGGAGTTGACGATTTCTGACACGCTTTTGCCCGCTTCCCCGCCTAGGCTGGTGCAATGCGTGCCCTTGCCCCCCTGCTGCTTATGGCGGCCGTGCCGGCAGGCGCCATGCCGGCGCTGGCGGCGCTTGCCGACTGGCGGCCGGGCCTGTGGCAGATGCGCGCGCAGGGGGGCGGGGCGGCAGCCCCCATGTGCCTTGCAGGCCCCGACCCGATCCTGACCGGCGGCGGCAGCGGCTGCCAGTTCACGGTGATCGAGAATGAGGGCGACTCGGGCGTGGTGACCTGGCGCTGCCCCGGCCGCTCGGGCCGGACGAGCGTGCGGCGCGATGCCGAGCATCTCTACAGTGTGCATGTGCAGGGGCTGGAAGCCGGGCGGCCGTTCGGCCACCGCGCCGAGTGGCGGCGGCAGGGCGACTGCTGAGCGCGGCCGAGCTTCAGTCGAAGAGGCTGGAGACGCTGGTTTCGTCGGAGATGCGGCGGATGGCTTCGCCGAGCAGCGGCGCGATGGTGAGGACGCGGATGCGCCTGGCTTCAGCGACCGGCGGCGGGGCGAGGATGGTGTCGGTGATGACCAGTTCCCGAAGCGCCGAGCCCTCGACCCGCGCGACCGCCCCGCCCGACAGCACGCCGTGCGTGACATAGGCGACGACTCCGTCGGCGCCGGCATCCATCAGCGCGGCCGCCGCGTTGCACAGGGTTCCGGCCGAATCGACGATGTCATCGACCAGAACGCAGAATCGGCCCTTCACGTCGCCGATGATGTTCATGACTTCGGATTCGCCCGGCCGCTCGCGCCGCTTGTCGACGATGGCGAGCGGCGCATTGTCGAGCCGGCGGGCGAGCGCCCGGGCGCGCACCACGCCGCCGACGTCGGGCGAGACGACCATCAGCCGGCCGCCCTCGGTCTCGCGCGGGTAGCGGGCCTGGATGTCGGCCGACATGACGGGGGCGGCGTAGAGATTGTCGACGGGCACATCGAAGAATCCCTGGATCTGGCCGGCGTGGAGATCGATGGAGAGCACGCGCGACGCGCCGGCCACCGTGATGAGGTTGGCGACGAGCTTCGCCGAGATGGGGGTGCGGGGGCCGGGCTTGCGATCCTGCCGGGCGTAGCCGAAGTAGGGGATGACGGCGGTGATCCGCTTGGCCGAGGCGCGCCGCAGCGCATCGATGCAGATCAGCAGCTCCATCAGATTGTCGTTGGCCGGCGCCGAGGTGGACTGGAGGACGAAGACGTCCTGACCGCGCACATTCTCCTGCACCTCGACGAAGATCTCCTCGTCGGCGAAGCGGCGCACCGAGGCTTCGGTGAGCGGGATCTCGAGGTAGCGGGCGACATCCTCGGCAAGCCTCGGATTGCTGTTGCCGGCCAGCAGCTTCATCGACGGACCCCCTTCGCGCAACGCCGGGCGCTGGCTAGCCCAGCTGTCACGCGGCTGCAATGCCGGGCGGGGTCGGCTAGCGGTTGAACTGGCGCCAGAGGATGGGCGGGCAGAGATCCTTGATCAGGTGGCGCGCGCGGTTCTTCACATCGACCTTGTCGTGGCTGCCGGGACGGACGCGGAAATCGGTGGTGCGCGACATCTGCGTCGAGGTGAGCTCCGGGTCGGCGGCGTAATAGTAGAGGGCGATGCTGCGCCGGGTGCGATCCTCCGGGCAGGCGAGCGGATCGGGGTGGCCGTGGAAGCTGTCGGAGTCGGTGTTGAAGATGACGGCGGTTCCGATTCTCGGCGCGACCTTGGCGCGGCAGGCCGACATGTCGCGCGCCCACAGCTCGAGATGGCCGCCATAGCTGTCGTCCCAGTCCTCGTTGAGGAACAGGATCAGGTTGAGCCGGCGCCTCAGCCCCAGCTTGGGGTGCATGTTGAAGTCGGCATGGATCGACAGATGCCCGCCGCGCCGCGTCTCGTGCAGGCCGCCGCCGACCTGCCAGGGGTCGGGCACGAGGCCGTCGATCCCGGTCATGGATTCGAGGAATGCGAGGAAGCCGGGCCCGTTCAGCGCGTTGAGAAGGGCGTTGACGAAGGGGCTGTCGATCTTCTCGAGCTGGTAGCCGGTCTTGCGGTTGGACTGGGCGTCGGCAAAGCGGCCCGGCTCCCAGCGGGGGAACTCGTCATTGACCCGGTTGAGCAGCGACCGGTCGATGAAATCCTCGAGCGCGATGTGCGGGAAGGGTTCGGCTGCCACATAGCGGTCGTGCAGCGCGGCGCCGGCAGCGGCGGCGGCATGGCGGTCGAGGCTGAGATAGCCCGACCGCTCGACGATCTCGAGCACGGGTTGCCGTTGCAGAACGTCCATCGTGGCCATCGGGCTTCCTTCGTTCACGGTGGGCCCGGACAGGCCCGAACATCGCTGTTCATAGCCCCGAATGCCCTTGGGATGAAGGGCTTGGGTCGCCCGTCAACCCTGATTGGCCCGCGCCCCCCTGACCGGCATCGGCTTGCCGTTCCACAGGAAGGCCATCCAGGGGTGGGGCGCAATCAGCCGGCGGTGGATCGCGAACAGCAGCGGGTAGCCGACCAGGAGGACGACGGCGAAGATCACATAGACGTTCGACGTGACCGCCTGCATCGCGACCGCGATCGCGTAGATGGCGAGGAAGTGGAAGATGTAGAAGCTGTAGACACCATCGGTGAGCGCCGAGAGCAGGGGGCTGCCGCGGGTGACCCAGCGCCGGGCAAGCGCCAGCATGGCGACCACGATCGAGAAGCTGAAGCCGGCGCGCGCCAGCCAGTAGAGCGCCCGTTCGGCGCCATGGGGGAGACCGGCGGCAATGGCTGAATGGCCGAGATGCAGCGCGCCCAGCAGGGCGAGCGCGACCCAGGGGAAGGCGTGCAGCATGTCGTACAGGCGCCGGTCGCGGAAAGCCCACAGGCCGATGGCGAAGAAGGGCAGGTAGCCGAAGGTGGCGCCGATGATGAAGGCGAAGGGACCGCCGGCGGCCGGCAGCTGGTCGTGCAGGCCGCGCAAGGCCACGGTCGCCGCGCCGACGGCGAGCCCGAGGGCGAGCGGTCGGAGCTGCGCGGGCAAGCGCAGCAGCACCTCGACGAGCCGCGCGGCCGGGCGGGTGGCGGCGAGCCGCGACAGGCCGGGCGTGAGCAGCGCATAGGCCATCAGCGAGAAGAGGAACCACAGGTGGAGGTGCCAGACCGGCTGCGCCGGGGGCGGCACCGTCTGCCGCCAGCCGCCGGCGAACCAGGCGCCGAGCGACATCGGGTTGCCGTGAAACCAGTGGATCAGCCAGTTGGTGATCGGGTTCAGGAGAAGGAGGCCGGCGGCGAGCGGCACCAGCAGCAGCCGCGCTCGGTTGGCGAGGAAGGCATGGGCCGGCTGGCGCGAGGCCACCATGGCGGCGAAGAAGCCGGAGACGAGGAAGAAGGCGGCCATCCGGAACATTGCCGAGGCATTCTGGATGGAATCGAACAGCCAGTTGTTCGCCAGCGTCGCGCCATGCACCATCAGGCCGAACAGCATGCAGAAGCAGCGCACGGCATCCATGTGGTGCAGGCGGTCGGGGCGGCTCATGGCGCGGAAGTCCCGCTGCCGAGGAGGCCGGCGACCAGCCAGCAGACGCCGACGATCAGGGGCACGGCGACCAGGTTGAGGACGAGGCCGGCCGTCACCATGTCGCGCACGGCGACGCGGCCGGTTGCGAAGGCGATGGCGTTGGGGCCTGTGCCCGAGGGCATCATGAAGGCCCAGCTGGAGGCGAAGGCGGCCGACATGGCGAGCATCAGGGCGGCCGCCTCGCCGCCGTCGCGCGCCGCGATGACGGCGGCGACGACCGGCACGAAGCCCGACGCGGTCGCGACATTGCTGGCGACCTCGGTGAAGACCACGATGACGGCGACGATGAGGGCGGCGATCAGCCAGAGCGGCCAGTCCGTCACCCCGGCCAGCGCCGTGGCGATGGCATCGGCCAGGCCCGAGGCGGTGATGGCGCCGGCGAGCGCGAGGCCGCCGCCGAACATCAGCAGGATCTCCCACGGCACCTGGCGAAGACCGGCGGGCGGCAGCAGCGGCGCGCCATCCCGGCCCGGCAGGGCCATCAGCAGGAGCGCGACGGCGATCGCGAGCGCGCCATCCTCGACCCGGGGCAGGCCGAGCGCGGGGCCGAGGAGCGGCAGGCCGATCCAGCCGGCGAGCAGCAGCCCGACCAGCGCCATCACCTTCAGCTGGTCGGCCGTGAGCGGGCCGACATCGGCGAGAAGGGCGCGGGCGTCTGACGAGCGCGGCGCGCCGGCAAGCCCGTGGCGCCACGCCAGCAGGGCGGCGACCAGCGGCAGCAGGAGGAGGACGAGCGGCAGGCCGAAGGCCGCCCAGGTCAGGAAATCGACCTTGAGGCCGATCGATCGCTCGATGATTCCGGCGGCGATCGCATTGGTGGGCGAGCCGACCAGCGTGGCGAGGCCGCCGATGGTGGCGGCATAGGCGACACCCAGCACCATCGCCGTCGAGAAGCCGCCGCCCGCAGCGCCCAAGAGGGCGAGCGCGACGGGCATCATGATGAGCGCGCTTGCGGTGTTGGAGACAAGCATCGAGGTGACGGCGGTTGCCGCCATGAAGCCGATGAGGAGGCCGAAGGGCCCGGACGGGGCAGCGCCCGCGATGGCGAAGGCGAGGCGGCGGTGGAGGCCGTGCGTCTCGAGCGCGATGGCGACCAGCGCACCGCCCAGCACGAGGAACAGGATGGGCGACCAGTAGAGCGAGGCGACCTCGCCGGCGGGCAGGACTCCGAGGACGGGGAGCAGGAGGAAGGGGAGCGTGGCCGTCATCGCCAGCGGCAGCGCCTCGGTGATCCACCAGATGGCCATCAGCACGGCCAGCGCGGCGACGATCCAGGCTTCGGGCGCGAGGCCGGCGGGCGGCGGCAGCGCCAGCATCAGGGCAAAGGCGATCGCACCGATCGGAAGCCCGGCGCGCATGGCTCAGCGCGGCCCGCCGGTGAAGGCGGCAAGGGCGGCGCGCGCGTTGCGCGTGACCCGCCGGCGGTTGCCGAGCTTGCGCAGCCACTGGAGGGGATCGCGCCAGTCCCCGTAGCGGTTGAGGGGCCAGCGCGCGAGCTCGGGCCAGAGGCGCTCGACCAGCGCGGCCTGCACCCGGCCGGCGACGCGCGCGGCCGGATCGGTTCGCATCAGCGCGCCCTGGATCACGGCCTGGCCGAGCGGCGTGAGGGCGAGGCGCATCGCCTTCTGGGCCGGGGCCTGGGCGGCGCCCCAGCAGGCGCCGCGCAGCTCGTTGTAGGCGAGATCGAGCACGATCGAGCGCGGCAGCGGCCCGAGCTCGTCGAGCCAGGCCCCGACGGCGGCTTCGAGATCGGGATCGGCGGGAAGCGCGAGGCTGCCGAGGATGCAGGCGGGGGTTGCCGGCCGGCTGTTCACGCTGTCGGGCTCGCGGCGGTAGAGATGGCCCTTGCCTGCCGCGCCATACATGCCGTTGAGGTTGAGCGTGCCGGGGCCGGCCGCCATGCCGGGGTGTGTGACGCGGTTGTACTCGCGGACGGTGTGGCCGACCATCCGGTCCCAGCAGGCCTGTTCCTCGGGCGGCGCCTCGACGAGCGGCAGCAGATGGTGGCGCAGGCCGAGCGCGGCGGCCATCTCGAGGGCGAGAACCTGGTCGGGGCCGCGCGGGTCGCGATCGAAGGTGTAATAGTGGAGCTGGGCGCTGACCGGGCGGGAGGCGGCGAGCATCAGCCGGCTTTCGGCGCCCGCCGTCAGCGCCAGCGCGGCCGCATGCTCGGCGGCGGCGGCCGCGATGAAGCCCCTGAGCGCCTCGGCGACCGCTTCGACGGCCTGATCGGGCGGCAGGCCGGGTTCGAGATCGGCCGCCGTCGGCCAGACGCGGCGGATCGCGCCGGTCTCGAGATCGAGGGCATGGCCGGGAAGCAGGCGGACGATGTCGGCATGGGCGGTGAGCGGCCCGGGAATCCAGCCATAGCCGGGCTTCACGACGAGGCGCTGGTGGCGATCGGCGAGAAAGCGCGATAAATAGTCCGTGTCGGAGAGGATCTGGCTGGCCGAGCTGCCGAAGCGACCGGTGCGGCGATCGAAGACGAGGGGGAGGCCGCCGGCGAAGTCCGGATGCAGGCGGCGGGGGCCCGCGCCCGTGGTTTCGAGGAGGAAGACGCCGTGCAGGCCGTGCAGCAGCTTGCGGACGAGCGCTGCCTCGGTTCCGACGTCGGCGGTGCAGCGGACATGATCGCCGCCGAAGGCGAGGCCGGGGCCCATCCAGCCCTTCAGGATGAGGCCGTGCACCCGCGCGATCTCGCGGCCGGCCGGGTCGCGGACCGGAAGCGTCTCCAGCCCCGGCGACAGGTGGGTGACACCGGACGAGTCGCCCTGGAGGCCGAAGGGCTCGCGCTGGCTGAGCGGCAGGAAGGCGGGCGCGGCGGTCATGCGGTCCCCTGCCGGGGTGTGCGCGCCGGGAGGCTCAGCCGCCGACCCGGGCCAGCGCCACGCGCGGCGGCAGGCGGGTTCCGGCGAGTGGTTGGGGCGCGGCGGGCGCTTCGGCGGCGAGGCGCTTCTTCTGGACCAGCGCCAGGCCGGTGATCATGCCGGCATAGGCGAAGGCGAGCACCGGCTGCGAGCCGGCGGCGAGCACGGTGCGCGTGACGAGGAAGGAGCAGAGGCTGACCGCGAAGGCGCCGGCCAGCATCTCCTCGCGCGTGCTCGCCTGGATGTAGGTGCGGATTCCGAGGTAGATGGCGTACACGAACAGGGCGACATAGACGAGGAAGCCGATCACGCCATATTCGACGAGCAGCACGATCGGGTAGCTGTCGATCGTGAAGATGCCGGCCCAGTTGTAGTTGGGCACGACCTTCTCGATCGTTCCGATGCCGTAGCCGAGCGGATTGTCGATGATCTCGGGGATCGCCATGTCCCACTGCCGCTCGCGCCCGGCGTTGCTCTTGCGGTGCATGGAGCCACCGAACACCGCCACGCGTGCCCGCGGCCAGAGCAGCAGCAGGGCGGCGAAGGCCGAAACGAGCATGGGGGCGAGCCAGACGAAGGCTGGGCCGATAATGTCGCGCTTCGGCCCCTCCGTCCGGAAGCGGCGCAGGGCCCAGATTCCGACGAAGGCCGGAATGGTGACGGCGAACGACACCATGGCGGTGCGGCTCTGCGTCTCGAGCCCGACCTGGAACAGGAGGGCAAGGAAGGCGATGCCGAGCACGGCGCGACGGACGGTAGGGGCGTGCGCGATCGCCCAGAGCGCCAGCGGCACGGCCATGCCGATGAACTCGGCATTGCCGGGCGAGGTGCGGTAGATGCCCTTCACGCGCAGTTCGCCGCCGCGGGTCCGCCCGGTCTGCAGCGTCTCGATGATGCTCGGCTCGATCCCGAGGAAGGAGGGGACATGGTCGATCCAGATCGGCTTGCCATGGTGCGCCTCGAGCAGGCCGAAGATTCCGGTGAGCACGGCCGCCACGATCAACAGGCGGAAGAGGCGCATCGGCTGGCCGGGCACGCGCATCATCCAGGCCGACATGGCGAACAGGAAGCTCCAGAAGAGCAGGTCGTTCAGATAGGTGCCGAAGGCGCCGAACAGGGTGACGGCGAGCATGGCGAACTGGATGAACGTCCACCCCGCGAAAAGCCGGAACATGACGATGTCGTGCGTCAGACCCTCCGCGAAGTCGCCGCGGAAGCGCCGCGAGGTCGCAAGCGCGTAGAGGGTGAGGCCCGCCAGCGCGAACATGGCCAGCCGCTCGAAGGAGATCCACGGAACGCCGGGCAGGTTGATGGCGATGTAGTTGGGCCACATCATGAAGATGGCCATGAAGATGAAGTAGGTCCGGGCGATCGGCCCGTCGAGCCTGGTGTCCACGTCGGGTGCGAGCCAGAGCGCCACGAGGAACAGGATGACGAGCGGAATGGCGTAGATATACCAGCCGAACAGGCCGAACAGGGCGATGAAGAAGCCCATGGCCATGGCGAACAGCACGAGGCCGACGCCGAGCAGCAGCCGGAGGATCCGGTGCCGCGTGTCGTCGACGCGCCGCACGTAGGGCGGCAGGATTCGGGCCCGCGCGTTCGCGCTCATGGCCTCGTCATACGGCAGGCGGGCGGGTGGCTCCAAGCCCGTTTCAGGGGCGAACCCCCACCCGCGCAACAGTTTTTGACGCCCTGTCTCACAACAGCCTCGGCCCGTCGGCATCGATCAGGCTGAGGTGGAGGTCGCCGGCGACGGCGCCCGGCGGCCCAAGGTGGCGGGCGAGCGCCGGTGAGAAGAGGAGCGCGCGGCGCGCCGGCGTGTCGAGGAAGCCCGCGGACCTGAGCGCCCGGCGCCAGGCGCGGTGACTGAAGGCAGCGAGCACGAGATCGAACCGGCCCGGATCCGTGGCGGCGAGCGCGGCCTGCATGACCTCGGCCTCGCGGCCGGGCAGGGCGAGTGCATCGACGACCAGCAGGACGCGCGCGTCGCCGAGGCGGCGGTGGGCTTCCAGGTGGCGCTCGGCGAAGGCGACCCAGCCGATCGGCCGGTCGCCCTCGCGCACCAGCACGGGCCACGCCTCCGGCCAGCCGCCGGGCGGCATCGCATGGCCGAGCGCGGCCGCCGTCCGGTCCGCGACGAGGCGCATGTCGGGCCGGCCGATGGTCGCCTGCCAGATCGAATCCGCCCAGGGCCCGAAGCCGGGCTGCCGCTCGGCCGTGGCCGCCCCCGGACCGATCCCGGCCGCCAGGCGCGCGCCCAGCGCGGCCGCGCCGGTGGTGGCGCTTGCCAGCCCCAGCCGCCCGGCGAGCGCCAGCAGCCGACCCGCCCCGCCGCCGCGCGCCCGGCCGATGGCCTGGGCAAGGCGGGCGCCATCCGGGGCCAGCCACTGCAGCGGCAGGCGGGTGGCGGGCCAGCCGGCGCGCACCAGCATCTCGAACTTGCGTGGCGCCGTTCCCCAGCCGATCTGCAGCGGCAGGCGATCGAGCGCGTCGCGCATGAGCGCGGGGCCGACGCGCGCGAAGGCCGGATCGACCAGCGCCTCGGAGACCGGGCCCTGGGTGCTTCCGAGCCGCACGGCCTCGCCGTCGAGGCGGGCCGGATCCGAGCGCAGCACATAGGCGCCGCGCACCTCGCCCGCGCCATCGACGAACAGCAGATGCTGGCGGGCGGGCCGATCGCCGCCGGCCGGCGGCAGCCAGCGCGGCACCGGATAGTCGTAGAAGGACCAGCCTGAGCCTCCTGCCGCCAGCCGCTGGTTGAAGGCGCGGATCCGCGGCCGGTCCGCCTCGCTCGCCTCGACCACCGCGTCGGGCGGCTGGCCTTCGTCGGCGCCGGCCGCCAGGGCGGCGATGGGCATCCTGTCCCACCCGTCCGGCAAGGGGCCCAGGATCGCTTCGAGCGCGATCGCCAGTTCGACCCAGGCGAGACTGTCCCCCCCGAGCGCATGGAAGCTTGTGTCGCCGGCGATGGCGCGGCCGGGAAACTGGCGCCGGAAGGCGGCGAGCACCGGCTCGTCGAGGCCGGACGCATGCCCCTTCTCGAGCGCGGCAGTGCCAGCGGCACGCAGGGCGGCATAATCGGGCTTGCCGCTGGGCAGCAGCGGCAGCGGGCCGTCGATGACGGCAAGCGTGGTGGCCGGCAGGCCGAGGCGGGCCGCCAGCCGCGCGGCCGACGGTGCCTCGCCCTCGCCGGCATGGACGACGATGAGCCCGTCCTGCCCGGTGACGGTCGCGCGGATCCCGTCGGCGGCGAGCAGGGCCTCGAGATCGTCGAAGCCGACCCGCAGGCCCGCCACCTTGGCGAAGCGGCTGGCTCGGCCGACGATCCGGTAGAGGCCGTCGGGCGTGCGCTCGGCGATGTCCCCGGTGCGAAGCTCGGACAGCTCGGGGCCGCGTTCGAGGTCGGCGCGGCGCTCGGCATAGCCCATCATGATGTTGGGGCCGCGATAGACGAGTTCGCCCGCGGTTCCGGGTGCCGTGATGGGGCGGCCCTCGGGATCGACGAGGTGGAAGGCGCCGCCGGGAATCGGCTCGCCGATGCAGTCGGGGTGCAGATCCACCAGCTCGGGCCGGAGCCAGGCCATGCGCGCGGTTGCTTCCGTCTGGCCGTACATGGGGATGAAGCGGAACCCCCGATCGCGCCCGAGGGCAGCGAGCGCGCGGACGCGGTCCGGGGCGAGGCGCCCGCCGGCCTGGGTGAGGGTGCGGAAGCTCGGCGGCAGGCGCTCGGCAAGCCCGGTCCGGAGCAGAAGCTCGTAGCTGGTCGGAACCCCGGCCATCGAGGTCGGTTGGCTGGCTTCGAGGAAGGCCGGAAGGGCGGGGTCGCCGAGCGAGCGGTCGGTCAGTGCCAGCGACGCGCCGGCCATCAGGTGCGAATTCAGCACCGACAGGCCATAGCTGTAGTGGAAGGGGAGCGTGGTGAGCGCGCGCTCGCCCGGATCGATATCGAGATAGGCGAGGATCTGGGCGGCATTGGCGGCGACGGCCGCGCCGGCGAGGCGAACCAGCTTGGGGCTTCCCGTCGAGCCCGAGGTGCTGAGCAGGACGGCAAGCGCCGGGTGCAGGCCGTCGGCTGGCGTGGCGGCAAGCCGGGGGGGCTCGCCCGGGCGGAGCCAGGCATCGGGCGCGAAGGCCTGTTCGATCCGCGCGTGCGGCTGGCCGGGGGGCAGCAGGATAACGGGATGGCCGCCCCGCAGGCAGGCCAGATAGCCGGCGATGCTGTTGATGTCGGTTGCGAACTCGAGGGCGACGAGGCGGCGCGTCGGGCCGAGCCCGGCGGCGAGCGAGTCGGCAAGCGCGAGCAGCCCGGCGTAGGTCAGAGGCTCACCCCCTTCGGGCACGAGCGCAATTCGCTCGGCATGACGATCGAGCCGGGCCGCCCAGTCCGGTCCGGCCCAGTTGGGCGGGGTCCAGGCCGGGTCGGTCATTCCTCGTCGGGGGCGGGCGGCTCGGCGGGCGGCGCCGCGTGCCGAGGGACGAGGCGCCAGGCGACGATGGCCGAGCCGATGCTGCGGAGCAGGAAGGCCGCGGAATAGGCGATGGCCGCGCCCGTGACCCCCATGGCCGGGATCAGCCAGAGGCCGAGGCCGACGGCGAGCGCGACGCTGGCGATGGTGAGCCCGAGCTGCCAGTGGTCATTGCCCGACATGGAGAGGAAGGCGCCGATCGGCCCGCGCAGCGCATTGACCAGCTGCGCGAAGGCGACGATCGACAGCGCCGCGGCGCCGGCCACGAACTCGGGCCCGAACAGCAGCCCGAGGAAGGCCGAGGGCGCGAGGAAGGCGACCAGCAGCACGGGCGCCGACAGCAGCAGCATGGCGACCGTGCCGCGGCGCTGGCGGCGCCAGGCGAGGTCGTGGCGGCCGGCCCGGAAATCGCCGGCCATGCGCGGCGCCACGTAGAATTCGGTCGTCTGGGTGATGGTGGCAACGATTCCCGCCACCTGGGCGGCGACGCGGAACACGCCGACTTCGTCCGACGTGCCGGTGGCCGACAATTGCGCGAGCACGAACCACTGGGTGAAGGTCTGGAGGAAGAGGACGGACATCATCGAGAGCCCGGCAAGCCGCAGGCGCGGATCGGGGGCGGGCCCGCCGCGCGGCCAGCTTCGCACGAAGCGCGCCGACAGCCACCAGACCCAGATGGCGCAGCCGCCGTAGAGCAGCAGCGAGAGGCCGGTGAGCTGCCCGGCCGTCGGCGCGAAGCCGGCGAGGACCATCGCGCCGATGGCCGCGAACTTGAGGATCGGGGGCACCTCCTGGGTCAGCTGGCTGAGGACTGCGCTGCCCGTGGCCCGAAGCACCGAGCGGCCGAGCCGGAGCAGCGGCCAGACGATGACGATCCCGGCGGCGAGCGCCATCGCCGCTCGGTCGCCGCCCAGCCGGTCACCGAGCGGGCTGTTGATCACACCGAGATAGACGAGGGCGATGGCGATCGCAGCAAGCGCGACCGTCAGGGCCAGCTGACGGACGATCCGGCGGGCGCGCGCCGTGTCGCCATGGCGGAGATCGCCGCCGAGCTCGCGCACCATGATCCGGTCGAGGCCGAGCAGCGCCAGGCCGGTGAGCAGGTTGGCGGTGGTGATGGCGAGCGCGAAATCGCCGACGACGGCCGGGCCGGCGACCCGGGCGAGCAGCACGGTGGTGGCGAACTGGGCCAGCGCCGACAGGCCGACAACCGCATAGGTGTGGACCGCCGGCGCCCTGAGGAGCGCCCGGGCGCCCGCCGCCGAGAAGGACCGGGTTGCCATGACGGGGGAGGCCCTAGGCGGCGGGCGGCGATGCTGCAACCGCGCAAAAAAGTTGACGGGCGCGAATATGCGCCAGAAAGGCCTGCGGCGTGGATGGACTGACTCTCTTCCTGCGTGACGACGATGTCGGGCCGCGCGACGCGGCGATCGAGCGCTTCGTCGGCATCTTCCTGGCGCGCGGGCTTCCCGTCAGCTATCAGATCATCCCGGCGCGGCTGACCGCCGACAGCGCCGACTGGCTCGCCGGCCTCGCGCGGGCGCACCCCGGGCTCATCGAGTTCGGCCAGCATGGCCACACCCACGAAATGATGGTGAAGGGCAAGCGCGAATGGTATGAATTCGGGCCCGAGCGCGATCGCGCAGCGCAGCAGTCGGTGATCGCGCAGGGCCGGGCGCGGCTTGCAGCCCTGCTGGGGCCGGCGTGGACCGGCCGGCTGTTCACCCCGCCGCGCCACCGCTTCGACCGCAACACGCTGGCCGCGCTGGCCGACGAGGGCTTCTCGATCCTCTCGGCCTCGAGCTATCCGGGGCTTGGCTACCGGCTGGCCTATGGGCTGGGATCGGCGCTCGGGCGGACAAACCTGGGGCGCGGCGGAGTCTCCCACCATGGCCGGGTGCGGCCCGAGGCGCCGATCCTCGAACTGTCGATCTCGGTCGCGGTCGATCATGGCGCGCCGATCGAGCGGCGGGTGGACGATGTGCTTGCCGACATCGGGCGGGCGCGGCGCGTGAGCCCGATCGTGGGGCTGATGTTCCACCACCAGGCCTGGGCGCGGCCCGGGGGCGCGGACTTCCTGGAAGCGCTGGCCGATCGCCTCGCGGCGCTGCCCGACGCGCGGGTGGCGACAATCGGCGCGATCGCTGACGCGCGTCAGTCGGAGCTGCTGTCGGCCTCGTCCAGCCGGTGATCGGGCACCGCCTGCGCCCCCCAGGGGCCGGCGATATCCTCGAGCAGCAGGTCGATCGCCTCGACCGTCAGGCGGAGCGCCGCGCCGCCGCCGAAGCTGAGGAGCAGGCGCGGCGGTGCATCCGGCCCGTCGGCGGGCTCCGGCGCGATGGCGAGCAGCGGCAGGACGGCGTGGGGTTCATCGGGCCATTCGCGGCGCTCCACCTTCAGCACATGCTCGAAGCGCAGCGCCGTTCGGACCCGCGTGGGCGGATCCGGCGCCTCCCAGCGGAAGCGGTTGCCGAGCAGGACGAGGCGGCGCTGCCGCGGCCGCCAGCCGGCCTCGCCGGCCTTCACCGTCATGTCCTGCACCAGCGCCGAGACGGTGGCGAGCTCGGACGAGTCGGTGGCGAGGAGGTGCAGAAGCTCAGTCACCGGACACCCGCTCGATCTCGGCGCCGACCGCCTGCAGCTTCTCCTCGAGCCGCTCATAGCCGCGATCGAGGTGGTAGACTCGGCGAACCACCGTCTCGCCCTTCGCGGCCAGGCCGGCGATGACGAGGCTCATGGAGGCCCTGAGGTCGGTCGCCATCACCGGCGCGCCATGGAGCGCCGGCACGCCGCGCACCATGGCCGAGCGGCCCTTGACGGTGATGTCGGCCCCCATGCGCGCCAGTTCGGGGACGTGCATGTAGCGGTTCTCGAAGATGGTCTCGGTCAGCATCGAGGCGCCGTCGGCAACCGTCACCAGCGCCATCAGCTGGGCCTGCATGTCGGTGGCGAGGCCGGGCCAGGGCGCGGTGGTCGCGGTGACGCCGTGCAGGCCGTTGGCGCGCGAAACCCGGAGGCCGCCCGGTACCTCCTGGAACTCGACACCGGCTTCCTCGAGCACCGGGAGCGTTGCGCCGAGCAGATCGCGGCTGGCGCCTGCCAGCACCACCTCGCCGCCGGTGATGGCGGCCGCGCAGGCGTAGCTGCCGGCCTCGATCCGGTCGGGCATGACGGCATAGGTGGCGCCGTGCAGGCGATCGACGCCCTCGATCACCAGCCGCTCGGTGCCGATGCCGGAGATCCGTGCCCCCATGGCGTTGAGGCATTGCGCCAGATCGACGATCTCGGGCTCGCGCGCGGCATTTTCGATGACGGTCTCGCCTTTCGCGAGCACGGCGGCCATCAGCACATTCTCGGTCGCGCCCACGCTGACCACGGGGAAGATGATCCGCCCGCCAATGAGCCCGCCCTTCGGCGCGGTGGCGCGCACATAGCCCGCCGCCAGCTCGATCTCGGCGCCCAGCGCTTCGAGGCCCTTCAGGTGCAGGTCGATCGGGCGGTTGCCGATGGCGCAGCCGCCGGGCTGGCTGACGGTTGCCTGGCCCTCGCGCGCGAGCAGCGGCCCGAGCACGAGGATCGAGGCGCGCATCTTGCGGACGATGTCGTAGGGCGCGGTCGTCGAGGTGACGCGCGCGGCCGAGACCGTCATCACCCGCCCGAAATCCTCGGGCCGGGCGCCCTGCACCTGGGTGGACGCGCCCAGCACGTTGAGCAGATGGCCGAAGGTATCGACATCGGCGAGGCGCGGCAGGTTGCGCAAGGTGAGCGGCTCGTCCGTCAGCAGCGCCGCCGGCATGAGGGTGAGGGCGGCATTCTTCGCGCCCGAGATCGGCAGGCGACCCTTGAGCACGCGGCCGCCGGAGATCCGTATCTGGTCCATGGGGTGAGCGCCTAGCGCGCCCGGCCGGCCCCGAAAAGGGGGAGTGGCCGCGGGCGGCGCGGGCTGGCAGGCGCATGGGGAAGCACAGGAGGAGGCCCCCATGAAGCTCTGGCATTGCGCGGATGCGCGCTCGTTCCGGCCGCTGTGGATGCTGGAGGAAATGGGCCTTTCCTACGAGCTGGAGCTGCTGCCCTTTCCGCCGCGCTGGCGCCAGCCCGACTATCTCGAGGTCAATCCGCTGGGCACCATTCCCTATTTCACCGACGGCGACCAGGTGTTGACCGAGAGCAGCGGCATCCTCCACTATCTCGCCGAGCGGCACGGGCCGACGCCGCTGGCGGTTGCCTGCCACGAGCCGGACTTCGGGGCTTATGTGAACTTCCTGTTCCAGTCGGACGCGACCTTCACCTTCCCGCAGACGATCGTGTTCCGCTATCGCGTGCTGGAGCCGGAGGACCGGCGGCAGCCGGCCGTCGCCGATGCCTATGCCAAGTGGTTCCTGGCGCGCATGGCCTGGGTTGAACGGCATCTGGCCGACGGCCGCGACTTCCTGGTGGGCGGGCGCTTCACGGCGGCCGACATCGCGGTCGGCTATGCCTGCCTGCTGGCCGGACACCTGGGGCTGCTGCCGGAGCTTGGCGAGCAGACGCGCGACTGGTGGGCGAGGCTGCAGGCGCGGGATGGTTACCAGCGCGCCAAGGCGGCGCAGGCAGCCATGCCGAGCGCGGTGAATCCCCTTTAGGCCTGCCCCACCGGGCGTGGCGGGCGGGGTGAATCGCCCGTCGGACCGGCGTTAACCAGTCGGCCCGGCCCCGCCCCTTAGCAGCCGTTCACGCGTTAACGCCTTCAAGCCAGGGCCCCCGAGCAACGTTTCCGGCATCGAACCGCGCGCCGAGCCGCGCCCAGCCGGAGACCTGCCCATGGCTTCAGCCCGATTCCTCTCCCTGCTCCTTGGGTCCGCGCTGTCTGCGCTGGCGCTGGCCGCGCCGGCCGAGGCGGGCCGGACCTTCTATGTCGATCACGCCCAGGGCAATGATGCAGCCGACGGTCGATCGGCAGCGACGGCCTGGAAACATGCCCCCGGGGACGACCGGGCGCCGGCGGCCATCCGCACGCTGGTGCTGCAGCCGGGCGACCGCGTGCTGTTCCGCGGCGGCGTGCGCTATCGCGGGACCTTCCAGCCGCGCGCGGCCGGAACCGCCGACAATCCCGTGATCCTCGACGGCTCGGGCTGGGGTTCGGCGCGCGCCATCATCGACGGCTCGCGCGAGCTGACCGACGTGCGCCGCTGCCGCTCGGCGGATGATTGCCTCGGCGCGCCCGCTTGGCGCAACCTGTGGCGGGCGACCCTGCCCGAGGACTCCCACTGGTCGGACTGGCTGTTCGTGGACGACCTGCCCCTGCAGGCCGCGCCCTTCCCCGACCTCGATGCCCGCGCGGCTGCCGACCCGGCGAACTTCCCGAAGGTGCCGCTGTCCTCGCTCGCGGCGCTGCAGGCCGGAAGCATCCGGCATCCGCTGCCGCCCGGCCTCGAGCGCGGCCAGCCGGTGCTGACGCTGTGGGTCATCCCCAACATGCTGACCCACAGTTCCGACATCCGCGTTTCAACGAGCGGGATCGAGTTTGCCGGCGCCCGGTTCGAGCCGGACCCGCTGAAGCCCTACACCGACCGCGACACGCCCTTCATGCTGATGAACCTGCCGGCGATGGTGACGAAGCCGGGGCGCTTCGCGCTGAGCCCCGCCGACCGGACGGCCATCTTCTGGCCGGCGACCGCCAGCGCGCCGCGCGACGTCTCGATCGGCGGCCGCCGGCACGGCATCAGCCTGAGTCGCGCCAACCATCTGACGATCCAGGGCTTCAGCTTCGCCAAGTTCAGCGGCAATCCGCAATCGACCTCGGCCGGCTCGGCCATCCGCCTGCCGGGCCGGCAGCAGACAGGCATCACCATCCAGCACAACAGCTTCCTGAGCCATGCCGGGCCGACGGGGGCGAGCGCGGTGATCTTCGCGCTGGGGCCGCGCGACCTGGTGATTCGCCACAACCAGTTCCAGCGCCTGGCGTTCAACGACGGGATCGTCATCGACAACAGCGAGGGGCCGGTCTCGATCCGCTGCAACCTCATGGCGGGCGTGGGCCGAACCGCCATCCGCTTGCGCAACGTGCGCGGCGGCAGCATCGCGCGCAACCGGATCATGGACGTGAACAGCGTGCACGGCAATGCGATCAGCGTCTATGGCGACAGCCGCGAAGTCGAGGTGGTCGAGAATGAAGTCACCGACTCGATGCGGCCGATGACCGTGAACGTGGCCAGCAGCGGCACCTGGCACCAGGCCGGCGAGCCGGGAATCCTGGTGGCGCGCAACCGTTTCGTGGGCAGCAGCACGGTGAACGGCCCGCTGACCAGCTATGACGCGGTGCCCAACCTGCGCCTGCACGACAACCTCTTCGTGGGCCCGCGCCTCTCGCTGAAGCTGACGGGGCGGGAAAGCGGCTTCGAGGCGCGCGGCAACCTGCTGGTCGGCACGGTCAGCATCGGCAACCGGGCGCCCATCTTCGACGGCGCGGCCAACCGGCTGTTCGACGCGGGCCAAGCCGAGGCCGTGCTGGCCGCCACGCCGAGGCCGGCGGCCGGACCGACCTGCCCCTAGGCCGGCCGCCCCCCGCCGACCGTTGACCCCGCTTCGGCCGGCGGGGGGTTGTGCCCCCTTCTCCGTGCGTTACGCTTCTTTGCGAATTGTGGGGGGCGAGTCGTGCTACGGCTCTGGCGCATGGGGTCGGAATCCAGAGCTGCGCGGCAACATGGCCGCTGCGCGCGCACGGCAGCGCTGCTGCCGGCGCTTCTTCTGTCCGGCGCGGGCTGGGCGGCGGGGCCGGTGCTGCCCGCTGGCGGGTAGGTGGTGGCCGGTGCCGCCAGCATTGGCGCGCCGGAGGCCGGCCAGCTTCTGATCGACCAGGCGAGCCAGCGCGCCGTCATCGACTGGACGAGCTTCTCGATCGGCGCCGGCGGGCGGGTGCATTTCGCCAACGGCCAGGGCGCGACGCTCAACCGCGTGCTCGGCGGTGACCCGTCGAGCATCGCCGGGCAGCTGTCGGCGAGCGGCAGCCTCTATCTCATCAACCCGGCGGGCGTGCTGATCGGGCCGGAAGGCCGGGTGCTGACCGGCGGCGGCTTCGTCGCCTCGACCCGCGACGTGGCGCCGGCCGCCTTCATGGGCGGCGCGATGACCCTGGACGGCAGCTCCCCGGCGGGCGTGGTGAACGCCGGCCGGATCGAGGCCGGCGGCGACGTGGTGCTGATCGGGCAGGTGGTGGACAATCGCGGCAGCATCCGGGCCGGCGGTCAGGCCGCGCTGCTGGCAGCCGATCGGGTGGTGCTGCGCGAGGCGGCGGGCGACGCGCGAATCCACATCGAGCATGTGGCGGGCGGCACGGGCGATGTGACGACCGCCGGGCGGATCGAGGCGGCGGCGGCCGAGCTTCGGGCCGTGGGCGGCAATGTCTATGCGCTGGCGGCCGACACGGGCGGGCTGGTGCGCGCGACGGGGGCCGTGAGCGAGGGCGGACGGATCCGCCTGGTGGGCGGCCAGGGCGTCACGGTGGCCGGAACGCTCGACGCCTCGGGTACGACGGGCGGTGCGATCGAGGTGACGGCGCCGGGAATTCTGGTGGCCGGCGGCGCGCGGATCGCGGCTGCGGGCTTGGCCGGCGACGGCGGCAACATCAAGATCGGCGGCGAGCGCATGGGGGCGCCGGGGCTTGCGGCGGCCGACCGGCTGCTGGTGGAAGCCGACGCCACGATCGACGCTGGAAGTGCGACCGCGCGCGGCGGCGAGGTGATCCTCTGGTCGGAGCAGTGGACGCGGTTCGAGGGGCTGATCCGGGCCGACGGGCCGGCCGGGGGCGGGTTCGTCGAGACCTCGTCCAAGGGCGCGCTGGCAATCGAGGCGGGGTCCGTCGAGGTGGGCAACGGCCAGTGGCTGCTCGACCCGCGCAACGTGAACATCACGACCTCCGGGTTCAACCCGGTCGCGCCCTATCCCAACCCCTTCCAGATCGACCCGCCCAACGCGGCCGGCACCTACACGATCAACCGCACGGCGATCCAGAATGCGCTGAATGCCGGCTCGGACGTGATCGTGACCACGAACCAGCCGCTGCGCGCCGACCCGGGCAACATCACCGTCACCTCGACGATCAGCTGGTCGGGCACGGGCAGCCTAACCCTGCTGGCCGACAACAACATCGTCGTCACCGCCTCGATCACCAGTACGGGGGCAGGCAGCCTGACGCTGGATGCGGCGAACCTGGTCGACATCCAGGCGCTGATCCAGGCGACCGGCACCGGCAATCTCACCTTCATCGGCCGCGGCGCCGGGGTGACCTTCTCGGGCAGCGGCAACCGCGCCTATTCGGCGACAGGCGGGGCCATCAGCATCCAGGCGCCCGGCGCGACGGGTGACATCATCTTCGGCCGCACGGGAAGCAACGGCAACTGGCAGATGTACGCCGGCGGGGCCGGCGGCCTGACGCTCTCGGCCGGGCGCAACATCCAGCTGGGCCGTCCGCTGTCGGCCACCGGCTGGGTGCGGGTGGGGCGCGACACCGACACCGGGCCGGTGACGATCACCGCGGGCAACCAGCTGAGCCTGCTTGCGAGCCCGCAATCCGGCGTGTTCGCCGAGCTGCGCTCGGGCGGGGCGATGACGATCGCCGCGCCGACCGTGCTGGTGCAGTCCACGCCTCAGGCCGACGCGCTGGTGCGCGCGGTGGGAAGCCAGCTGACGATCAACGCGACGACGGCGACCTTCAACGGCCCGCTGCAATCAACCGCGAACACCCTGCTTTCGGGCGGGGCCTTCAGCTTCAGCGTGTCGCCGACGCTCAACCTGGCCGCCAACAACAGCTTCACCCTCGCCTCGGGGGCCAGCCTGAGCTCGACGGTCGGGCTCTCGATCCAGACGGCGGGCACGGGCGACATCGTGCTGAACGGGCCGGTCAGCGGCACGACATTCACCGCCAATTCGGCCGACGAGCTAGTGATCGGGGCCCCGATCAACATGTCGGGCTCGGGCAATGCCATCCTGCTGCATGGCGGCCGGCGGCTGGTGAACAATGCCGGGGCTTCGCCGCTCAATGCGCCCAACGGCCGCTGGCTGACCTATTCGGTGAGCCCCTATGACGACATCGGCTGGGAACTTCTGAACCCGGATGCGCCCAACCTCTATGGGCGGAGCTTCGGTTTCTTCCCGCCGGTCTCGCTGCCGGGCACGGGCAACCGGCGGATCTACAGCTTCACGCCGGTGCTGACCTACACGGCCGACAGCGGCAGCAGGGTTTATGGCGATCCCAGCCCGGCGCTCGGAGTGAGCATCAGCGGCCTGGTGCCGGGCGACAATCTGGCGGATGCCGTGATCGGCACGCCGACCGTCTCGAGCGCCGGCTTTGCGCTGGCGGCGCCCGTCGGCAGCTATGCGACCGTGCCGGGCGGGGTGGTGGCGACCGAGCAGGGCTATGCGATCGCCTTCGTGAACGGCGTGCTGACGGTGACGCCCGCGCCACTTCTCGTTGCGGCGGACTCGCTCTCGAAGGTGTATGGGGATCCGGATCCGGCGCTGACGTTTGCGGCGTCTGGGTTCCGGTTGGGGGACACGGCGGCGACGGTGTTGTCTGGCGCCCTGGCGCGGGCGCCTGGGGAGACGGTGGCGGGCGGGCCCTATGCGATCGGGCAAGGCACGCTGGCGGCGAACGCGAACTACAGCATCAGCTTCGTGCCGGGCAGCTTCACGATCACGCCGGCGCCGCTCACGGTGGCGGCGATTGCGCAGACGAAGGTCTATGGCGATCCCGACCCGGCGCTGACGTTCACGGCGTCGGGCTTCCGGCTGGGGGACACGGCGGCGAGCGTGCTGACGGGCGCGCTGACGCGCGATCCGGGCGAGAATGTGGGGAGCTACGGCATCCTGCAGGGGACGCTGGCGGCGAACAGCAACTACAGCCTGACCTTCACGGGGGCGGCCTTCACGATCACGCCGGCGGTGCTCCGGATCGAGGCCAACGACCGGACGAAGGTCTATGGCGATCCCGATCCGGCGCTGACGTTCACCGCGTCGGGCTTCCGGCTGGGCGACACGGCGGCCATCCTGACCGGCGCGCTGGCGCGCGATCCGGGCGAGAATGTGGGGAGCTACGGCATCCTGCAGGGGACGCTGGCGGCGACCCCCAACTACACGATCGACTATGTGCCCGACACCTTCACGATCACGCCGGCGACGCTGTCGGTCGTCGCGGATGCGCTGAGCAAGGTCTATGGCGATCCCGACCCCGCGCTGACGTTTGCCGCCTCGGGCTTCCGGCTTGGCGACACGGCGGCGAGCGTGCTGACGGGTTCGCTGGCGCGCGCGCCGGGCGAGACGGTGGCGGGCGGGCCCTATGCGATCACGCAAGGCACGCTGGCGGCGAATGCCAATTACACGCTCGCCTTCACCGGCAACTTCCTGACGATCACGCCGGCACCGCTGTCGGTAGCGGCGCTGGCTTCGGCCAAGATCTATGGCGATCCGGACCCGGTGCTGGGATTCACGGCAAGCGGCTTCCGGCTCGGCGACACCATCGCCAGCCTGTCGGGCAGCCTGACCCGCGATCCGGGCGAGACGGTGGGCGGCTATGCGATTCGGCTTGGGACGCTCGCCAACCCCAACTATGCCATTGATTTCACGGGCGCGACCTTCACCATCTCGCCGGCTTTGCTGCGCATCATTGCTGCAGCACAATCGCGCGAATATGGCCTCCCCGACCCGGCGCTGACCTTTGTGGCCGAGGGCTTTCGCTTCGACGACACGGCCGCCTCGGTTCTGACCGGCGCGCTGGTGCGCGCGGCCGGCGAGACTGTCGGCTTCTACGCGATCACGCAGGGCACGCTGGCGGCGACCGTCAACTACACGATCGACTTCACCGGCGCTGCGCTCCAGATCACGCCGGCGCCGCTGGACATCGTCGCGAACCCGGCGACCAAGGTCTATGGCGATGCCGACCCGGCGCTGGCCTTCGCGGCCACGGGCTTCCGGCTGGGGGACACGGTGGCGAGCGTGCTGACGGGCGCGCTGGCGCGCAGCCCCGGCGAGACGGTGGCGGGCAGCCCCTATGCGATCGTGCAGGGCACGCTGGCCGCCAACCCCAATTATGCCATCCGCTTCACGGGCGCGGGCTTCACCATCACGCCCCGGCCGCTTACGGCGACGCTGATCGGCACGGTGGGCCGGGTCTATGACGCGACCACGCTGGCGCCGCTCGCGCCGGCGAACCTGCAGCTCGCCGGCGTGCTGCCGGGCGATGCGGTGGCTGTGTCGGCGGCCGAGGCGCGCTATGACACGCCCAATGTGGGGACGGGCAAGCTGGTGACCGCGACCGGCCTGGCGCTGACGGGTGCGGCGGCGGGCAACTACAGCCTGGCCGGCACGACGGCGAGCGCGGCCATCGGCACCATCACGCCGGCGCCGCTGACGGCGGTCGCGCTCGATGCCGAGCGGCCCTTCGGCCTGCCGAACCCGCCCTTCCAGCTGCAGCTGACGGGGCTTCGCGGCCAGGACACGGCGGCGTCCATCGGGCTGTCGGCGGCGAGTGCGGCGACACTGCTCTCGCCGCCCGGCCGCTATGCCATCGACGTGCTGGGCAATCCCTTGAACTACACGGTGACGCGCGTGCCCGGCACGCTGACGGTGCTGCCGGCTCTGGCCTTCGCCCGCACCGCGCCGGAGCAGCTCGCCGTGCCGGCGCTGGGCGGTCTGGTGCAGCAGGGGGTGGGTACGGGCGTGAATGCGCTGAATGACACGCTCGACCTGGGCTCGGGCCTGAAGCCGGCGCCGCAGCCGATCCTGATGAGCGGGCGCTACACCATCACCGTCGAGCCGTCGCCGCTGCCGCCGGGCGCGTTGGGCGGCGCCTCGGTGTTCGACAGCGGAGCGATCCGGCCATGAAGACGGGACTTGCAAACCGCTTCGTCCGGCTGTGCGCGCTCGGCGCGGGGTGGCTCGCGCCGCTGCTGCTGGTGAGCGCCGACGCGCCGGCCGAGGCCCAGGACTTCCGCCAGTCCATGCCGCGGCTGCTGGAGCCGGCGCCGCCGGTGGTGGAGCCGCCCGCCGAGGGGCCGCGCGCACCCGAGGACGCAACACCCATCATTGCCAGCCTGAAGGCGGTGCGCTTCGTGCCCGGCACCGAATGGCTGCCGCACCCGGCGGAGACCGGCCCGGTCGAGATTGTCGGCCTGCCGATCCTCGACACGCCGGCCTTCCGGGCAAGGGCCGAGGCCGATCTCGGCAAGCCGGCCTCGATTGCCAGCCTCAACGCGCTGGCGCGCTCGGCAGTCGCCGCCTATCGCGCCGCCGGCCGGCCGCTGGTGGATGTGGCGGTGCCCGAGCAGGACGTGACCGACGGCACGGTCGCCTTCGTGGTGCGCGAGTTCGTGGCCGGTGACGTCCGCATCGAGGGCAACCGCCATTTCGCGACCGAGCGGCTGCGCAGCATGATCCGCCTGGAGCCGGGCCAGACGATCGACCAGAACCGCCTCGTCGATGACCTGAACCGGATCGCCGAGAACCCCTTCCGCCGGGTGGACCTGCTCTATCGCCGGGGCGAGGCGCCGCTGACGACCGACGTGGTGGTGCGCGTGAACGACCGGCTGCCGCTCAGGGTCTATGGCAGCTTCGACAACAATGGCACGCCGGCTGCCGGGCGCGAACGCCTGTCCGCCGGCTTCAACTGGGGCAATGCCTTCGGCGCCGACGGGCAGCTTGCCTATCAGTACACGACATCGAAGGATCTGTTCGAGGATCGCGGCGGGCTCGACCCGCGTTTCCAGGCGCACAGCCTGACGCTGGTGCAGCCGATCTCGCGCCACGCCAATCTCATCCTGTTCGGCACCTACCAGCGAACCGCGCCCGATCTCGGGCCGTTCGTGGGCCTGACGGGGGAAGCCTGGCAGCTCTCGCCGCGGCTCGCGTTTCGGATCCTCTCGCGCCCGGATGCGCGGGCGCAGCTGACCTTCGGCTATGACTTCAAGCAGACCGACAATGACCTGCTGTTCGGCGGGGCGACCATCTCGACCGATTCGACCCAGATCCACCAGCTGGTCGCCGACCTGACGCTGAGCAAGCTGTGGAAGGCGGGACTGTTCGCCATCTCGACGACGATCCACGCCTCGCCGGGCGGGATCGGCTCGCGCAACACGGATTCGGCCTTCCAGCCGGGGCCGGGCAAGGTGGGAACGCCCTTTGCGCGCGCGACCTATGCCTATTGGCGCACCACCGTGACCCAGACGACGCCGCTGTTCGGGCCGAAGGCCGAGCTGGTGACGCGGGTGACCGGCCAGCTGGCGACCGGCAACCTGCTGCCCTCCGAGCAGCTCTCGATCGCCGGGCCGGGCCTGGTGCGCGCCTATGACCCGAATGCGGTGCTGGGGTCGAACGGCCTGATGGTGACGCAGGAATTCTGGGGCCCGGCCTTCCCGCTGCTCGACCGCGGGCCGCGCGGCGACAGCCTCAGGTTCGGGGGCTTCATCGATGCCGGCATGGCGGGGAACCCCGACCGGCTGCCGGGCGAGCCGAAGGTGCAGCGCACCGCCAGCGTCGGCGCCATGGCGCGCTATCGCCTGGGGCCGGCGGTGGATCTGAGGGTGGATTATGGCACCCAGCTGCGCAAGGCGCCGGGCGCGGCTCGACGCGGCGACCGTGCCTTCGTCAGCCTGACGATCGGCTTCTGACGCGAGGTGCGAGCGGCTTCATGCTGCGCAGCATGATGATCTAGCGGGCCGGCATGCTGGCCCAGCCGGCGATCGCAACGACGGGTGGCGGGGCCACGAGCGGCAGCGGCAGAGAGGCGGGCGCATCGAGGGCTGCGAGCGACACGCCGGGCAGGGGTTGCAGCGCCACGACCGGATGGCCGGCATAGGGCCCGTGCTGCGGCGCAAGCGCGAAGTGGCGGAAGGCAAAGCCGCGGATCTCGACATGGCCGCCCGCCACCAGCAGGAAGCCGACACGCCCGGCAGCATGGGCCAGTCCGCCCGGTTCGGCGGAGTCGATCCGGACGCGGTGGCGGCTTCCGGATGGTTGGCTTTCGATCCGGGCGGGATCGATCGGGCGGCCGCCGAGGAACAGGCCGTGCGCGGGATGCACGCCGGCCGGGAGGGTGGCGGCAAGCCGGCCATCCCGGCCGCGGGCGAGGCGCCCGGCGGGCTCCCCGCCGTCGAGGATGGCGAGCCCGTCGCCCCAGCCGTCGCCGATGAAGGCGATGGGGCTTTCGGCCGTGCCGGCGGTGCGGACGACGATGGTGCCGCGATAGGCGACACGGCCGCGGAAGAGCAGGCGATCCCCGGGGGCTAGGCGGGTGGCGCGCGGCACCGGGCCGGCGCGACTGTCGCCCGGCGCGCGCTTCCAGGGCGTCTCCGGGGTCAGGCCGTCGGCACGGTCGGAGCCGGCCTCGAAATCGATGTAGAAGCTGCGCCCCGCGCTGGCCGGCGCGGCCGGGAGCAGGAGGGCAAGCGCAATCGCAAGCCCCGCCCTTCCGAGTCGCGGCGCGGACAAGGGGCGATGAGCGGGCATGAGGGCCTCCGTGGCGGGCGAATGCCAACGAAAACGGCGCCGCGACGGAGGGCTTGAGCAGGAAATCTGGATTCGACCGGGAGTCAAAAGCTTGCAGAAAGGGGCTGATTCCTGGCCTGAACATTTGCGGCATGATTAATGCCGGTTCGGCACTTTTCATCGTGATCTTAACGCTTTGCAAGTCTACCGTCAGACGGGGCGATGGGTTATTGTCTGGCGGTGGGGCAAAAGCCTGCCGGGTTCAGGGCCCGGCTGGCCGGGGGCGTCGTTCGGCGCCCTGCCCCGGTGAGTGGAAGGCAGGGTTGGACATGCGGTTTCTTCTGGCGGGCCGGGTGGCGGCCGCTCTTCTTGCTGCCGTTGCGGCGGCCTCCGGCGCGGATGCGCTGACGGTCCACACAGGGCAGTTCATGGTGAACCCCGAGCGCTACAACGGGTTCGAGGGCCTGCCCGGCGGCGTGTCGGAGGCCGTGCCCTACACCGAAATGGGCATCACCGTGTCCTATGTCGGCCGGGCGGCGCTCTGGTCGGAATCGCAGGCGGCCGAGGGCGCGCGCAGCTGGTATCCCAATGGTGGCGGCTTCGGCTACACGCGGGTGACCTTCGGCGGCGCCATCGACGCCGTGCAGTTCGCCGCCGGGAGCGGCTGGGCCACAGGCGCGCCGGCGCTGCAGTGGCAGCTCCTGCTGGGCGGCGAGCTGGTGGCGGAAGGCGTCATCGAGGGCCTGCCGATCTTCGCGGGCTTCCGCACCTACGGCTTCTCGGAATCCTGGTTCGACGAGATGCGCGTGCAGGCGCTGAATGGGCCGCGCGATTTCAACCCCGGCGGCTTCGACGGGCTGGTGCTGGACAACATCGCGGTGGGCGGCCGGATGATCGCGCCCGGAATCCCCGAGCCGGCGACCTGGGCGATGCTGATCGCCGGCTTCGGCCTGATCGGCGCCGTCGCGCGGCGCCGGGTGCCGGTGGCGCCGCAGCCGGTCCGGGTGAAGGCGCGTCAGGCGCGGCGGACCGATTCCAGCCGCTCGCGCGTGTAGGGATAGCCGATCCCTTCGGGGATGGTGAGCCAGCCGTCGGCGGTCAGCTCGGGCTGGATGAAGGGCGCCGGCGTCTGGTCGGCGAGAAGCGCAGCCACGCTGTCGAACAGGGCGAGGCGTGCGAGGTTGCAGCGGGTCGGGAACAGCAGGCTGAGCGCGCCCTTGTCAGCTTCGGCCAGCAGGTCGTCAGGGCGCGCCCAGCGGGCGGCGACCGCCTCGTGGCCGTCGGCCGCCATGGCTTCCCCGGGCGGCAGGCAGGCGACGTAGAAGCGCGTGTCGAACCGCTTGTGCAGGCCGGGCGGCGGCACCCAGCGGGCGAAGGGCTTCAGCACCGCGGCCGAGAGGCGGTGGCCGAGCTGGTCGAGCAGCGGGCCGAAGCCGATCTCGTGCCGGTCGGAGGCGGGTCGCAGCCGCTCGCGCACCCCGGCAACGACGGCGGGGCCGGCCGAGAGCAGGATCCCGGCTTCCTCGAAGGCTTCGCGCGCAGCGGTGATCCGGGCCGCGGCATCGGCGGGGTCGAGCGTGTCGAAGCCGTCGAAGGGGCCCTGCGGCCGGTCGCCCGCGTCCACCTTGCCGCCGGGAAAGGCGAGGGCGCCGCCGGCAAAGCCCATGCTGGCGGCGCGTTCGATGGCGAGAAGCTCGAGGCCCGCCGGGCCGTCGCGCACGATGACGACCGTGGCGGCGGCATGCGTGCCGGCAAGGTCGGGCGGGCTCAGGGCCTTGCTCCGTCGCCGCCGGCGGGGGTGCCGCCCAGCGCGGCCACGAGGATGCGCGCCATCGCCGCCTTGTAGTGGTGCGGCTGCAGGCGGATGGGGCGCGTGCGGCCTTCGACGGAGGCCAGGCGCTCCATCACCGCATAGTGGATGACGGCCTCGGCAAAGGCCTCGACCCGCTTCGAGCCGGGCGGGCGGCTGGCGAGGATGCGCGCGCCCAGCGCCTTGAGCACGGGCAGCGAGGCGTCGACGCGCACATCGTCGAAGGCGGGATCGCCACGGTCCGCCTCGAGGTTGCGCGCCGCCAGAACCTCGCCATGCGCCGACCAGGTGGCGACGAAATCCCCGACGAAGGCGGTGGCCCAGGCGTTGAGGTCGGCCGGCGGCCACGGCCCCTCGAAATGGCGCACCAGGGCACCGAGATCGGCGGCGGCTTCCCCGGCCAGCGCCAGCAGCAGGTCGCGCGTGTCGGCGAAATAGACGTAGAAGCTGGGCGGGGCGACGCCGGCGGCGCGGGCGACGGCGATGGCCGTGAGTTCGATCGGTGAGGCGGACTTGAGCATGTCGCGCGCGGCGGCCATGAGGCGGGCGCGGGTGGCCGCGCCACGACGGCCGGGGGCCGGCCGGGGCGTGGTCGCGCCGGCCTGATCGCGCTGTTCCCCTTGTCCCTCTCCCACGGGTGGGGTGCATAGCGTGGATCGGCGCGGCTGCAAGCCTGAGACGATTGGGAGACGGACTTGACGAGCGATGCTGTCGGCGACTGGGACGGAAGGAGCGCACCGGCGCTGCTGGCGCTTGAGCGGCTGGACCGCGACCTGTTCCGCAACCGGCTGAACCAGCGCAACGCCAATGACGCGCTGTTCGGCGGGCAGGTGCTGGCGCAGGCGCTGACGGCGGCGAGCGCGACGGTGGAAGGCGGCGAGGGGCCGGCGCGGGCCGTCCATTCGCTGCACGGCTATTTCCTGCGCGCGGGCCGGGCGCACCGCGCCGTCATCTACCAGGTGGAGCGCACGCGCGACGGCGGGCGATTCTCGACCCGCAGGGTGACGGCGGTTCAGGAGGGCGAGCCGATCTTCCACATGGAATGCGGATTCCATGCCGAGGAAGGCGGGTTCGACCACCAGCTGGCGCTGCCCGCCGGCGTGCCGGCGCCCGACACGCTGCGCAGCCTGGCGGAGATCGCCGCCGACCCGGACGTGCCGCTGCCCGACTTCGTTCGCGAGCGCTGGGCGCGCGCCGAGCGGCCGATCGAGGTGAAGCCGGTGGACTGGCGGCAGTTCCTGGCAAGCCCCGGCGAGGCGGCGCGCCGCACGCTGTGGATGCGCCTGCCGAGCGGGGCGGGGGCCGATGCCGTCGAGCAGGCCTGCCTGCTGGCCTATCTGTCGGACTATTGGCTGGCCGGGACGGCGGCGCTGCCGCACGCGGTGCCGATGCCGGGCCCGGGGCTGTTCATGGCGAGCCTCGACCATGCGATGTGGTTCCACCGGCCGGCGGACGTGTCGGGCTGGCTGCTGTTCCAGACGGACAGCCCCTCGGCGCAGGCGGGCCGCGGCCTGGCGCGCGGGCTGATCCATGGCCAGGACGGACGGCTTGTCGCCAGCGTGGCGCAGGAGGCGCTGCTGAGGCCGAGGCGGTGAGCCGCCTTCTTGCCAGCGCCGGCGGGCTTCGCTATGGCGCGCGCTCCCAAGGGCCTGGGCGAACGGGGACGTAGCTCAGATGGGAGAGCGCAGCAATCGCACTGCTGAGGTCAGGGGTTCGATCCCCCTCGTCTCCACCAGGCCCCTCGATCCGCGCGCGAACCCCTGAGCCCCGATCGGTCGCGATGCGGGCGCATCGCTCGGGTGGTTCGTGGTCGCGATGCGGGCGCATCGCTCTGGTGGTTTGTGGTCGCGATGCGGGCGCATCGCTCCGGTGGTTCGTGGTCGCGATGCGGGCGCATCGCTCCGGCGGGTTGCATGTCGACGACAAGGCGCTAGTCTGGCCCCCAAGTGCCTGATCCGGTTGGCCGGGCGGGTGAGACGGGACAAGATGATGCAGCAGGATTCGGTCGCGGACCCGCCATGTCCGCCACTTCAGGATCATCGGATGGCCATGGGGCCGGCGCGGCCGCTCCGCCGGGCCATGGCCCGCCAGACCTTCGGCGCGCTCGATCTCGGCACCAACAATTGCCGGCTGCTGATCGCGCGGCCGATCGGCGACAGCGGCGAATTCCAGGTGATCGACGCCTTCTCGCGAATCGTGCGGCTGGGCGAGGGGCTGCTGCAGTCGGGCCGGCTGTCGGACGCGGCGATGGATCGCGCCATCGCGGCGCTGTCGGCCTGCGCCGACAAGCTGGCGCGGCGCGGCGTGACGCAGGTGCGCTCGGTGGCGACCGAGGCCTGCCGCCGGGCCGCGAACGGCGCCGACTTCGTCCGCCGGGTCTATGCCGAGACGGGCCTCGCGCTCGACGTGATCACGCCGGCCGAGGAGGCGCGGCTCGCGGTGCTGGGCTGCCAGACGCTGATCGACCGCAAGGCGCGGCGCACGCTGGTGTTCGACATTGGCGGCGGCTCGACCGAAGTGGTGCTGCTGGAGCGGGTGAACGGGCGCGGCGGCCATGCCCCCGGATTCCGCATGGGGGCCTGGGTGAGCGTGCCCTGGGGCGTGGTCTCGCTGGGCGAGACCGAGGCCAGCGATGCCGGCTGTCCCTCGGCGCGGCTGGAGGCCTATCAGCGGATGAAGGCACGGGTCGCGGCCCATCTGAAGCCCCTCGTGCCGCTGATGCGGGACGACGTGCAGCTTCTGGGCGCCTCGGGCACGGTGACGACGCTTGCCAGCCTCAACATGGGGCTGGCGCAATATGACCGGCGGCGGGTGGACGGCGCGTTCGTCTCGACCGGCGAGCTGGTGGCGCTGAGCCATGATCTCGCCGTCAAGTCGCCGACGGAACGCGCGGCCGTGCCGGGGATCGGGCCCGACCGCGCCGACCTGGTGGTGGCGGGGGCTGCCATCCTGGAGGCGCTGATCGAGCTGGGGACGTGCGCGAAGCTTCGGGTGGCGGACCGCGGCATCCGCGAGGGAATCCTGCGCTCGATGATGGCGCGCGCCGAGCAGACCGGCCGGGCGTGAGCGGGCGGGGCGCCGGTAGCGGCCGGTCGGGCGGGCGGTCGCTGGGCGGACGGCAGCGGCTGAAGTCCCGCCGGGGGCGGACGGCGAGTTCGGCGCGCTGGCTGGAGCGGCAGCTCAACGACCCCTACGTCAAGCGCGCGCAGATCGAGGGCTGGCGGGCGCGCGCTGCCTTCAAGCTGATCGAGCTGGACGAACGCTTCGGCCTGCTGGCGGGCGCCGAGCGGGTGGTGGACCTGGGGGCGGCGCCCGGCTCCTGGTCGCAGGTGGTGCTGAAGCGGCGGCCGAAGGCCCGGGTGGTGGGAATCGACCTGCTGCCGGTCGATCCGCTGCCGGGGCTCGAGGTGGTGGAAGGCGATTTCCTGGCCGAGGGCGCCGACGATGACCTGCTCGCCCGGCTGGGCGGGCCGGCCGACCTCGTGCTGTCGGACATGGCGGCCAATACCGTCGGCCATCCGCAGACCGATCACCTGCGCACCATGGCGCTGGTGGAGGCAGCCGCAGACTTCGCAACCCGCGTGCTCAAGCCCGGCGGCGCCTTCGTGGCCAAGGTGCTGGGTGGCGGCGCGGACGGCCCGCTGGTCGCCGAGCTGAAGCGCCACTTCGAAAGCGTTCGCCACGCCAAGCCGCCGGCGAGCCGCAAGGAGAGCAGCGAGACCTATCTCGTCGCGCAGGGCTTTCGCGGCCCGCCGGCCCCCTGAGCCGGCAGACGGGCTAGATCAGCCCGCCGCCGAGGCTGAGTCGGACCAGCGCGATGGCGATCACCACGATGTTGAGGATCTGACCCTCCTTGCGGCGCGAGACGAGGCCGAGAACCAAGCCGAACAGGGCGATCGGGACCACGAACCAGTTGGCCCAGCCGACGAAGGGGATGAGCCCGAAGACGGCGATCGCGCCGGCCGCAAGGCCGATGAGGAGCGAGAGGATGTTGAGCACGGGGCTTGTTCCTTCGTTGGTGTGATCCCGCTCTCTCGGCGGCGCCATGTGGGGGGTGATGGTGGAAGTTCAATGGGGGCCGGGCTAAGGCCGGTCCATGACCCGAATCCCGCCCGCCGAATGGGCGCCGCAGCAGGCGCTGTTCACGGCCTTCCCGTCGGACCCCGAGCTGTGGGCCGAGGACCTGGAGGCTGCGCGCGCCGAGGTGGCGGCGATGGTGCGAGCCCTCTCGGACAGCGTGCCCGTGCATCTGCTGGCCGATGGCGCAGAGGCAGTGGCGGCCGCGCGCGCGGCCGTGGGCAAGGCAGCGCACGTGCACGACTGCCGCTTCGGCGACATCTGGCTTCGCGACACGGCGCCGATCTTCCTGGGGCACGGCTGGGCGGCGGCCTTCCGCTTCAATGGCTGGGGCGGGAAATATGCGCTGCCCGGCGACGAGGGGGTGGCGGCGCGCGTGGCGGCGCTGGCGGACGCGACGCCCCACGTCCATGACTTCGTGCTGGAGGGCGGGGCAATCGAGGGCGACGGGCAGGGCCTGATCCTGACCACCGAGCAGTGCCTGCTGAACCCCAACCGCAACCCCGGCTGGACAAAGGCCGAGGCCGAGGCGGCGCTGAAGGCAGCGCTGGGAGCTCGACGGGTCGTCTGGCTGGGCGAGGGGCTGGCCGGCGACCATACCGACGGCCATGTCGACAATCTGGCGCGGTTCGTGGGGTCGGGCACGGTGGCGCTGCCGGTGGCGGCCGGGGCGGACGACCCCAATGCGGCCGTGTTCGCGGATGCGCGGGCGCGCCTGCGGGCAGCCGGCCTCGTCGTGATCGACATCCCCTCGGTCGGCCGGCACGAGGTGGACGGTGAGGTGGTGCCGGCGAGCCACATGAACTGGATCGTCGCCAATGGGCAGGTGGTGGTGCCGCTCTATGGCGGGGCATCGGACGAGGAGGCCATGAAGGCGGTGAAGCGCGCCTTTCCGCGCCACCGCGTGACGGGGCTTCGCGCCAACGCCATCCTGACCGGCGGCGGCAGTTTCCATTGCATCACCCAGCAGGTGCCTGAGACATGAGCTTGCTTCACGTGGGCGCGATCCAGATGGCGATGTCGGGCAAGCGCGACGAGGACATCGCGACCGCCATGCGCCTCGTGCGCGAGGCGGCCGCGCGCGGCGCGAAGGTGATCCTGCCGCCCGAGCTGTTCGAGGGGCACTATTTCTGCACCGTGCAGGACGAGGCGCGCTTCGCCGACGCCCTGCCGGTGGACCGGCACCCGGCCGTGGAGGCCGCGCGCGAGGTGGCGCGCGCCGAGCGGGTGTTCCTGCCCACGAGCTTCTTCGAGCGCGACGGGCCGCACCATTACAACAGCCTCGCCTTCGTGGGCGACGATGGCATGGTCCAGGGCGTCTATCGCAAGAGCCACATCCCCGACGGGCCGGGCTATATGGAGAAATTCTATTTCCGGCCCGGCAACACGGGCTTCCGCGTGTGGCCGACGCCGCACGGCGTGGTGGGGGTGGGCATCTGCTGGGACCAGTGGTACCCCGAGACGGCGCGCGCGATGATGCTGATGGGCGCCGACATCCTGATGTTCCCGACGGCGATCGGCAGCGAGCCGCATGACCCGACCCTCGACACGCGGCGCCTGTGGGTAAGGGCGATGGTGGGCCATGCCGTCTCGAACGTGGTGCCGGTGGTGGCCGCCAACCGGGTGGGCGCGGAACCGGTGCCGGGCAGCGATGCTGCGCAGCATTTCTACGGCAACAGCTTCATCTGCGACGAGCGCGGGGACATGCGGGCCGAGCTTGGCACCAGCGGGGAAGGCGTGGTGACGGCGGCCTTCGACCTCGAACAGGTGGCGCGGCACCGGGCCGCCTTCGGCTTCTTCCGTGACCGCAGGCCGGACCTCTACGGCCGGCTGACGGCGGACATCTGATGCCGAGCCGGCGCGAGGTGGTGGCGGGCTCGCTGGCGCTGCTGGCTGCGCCCGCCGCTGCGAACTCGCTGTGGGAGGAAGGCGCGCCGCTGCCCTTTGCGGTGCAGGAAATCTACCCGACGTCGTGGCGCGGGCGGCTGGTGGTGGGCGGCGGGTTCCGGGCGCGCGGGCCGGGGTTCGTCGCGAACCTCGGGGCGCTGTGGCCGACGGTCGCCGTCGTCTGGGCGGAACCCGCAGGCGAAAGCTGGTCGGCGCTGCCCGACATGCCCGGCCAGCGGCATCACCCCTTCCTGAGCCCGCTCGGGGACGCGCTGCTGGCGATCGGCGGCTTTTCCTCGGGGGTGGGGGGGATCTGGCGCATGGAGCGGCAGGTCTGGCGGCTGTCGGCCCCGCAGGGTCGCTGGCGCGAAGGGCCACCGCTGCCGCGCCCGCAGGCCGAGGTGGCGGGCGGCGTGCTGGACGGCGCGCTGCTGATCGCCGGCGGGCGGACCCCGGCGGGCGAGGCCAATGGCGGCTATGGCGACCATCGCGACACCGGCGACGCGCATCTGCTGGCGCCCGGCGCGCGCGGCTGGCACGCGATCGCGCCGCTGCCGACGCCGCGCAACAGCGCCGCGGCCGCCGTGCTGGGCGGGCGACTGCACGTGGTGGGCGGGCGAATCCTGACGCCCCAGGGGCTTCGCAACCTCGACGTGCACGAGGCCTATGACCCGGTGACGCGCCGCTGGCAGACGCTTGCCCCCATGCCGCAGCCGCGCGGCGGCCATGCGGCGGCCTCGCTCGGCGGGCGGCTCTATGCCTTTGGTGGCGAGAGCTTCGGCGACAGGCCGACCGCGCATGACGAGGTGTTCGAATATGATCCCGGCGCCGACCGCTGGCGGCGGCTGGCGACCATGCCCGGCCCGCGCCACGGGCTGGGGGCGGTGGCGGCAGGTGGCGCCATTCACCTGCTGGGCGGGGCGGCCGAGGCCGGCGGGCGCGCCACCAGCGACAGCCACTTCATCTTCCGCCCGCCGTGAGCCCGGCTTCGCGCATCGCGATGGCGACGGCATCCCGGAACATGGCGGCCGTCAGCCGGCCCGTGTTCTGGTTGTAGCGGCTGCAGTGATAGCTATCGACCAGCGTGAGGCCGGAGTGCAGCCTGTGCACGGCGGCATGGGCGAAGCGGTGCTTGGGCAGCCTGCCGCCCAGCGCCTTCAGCGCCGACTGGTGCGCGATCTGGCCGAGCGCCAGGACGGCCGCGAGCTTGGGGAGGCTGCGAAGCTCGGCCTCGAGGAAGGGGCGGCAGGCGTGGATCTCGGCCGGGAGCGGCTTGTTGGCGGGCGGCAGGCAGCGCACCGCGTTGACGATGATGACGCCGCGAAGGGCGAGGCCGTCGTCGGGCCGGGCCTCGTAGCAGCCGGTCGCGAGGCCGAATTCGAGGAGGGTGCCGTAGAGAAGTTCGCCCGCGAAATCGCCCGTGAAGGGGCGCCCCGTGCGGTTGGCGCCGCGCTCGCCCGGCGCCAGCCCGACGATGGCGAGGTGCGCTTCCCGGTCCCCGAATGCGGGGACGGGGGCGTTGAACCAGCCCGGCTCCCGGGCGCGCAGCAGGGTGCGGTGGGCGGCGAGGCGCGGGCAGAGCGGGCAATCGGGGGAAGGCTGCATGGGCGGCCGGGCTAGCAAGGCGGCGGGGCGCACGCCAGTGGCCGTCGCGCTCGGCTCGAACCGCTGCCACGGGCGGCTGGGGCGGCCGGCGGCGGTGGTACGGGCGGCGGCGGTGGCGCTGGCCGAGGGCGGGATCCGGGAGATGCGGCTGTCGCGGGTGATCGAGACGGCGCCGATCGGCCCGTCGCGGCGGCGCTATGCCAATGCCGTTCTGGTGGGCCGGTGGGCGGGCGAGGCCCATGCGCTGTTCGGCCTGCTGAAGGCGACCGAGCGGGCCTTCGGGCGACGGCCGGGCGGCCAGGCGTGGGGGGCCCGCGTGCTCGACTGCGACCTTATTGCCTTCGGCGCGGCGGTGATCGTGGCGCCGGCGCTGGTGGTGCCGCACCCCCGCATGGCCGCTCGGGATTTCGTGATGAAGCCCATGCGCGAACTGTGGCCCGGCTGGCGGCACCCGCTGACGGGCCTGACCGTCCGGCACATGGCGGCGCGGCTCGGCAGGGCGCGGCCGGTTGATTGCGGCGGCCCCAGCCCCTAGAGGCAGGCACCCTGGTGCGGGCTCGTAGCTCAGTCGGTAGAGCAACGGACTTTTAATCTGTAGGTCCCGGGTTCGAATCCCGGCGAGCCCACCATCTGCGCGCATGGCCGGCGCTTGCGACATCGGCGGGACTTGGCGGTCGCCGGGTTCGCGGCCAGAGGCCGGGCATGACGAACCTGCTGCCCGTGCTGGGCGACCAGCTGTCGGCCGACCTTTCGAGCCTGAGGGGCGTCGATCGGAGCTCGGCCGTGGTGCTGATGGCCGAAGTCGCGGAGGAGGCGACCTATGTGCGGCACCACCGGCAGAAGCTGGTGCTGGTGTTTTCAGCCATGCGCCACTTCGCCGATGAGCTTCGCTCTGCGGGCTGGACGGTCGATTACCGGCGGCTCGACGTGCCCGACAACCGCGGCGACCTGACCGCCGAGGTCGAGGCCGCCGCCCGGCGGCACGGCGCGACCCGCGTGATTGCGACGCGGGCCGGCGAGCACCGGGTGATTGCTGCGCAGCGCGGCTGGGCGGGGCGGCTCGGCCTGCCCGTCGAACTCAGGGAGGACGACCGGTTCCTCGTCCGCCCGGACGAGTTCGAAAGCTGGGCGAAGGGCCGCAAGCGCCTCAGGATGGAGGATTTCTACCGCTGGCAGCGCGCCGCCACGGGCATCCTGATGGCGGGCGACGCGCCGGTCGGCGGGCGCTGGAACCTTGACGCCGACAATCGAAAGCCCCTGCCCCGCGATGCGGTGGTGCCGGCCGCGCCCGCCTTCGAGCCGGACGCCATCACCCGCGATGTGATCGCGATGGTCGAGGCGCGCTTTCCCGATCATTTCGGCGCGCTCGATCGCTTCGGCTGGCCGGTCACGCGCGCGGCCGCGCTCGCCGCGCTCGACCGCTTCGTGGCGGAACGACTGGTGCACTTTGGCGACTATCAGGATGCGCTGGCCGAAGGCGAGGCGACGCTGTTCCACTCGCTGCTCTCGCCGGCGATCAACCTGGGGCTGCTGGCCCCGCGCGAAGTGATCGACCGGGCGGTGGCGGCGCTGGCCGACGGCGCGCCGCTGAACGCCGTCGAGGGGTTCGTTCGCCAGATCCTCGGCTGGCGGGAATATGTGCGCGGCATCTACCTGATGGAAGGTTCGGATTATGTGCGGCGCAACGCGCTGGGGGCGAGCCGGGCGCTTCCCGACTGCTACTGGGCGGGCGGCTCGGGCATGCGCTGCCTCGATGCGGCCTTCGACCAGACGCGCGCGCTGGCCTATGCCCACCATATCCAGCGGCTGATGGTGCTGGGCAATTTTGCGCTGCTGGCGGGCGTGGACCCGTTCCACGTCCACGAATGGTTCCTCATCGTCTATGCCGACGCCTATGAGTGGGTGGAGGCGCCCAACGTGATCGGGATGAGCCAGTTCGCCGACGGCGGGCTGCTCGGCTCCAAGCCCTATGCGGCGGGCGGCGCCTATATCAACCGGATGGGCAACCATTGCCGGGCCTGCCGCTACAGCCCCGACCGCAAGGCGGGCAAGCCGCCCTGCCCCTTCTCGCTTCTCTACTGGGATTTCCTGGCGCGAAACGAGGCCAAACTTTCCGGCAACCAGCGCCTGTGGCAGGCGTACGACAACTGGCGGCGGCTGGGCGAGGGGCGGCAGGGCGAGATCCGCGCGCAGTCGGCAACACTGCTCGATGCGCTCGACCGGGACGGGCGGCTGCCCGGCAGCTAGAGCGCGATCAGGCTCAGCTGCCGGCCATAGTCGGGCTCGCCGGCAAGCGTCGCGCGGCGATAGCTGAAATAGCGGTCGGGTTGGGCGAGCGTGTCCTCGCCCAGCGCCTCGACCCGCGGCACGCCGGCGTTGGCGAGGCGGTGGACGCAATAGGCCTCGATGTCGAAGAAGGCGTGGCCGGGCCGGCCGGCGGTGAAGAAGCGGGCGTTTTCGGGGTCGGCGGCTTCGAAGCGGGCGACGAAGCCCGCGTCCACCTCGTAGCTGCGGCGGCCGATGGCGGGGCCGACGGCGGCCGCGATGTCGGCCCGGCGGGCGCCGAGGCGGACCATGGCCTCGACGGTCGCCTCGAGGATGCCGGCGAGCGCGCCCTTCCAGCCGGCGTGCGCGGCGCCGATCACGCCCGCGACCGGATCGTGGAACAGGACGGGGGCGCAATCGGCCGTCAGGATCCCGATGGCGAGGCCGGGCCGGTCGGTCACCAGCGCGTCGGCGTGCGGGCGGGCATCGTCCGGCCAGTCCCCGACCTCGACGGCGGTTGCCCCATGCACCTGGTGGACGGTGACGAGGCGGGCGCCGGGCGCCAGGGCCTCCACCGCGCGGCGGCGGTTCTCGGCGACGGCCGCTGGATCGTCCGACGAGCCGAGGCCGACGTTGAGGCTGGCGTAGGCGCCGGTCGAGACACCACCCATTCGCCCGAGAAAGCCATGGGGGGCGGCGATCGCGGCCGAGCAGACGCGCGGGATCACAGTCGCACGCTCAGGATGCGGTCGTCGTCGATGGTGGAGCCGACCCGGAAGGGATAGTGGCCGATCTCCTCGAAGCCATGGGCCTCGTAGAAGCGCCGCGCACGGTGGTTGCCGATCCAGACGGTGAGGAGAAGCTCCTCGAAGCCGCGGGTGCGCGCTTCGCCGAGCGCCCAGGCCATCAACGCCTGGGCCAGGCCCGTGCCCTTCGCCGACTCCTCGAGGTAGAGCTGGCGCAGCACCCACCAGCGGCGGGGGGACTGGACGGGCAGGTCCTGCGGCCCCAGCGTGCAATAGCCGAGCAGCCGGCCGTGGGAGCCGAGCCCCAGCTGGCAGGCATGGTCGGCGCCGCCGCATTCCGCGCGGAAGCGCTCCAGCGTGCAGCCCTTGAGCCATTCGGCCAGTTCATGGGGCGGGTAGAGGTGGCCGAAGGTGGCGGTGAAGCTGCGGCAGAAGAGATCGCGGACGGCGGGCGCATCGGCCGCCGTGGCGCGGCGCAGGGTGAACGGGGCTTCGCGGTCGGCCATGTCGGATTCGTCCTATACCGGCGCGCGGGTTCGGGCTAGCAGTCGCGACCGGGAGGGCCTGGAGGCGCCGGAGTCGGCGCCGGAGGTCGGCATGGCGACAGCGGCAATCGACATCGAACGGCGCGCGTGGCGACGCCAGGCCTGGGTGACCACGGTGATGGCGCTCACCCTTGCGCTCGGCTTCACGGTGCAGCTCGCTGCCGGACGGTCGAGCTTCGCGGCGCCGCCGGTCGTCCATGTCCATGCCATCATCTTCTTCGGCTGGGCCGTGATCGCGACGGCGCAGGCCTGGTTCGCGGCGACCGGCCGGATGGAGATGCACCGCCCGCTCGGCTGGCTGGGGGCGGCCTGGGCGCTGATGATGGTGGCGGCCGGCGTTGCCGTGATGCTGAACGCGGTGGGCGAGGTCCGCTCGCCCTTCTTCTTCATGCCGCAGGTCTTCCTGATCGAGAACCTGGCCGGGCTGCTGTGCTTCGCGGCGATGACGGCGGCGGCCATCGTGCTTCGGCGCGACGGCGGCTGGCACCGGCGGCTCCACCTGGGGGCGCTCGCCTGCCTGATGGGGCCGGGTTTCGGGCGGCTGCTGCCGATGCCGCTGCTCACCCCCTTCGCGATGGAGATCGCCATGCTTCCTGGCCTCGCCTTTCCGGCCTGGCTTGCCTGGCGCGAGTGGCGCGAGGACGGCCGTCTGCACCCGGCCTGGGTGCCGGGGATCGCGCTGCTGCCGGCGGTGACGCTGCTGGCGTGGAGCCTCGCCCATTCGCCGGCGGGCGACGCGATCTATGCGGCGGCCGTGGCCGGTCGGCCGGGCGAATCGGTTCCGGGGCTTGCCTTTCCGCCGCCGCCCGGCGGCTGATCCGCCTCAGGCCGCGATGCGGCCGAGATGCACCTCGCGGTAGTGGTTGCGGAGCGAGACCTTGTCGATCTTGCCCGAGCCGAGCTTGGGCAGCGGCCGATCGACGACCCAGACGCGCGCCGGCACCTTGAAGGCCGCAAGGTCACGCGCGACATACTGGATGATCGCCTCGCCCTCGAGATGCTCGCCGGGCTTGGGATAGACGACCGCGCCCACCACTTCGCCCAGCCGCTCATCGGGCAGGCCGAAGACCGAGGTCTCGGCGACCGAGGGGTGGCTGAAGATCGCCGCTTCGACCTCGACGGCCGAGATATTCTCGCCGCCGCGGATGATGATGTCCTTCTTTCGATCGACGATGGTGAGATAGCCGTCCTCGTCGAGGCTTCCGAGATCGCCAGTGCGGAACCAGCCGTCGGGCGTGAAGGCAGCCGCGGTTGCCTCGGGCTTCATCCAGTAGCCGCGCACGTTCGCCGCCGAGCGGATGCAGACCTCGCCGACCTCGCCGACGGGGAGCGGCTTCATCTCGTCGTCGAAGATGCCGAGTTCGACCAGGGGCTTCGAGGCCCGGCCGGTCGAGTGCGGCTTGGCCAGATAGTTGCTGCGCAGGTTGCCGGCGCCCACCCCGTTGGTCTCGGTGAGGCCGTAGCCGATGGCCGGGTTCTTGCCGGGGAAGGCTTCGGCCAGGCGCTTCACATGCTCGGCCGGGCGCGGGGCGCCGCCGCCGGCGATGTCGAGCAGGCTGGAGAGATCGTACTTGTCGCGGTCGGGATGCTGCATCAGCTCGAGGCTCATGGTCGGCACGCCGACGAAATAGGTGCAGCGCTCCTTCTCGATGAGGGCGAGCGCCTCGCCCGCGTCCCAGCGGTACATGATGACCATCTTGCGGCCGATGGCGACCGAGACGAGCATGACGGGGACGAGGCCGGTGATGTGGAACAGCGGCACGTTGAGCAGCATCACCTGCTGCGCCGGAACCGCGATGCCCTGCTGCATGGCGAGCTGCAGCATGGCGAGGCCCTGCACCAGATAGTTGAGCGCGCCCGAGACGATGGCGCGGTGGGTCGAGACGGCGCCCTTGGGGGCCCCGGTCGAGCCCGAGGTGTACATGATGGTCGCGTCATCCTCGGGGTAGAGGGGCGAAAGATACCAGGGCTCGGCGGGCGAGGCGGCGAGCAGATCCTCGAGGGTCTGGGCGCCGAGGCTCTCGGCCACCGCATGGCCGGTGCGAACCGCGACGACGGGGATCGACAGCCCCTCGATCTCGCGGATGCGGCGCAGCCGCTCCTCGTCGGCGAAGACGAGGCGGGTGCCGGAATCCCTCAGCCCATAGGCGAGCTCGTCGGCCTTCCACCAGGCATTCATGGGCACCACGACGGCGCCCAGATGGATGGCGCCCATGAAGGCCGCGACCCATTCGGGGTAGTTGCGCATGGCGATCGCCACCCGGTCCCCCTTCGCGATGCCGTGGACATGCTGCAGCATGGCCGCAACATGGATCGCCTTCTCGCGGATCTGGCCGAAGGTGATGCGCTCGCCCTCGTAGACGAGGAACTCCTTGTCGGCATGGGCCGGCAGGAAGAACATGAGGTAATCGCGAAGCGAGGCCGGCGCATTCTCGAACACCGGAAGCTCCACGCCCCGGATGGTGGCGCGGCCGACGGCGAGCTGGCCGCCAGGCGCGGTGATGGCGGCGATCGCGGCATCCAGGGCCTTGTCGAGATCGGTCAGCAACGCAGGGTCTCCTTCACACTCAATAGTTCAAGAGGCGGGCGACGCGATCGCCCTGGAAGGCGCTGTCGCCGAAGGTCTCGGCGGCTGCCCGGGCGCGCTTCATGTAGAAGCCGATGTCGTGATCGTCGGTCATGCCGATGCCGCCCAGCATCTGCACCGCCTCGTTGGTGGCGAGCCGCGCGACATCGCCGGCCTTGGCCTTGGCGACGGCGACGAAGAAGGGGGCGCGCTCATCGCCCGAATCGAGCGCGGTCAGCGCCTTCAAGGTTGCCGAGCGGGCGAGCTCCACCTCGCAGAACAGGTGGGCGGCCCGGTGCTGGAGGGCCTGGAAGCTGCCGATCTTCACGCCGAACTGCTCGCGCGTCTTGAGATAGTCCACCGCCGTCTCGAAGCTCTGGCCGGCCACGCCGAGCATCTCGGCGGCAAGGCAGGCGCGTGCGGCATCGAGCGCGGCCTCGAGGATGGCATAGCCGCCGTCGAGCGGGCCGAGGCGGTCGCTGTCGTCCACCTGGACGGCGTCCAGCGTGACGCGCGCGGCGTTGCGGCTGTCGACCATGTGGCGGCGTTCGATCGCCACGCCCTCGGCCTTCGGATCGACGAGGAAGAGGGTGATTCCGGCCGGCGACTCGACCGTGCCGCTGGTGCGGGCCGCGACGATGAGCCGGTCGGCGACATGGCCGTCGAGCACGAAGCCCTTGGCGCCGGTCAGGCGGAAGCCGTTGCCGTGCGGCTCGGCCCGGGTCTCGATGAAGGCCGGGCGATGGCGGGGGGCCTCGTCGGCGGCGAGCGCGACGATCAGCTCGGCGGCCGCGATGCGGGGGAGAAGCTCGGCCTGCTGCGCCTCCGTCCCGCCCTTCGCGATCGCGGTGGCGGCGAGGATCGCTGTGGAGAGGAAGGGCGAGAGCGAGAGGTTGCGGCCGATCGCCTCGCTGACGAGGCCGGCGGCGACCATGCCCAAGCCGGTGCCGCCCTTGTCCTCGGGCACCAGCACGCCGGCAAAGCCCATCTCGGCCATCTTCGCCCACAGCGGCTTCGAGAAGCCGGTGGCGTCGCGGGCGTCGCGCAAGCTGCGCAGCTGGGCGACGGGCGCTTCGCCGGCGAAGAAGGAGTCGGCCGATTCCTTCACCATCTTCTGTTCGTCGTCGAGCACGAGCGGCATCGTCAGGCCCCCGGAAGCTGAAGCACGCGCTTCGCGATGATGTTGAGCTGGATCTCGGACGTGCCGCCCTCGATCGAATTTGCGCGGCTGCGGAGCCACGTCTTCGCCATGTCGCCCTCGCCCTTCGTTTCGCCTTCCCAGGTGAGGCCGTCGGTGCCGTGGATCGACATCATCAGCTCCTGCCGGCGCTTGTTGAGCTCGGTGCCGTAATATTTGAGCATCGAGGACAGCGCGCCGACCCCCTGGCCGGCCTTCGCCTCGTCCTTCACCCGCTCCATGGTGAGGCCGAAGGCGATGGCGTCGATCTCGTGGGTGACGATGTCGGCGCGCAGCAGCCCATCCTTCAGGCGGCCGTTCGAGCTGGCGCCAATGGCCTTGACGGCCAGCTGGTGCAGCGAATCGCGGCCGGCGGGCGCGAAATCCATGGCGCCGATCATCTCGCGCTCGTGGGTGAGCAGATATTTGGCGATGTCCCAGCCCCTGCCGGGTTCGCCCACCAGATTTTCCTTCGGAACGCGGACATCGTCGAAGAAGGTCTGGCAGAAGGGCGAATAGCCGGAGATGAGCCGGATGGGGCTGGTCGAGACGCCCGGTGTCTCCATGTCGAACAGGAGGAAGCTGATCCCCTCATGCTTCGGCCGCTCGGGGTGGGTGCGCACGAGGCAGAAGATCCAGTCGGCCTTGTCGGCGTAGCTGGTCCAGACCTTCTGGCCGTTGACGACATAATGGTCGCCGTCGAGCACGGCCGAGGTGCGAAGCGAGGCGAGGTCGGAGCCGGCGCCGGGCTCGGAATAGCCCTGGCACCAGCGGATCTCGCCGCGCGCGATCCGGGGGAGATGCTCCTTCTTCTGCGCCTCGTTGCCGTACTTCAGAAGTGCCGGGCCCAGCATCCAGATGCCGAAGCTGGAGAGCGGCGGGCGCGCCCGGATCCGGCGCATCTCCTCGGCCAGCACCTTCGCTTCCGCGCGGCTGAGGCCGCCGCCGCCATAGTCGGTCGGCCATTCGGGCACCGTCCAGCCCTTCTCGGCCATGCGCTCGAGCCAGAGCTTCTGCGCGTCCGAGCGGAAGCGCCACTTGCGCCCGCCCCAGCAGATATCGCCTTCGGACTTGACCGGCTGGCGCATCTCCTCGGGGCAATTGGCTTCCAGCCAGGCGCGCGTCTCGGCGCGGAACAGATCCAGCGTGTCGCCCATGGGGCGCGTCTCCTCCCTCTCGTCGTCCCTCGGCGAACGCCCCATGGCGCCGGCCGCCCATCGTCGATATGAAGCCCGCCATGCCGTTTTTCCAGCCTCCTGTCGAATGGGCGAGCCTCGGGCTCGATCCGGTCGCGCTGACACTGGGACCGCTCGCCATCCGCTGGTACAGCCTGGCCTATATCGTCGGGATCCTCGGCGGCTGGTGGCTCTTGAAGCGGATGGTCAGGCTGCCCGGCGCGCCGATGACGGGCGACAATGTGGACGATCTGGTCACCTGGGCGACGCTGGGCGTGATCCTGGGCGGGCGGCTCGCCTATGTGATCTTCTACAATCCGGGCGCCTATCTCGAGGATCCGCTCACGATCCTGAAGCTGTGGGAGGGCGGCATGGCCTTTCACGGCGGGCTCGCCGGCGTGCTGGCGGCGGTGTGGCTCTACGCCTGGGGGCGCGGGCTCTCGGGGCTTCGCATCCTCGACTATCTGGCGGTGGTGACCCCCATCGGCCTGCTGCTCGGCCGCTTCGCCAACTTCGTGAACGGCGAGCTGTGGGGCCGGCCGACGGACGGGACCTGGGGCGTGATCTTCCCCGACGCCGGGCCGGAGCCGCGCCACCCGAGCCAGCTCTACGAGGCGTTCCTGGAAGGGTTCGTGCTGCTTCTCATCCTCAACTGGCTGTTCTGGCGGACAGGCGCCCGGATGAAGCCGGGGCTGCTGGGGGGCCTGTTCATCCTGGGCTATGGCGTCTCGCGTTTCGCGATCGAATATTTCCGCGAGCCGGACGCGCAGCTCGGCGTGCTGAGGACGGGGCTGACCATGGGCCAGACGCTGTCGCTGCCGATGATCGGCTTCGGCCTGTGGCTGGTGCTCACGGCGAACCGCCGGGCGCCGGCGCCCTCGGCCTGACCGGCCGGCACCCGTGATCGAGGCGATCCGCGCGGCGATCGCGCGAGACGGCCCGCTGCCGCTGGCGCGGGCCTTGCAGCTGGCCGCCGACCATTATTACGCGACCCGCGAGCCCTTCGGCGCGGCCGGGGACTTCGTGACCGCGCCCGAGATCAGCCAGATGTTCGGCGAGCTGATCGGTTTGTGGGCGGCCGACCTGTGGCGCCGCGCCGGCGCGCCGCCGCGCCTGCTGCTGGCAGAAGCCGGGCCGGGGCGCGGCACGCTGATGGCCGATGCGCTGCGCGCCGCGCGCAAGGCCGCGCCGGCCTTCGCAGCCGCTGCCGAGGTGCATTTCGTCGAGCGCTCGGCCCGGCTGATGGCCGAGCAGGCGAAGCGCGTGCCCGAGGCCCGCTGGCATGGCGGCCTCGACACGCTGCCGGCCGATGCGCCGCTGATCCTGATCGCCAACGAGTTCCTCGACGCGCTGCCGATCGCCCAGTTCGAGCGGGTGGCGGATGGCTGGGTGATGCGGATGGTGGGCCCGCGCGGGGTGCAGCGCGGGCCGGGCGCCAACCTCGCCTTCATTCCGCCCCCGCTTCGCGACGCGCCCGTGGGCTCCGTGTTCGAGCGCGGCTTCGCGGCCGAGCAGGTCGTCTCCGCCCTGGCCAGGCGGCTCGCCGCGCAGGGGGGCGCGGCCCTCATCATCGACTATGGCCATGTCGGCCCGGCGCTCGGCGACACGCTGCAGGCGATCCGGGGCGGGGCGTTCGCCGACCCGATCGCGACCCTGGGCGAGGCGGATGTCAGCGCGCATGTCGATTTCGGCGCGATGGCCGCGGCCGCGCGGCCGCACGCGCGGGTGCTGGGGCCGGTCGCGCAGGGGCCGTTCCTGGAAGCCCTCGGCCTGTCGGCGCGGGCCAAGGCGCTGAAGCGCGGGGCGACCATCGAGCGGGCGGCGGAGATCGAGGCGGCGCGCGCCCGGCTGGTGTCGGTCGGCGCCATGGGGCGACTGTTCCAGGTGCTGGGGCTGGTGGCGCCCGGCTGGCCAGAACCGGCGGGGTTTCCTACCTGAAGGGGCATGACCCAGGCCGCTGACCGACTCGCCGCGCTTCGTGCCGAGCTTTCGACCCGAGGGCTCGATGGATTCATCGTGCCGCTGACCGACGAGCATAGCTCCGAATATGTGGGCGCCTATGCCCGGCGGCTGGAATGGCTGACGGGCTTTGCCGGCAGCGCCGGCACGGCCGTGGTGCTGGCCGAGCGGGCGGCGCTGTTCGTGGACGGCCGCTACACGCTGCAGGTGCGCCAGCAGGTGCCCGCGGGCCTCTACGAGTACCGGCAGGTGCCGGGCGAGCCGCTGGAAGCCTGGCTGGCCGAGGCGGCGCCGGCCGGCGCGCGGATCGGCCATGACCCCTGGCTGCACACGAAGCCGGGCCTGAAGCGGATCGAGGCGGCGCTGGCGAAGGCGGGGCGGGGCGCGGCGCTGGTGGCCGTGGATTCGAACCCCGTGGATTCGATCTGGCCCGACCGGCCCGCCCCCTCCGACGCGCCGGCCGAGGCGTTGCCGGACGCCTTCGCCGGGCGATCCTCGGCCGACAAGCGGCGCGAGATCGGGGCGGCGATCGCGGCCGCCGGCGCCGATGCGGCGGTGATCGCGGCCCTCGATTCCATTGCCTGGCTGTTCAACATCCGCGGGGCGGACGTGCCGCGAACGCCCGTCGTGCGGGCCTTCGCGCTGGTCGGCGCCGATGGCCGGGCGACGCTGTTCGCCGAGCCAGCGAAGTTCCCGCCCGAGGTGCGCGCGCACCTGGGCGACGAGGTTGCGCTCGAACCCTATGCGGCGATCCGGCCAGCGATCGAGGGCTTCACCGGCCGGCTGCTCCTCGACCCGGCCTGGTGCGTCGCCGCCCTGTTCGAGGCCGAAGCG
>JBKBUL010000078.1:0-7791 GCA_046290045.1 Sphingomonadaceae bacterium
GTTTCTCTTTCCTCGGCCCGACTCGATGCGCTCCGGCCGAAAAAGAATGGGCCCCGCCGGGTGTCTTCCTCCTGGCCCCCTTCATGACGGGGTCGCGGCGCGCCTCAGGGTGGGCCGCCCGCGCCGCCGCCGCTCGGCAGGCTGCCGACCTGGCCGATGTTGCCAAACAGATCCTCGAGGATGCCGGTCTCGCGGCCAAGCGTCGGGGTCTTGTCGCGGTGCGGTTCGATCCCAGCCACCTTCTCCATCCCGCGCCGCTCGACCGAGGCGACCGTGCCATCGGGCGCGAAGCGCACGATGATGATCCGCTGGTCCTTCGGGCGCGGCCGGGCGAAGGCAACCTGCCGGGTGGTCCGCGAGATATAGTACCAGTTGGGATCGCCCCATTGCGAGGCCATGGTCGGCCGGCCCAGCGCACGCTGCACCGACTCGCGATTGTCCACGCCGGGCTGAACCGAGGCGACCAGCTCCTCGTCGGCGATATAGCCCTGGTTGTTCTGGATCGTCCGGGTGGCGGCGCAGCCCGACAGGGCAAGGGCAGCCAGGGGCAGCAGGAGAAGGGAACGGGTCATCTTGTCTCCATCGGGCGTCTGCGCTTGCAGGCCCTGAACGCCCGGCTCATATGCGCGCTGGGGCGCGCGCGTGCAAGAATAGCCCCGACGGTTCGTCGCGAACCGGCTTCACGACATGCCTGAGAGCCGCCCGCATGACCCTCTTGTCCCGTCTCTTCTCGCCACCGCCGCGCCCGCTGTCCGCCTTGTGGGATGCGATTGTCGCAACCGCGCGGGATCCTGCCTGGTATCTGCGGCACCAGGTGGCCGACAGCATCGACGGCCGGTTCGACATGGTGGCGCTGGTGGCCTGCCTCGTCCTCATCCGCTTCGAGCAGGCGGGCGCCATGGCCGAACATGCCATTCTCACGGAGCGGCTCGTGGACGACATGGACGGATCGCTTCGCGACATCGGGATCGGCGACATGGTGATCGGAAAGCACATGGGGCGGGTGATCGGTGCTTTCGGGGGGCGGCTGGGCGCCTATCGTGCCGCGCTTGGTCCGGAGGCGCCCAAGGCGGCGCTGGCGGAAGCGCTGGCGCGCAATGTCTATCGGGGTCAGCCGCCCGAAGGCGAGCCCCAGGCTCTTGCCGAGGCCGTGCGGCTGCTGAACGGGCGGATCCAGGCGGCGCCGATCGAAACCCTCAAGGCCGGGCGCTTCTGATGGCGGCGCCCGAATTCAGCCACCCGATCGCGATCGATCGCCTGTCGTCGGCGCCCCGGCTGCACAGGCTTGTGGCCGATTCGACCCAACGCGCGGCGCTTGCCCGGCGGTTCGACCTGCTCTCGATCGGGCGGCTGGAGGCCGAGCTCGACGTTCGGCGCGCCGGCGCAGGGGCAATCGCGCAGGGCCCGCTGCGTGCCGAGGTCGTGCAGCGGTGCGTGGTCTCGGGCGAGCCGGTTGCCGCCAGCCTCGACATCCCCCTCGACCTCCGCTTCCAGCCCGAAACGGACATGCGCGATGAGATCGAACTGTCCCCCGAGGCACTCGATCTCCTGCCGGTCGAGGACGGGATGATCGATCTGGGCGAAGCGGTCGCGCAGAGCCTTGCGCTTGCTCTCGATCCCTGGCCGCGCGCCGATGCCGGGAGCCTCGAGGCGGCGCGCGTGCATCTTATGACCGAAGCCGAGGCGGAAGCCGCGAGCGCGGCGCTCAAGGCCAAGGCGAGTCCTTTCGCGGTGCTGAAAGGTCGGGAAACCTAGAAGTCGGTGCAGATTCCCTTCACTTCCCAGTCGCCATAGCGGGTGGGCTCGGGGCCTTCGCGCCCGCCCACCTCGACCGGCTGGGCCGGCGGCTTCCGGGGCGGAACCTGATTCTTTGGGGTGCTTGGTCGCCTCGCCATGCCCGTGCGACTAGCATGGGCGCACCGGGAAGGGGAGGGGAAGCATCCGATGCCGTCGCTCGAAGGCAAGGTGATCGCGCTGACGGGCGCGGCCAGCGGAATCGGCCGCGCGCTCGCGCTGGCGCTTGCCCGGCGCGGGGCCACCGTGGCCATGGCCGATCGCGATGCCGACGGCCTTGCCGAGACGTCGCGCCTGCTTGGCAACTATCCGCACAGCCAGGCGCCGTTCGACGTGACGGACCACCAGGCGCTCGCCGCCTTCATCGAGGGCGCCGTCGCCCAGTTCGGCGCGCTGGACGGGATCATCAACAATGCTGGCCTGTCCGTCGTCGCGCCGTTTGCGGATTGCCCCCGCAGCGATTTCGACCGGGTGATGGCGGTCAATTTCGACGCCGTGGTGGAAGGAACCCGGCTGGCCCTGCCGCATGTGCGCAAACGGCCGGTGGGCTGGATCGTCAACATCTCCTCCGTCTTCGGGATGATGGGCTATCCGACCCAGAGCGCCTACAACGCCTCCAAGTTCGCGGTGCGCGGCTTTACCGAGGCGCTGCACATCGAGCTTCAGGTGACGGACCCGCACATCCACGTGATCCGCGTGCATCCCGGGGGCATTCGCACCAATGTGGCACGCAACGCCAAGGTCGTGGCGCACCTGCCGGGAACGCCGGCCGACATCGACTCGGCCGCCGAGTTTGAGAAGGCCGCCCGAACCAGCCCACAGGATGCGGCCGAAGCCATCGTCCGGGGCATGGAGGCCGGTCGGCACCGTGTGCTGATTGGGCCGGACGCGCGATTCATCGACTGGATGACGCGCCTGTTCCCGGTCTCCTACATGAAGCGGATCGGGCCTTTCCTGGGCGGGCGCGCCGCCGGGAATTGAAATCCGGCGGCCGCGTGCCAGATTGGGGCCATGAACCAGATCCGCACCTTCATGCTGATGGCAGCGCTGGTCGCGCTGTTCATGGGCCTCGGTTTGCTCATCGCCGGCCGCGGCGGGATGCTGATCGCCTTCGGTCTGGCGGCTGCCATGAACCTGTTCGCCTACTGGAACAGCGACAGCCTCGTCCTGAAGATGCACCGCGCGAAGGAGGTGGGGCCGGATCACCTGCTGTACCGGATCGTCGAGCCGCTCGCTGCACGCGCGGGGCTGCCGATGCCGCGGGTCTATCTGGTCGAACAGGCGCAGCCGAACGCGTTTGCGACCGGCCGCAACCCGCAGAATGCGGCGGTGGCCGCCACCACGGGCCTGTTGCAGATGCTCGACCGGGACGAGATCGCGGCCGTGATGGCGCATGAACTCGCGCATGTGAAGAACCGCGACACGCTGGTCATGACGGTGACGGCAACGCTCGCCGGTGCCATCTCGATGATCGGCAACTGGGCGCTGTTCCTGCGGGGGTCGAACGGCCAGTCGAACGCCTTCGTGGCCCTGATCGCGATGATCGTGGCGCCGATTGCGGCGGCTCTGGTGCAGATGGCGATCAGCCGAACCCGCGAATATGGCGCTGATGCCGCCGGCGCCGAGATCTCCGGCCAGCCGCTGAAGCTCGCTTCGGCGCTTGCCAAGCTGCAGGGCGCGGCGCGCCGCATTCCGAACCCTGTGGCCGAGGCAAATCCCGCCGCGGCCTCGCTCTACATCGTAAGTCCGGGGATCGGCGGCGTTCGCGACAGCCTGTTCAGCACCCACCCCGCGCCCGAGAACCGGATCGCCGCCCTCGAAGCCATGGCGGGGCCGGGCGCGGGCGCGGGCGGTGGCGGCGGACGGGGGACACCCAGCCCCTGGCCGGTCCGCGAGGCGGAACCCAGCCGGCCGAGCGCGCTGGGGCTTGGCGGCAGCGCGCGACGGCCCGATCCGCGGGTCTGAGGCGAGGCGCCCGCTGCAAAATCCTGACCTGACACCGGGGCTTGCTGCCCGGAAGGCGGCGGTCCGGCTTCTGCACGGCGTGCTTGTACTGGGCCGGCCGCTGGACGGCCTGCTCGACGGGGCCGCAGCCGGCCTGCTGCCGGCGGATCGGGCGCTCGCCCGCGCGCTCGCCAGCGGCGCGCTTCGGCACCTTGCCGGGCTGGACGGGCTGATCGATTCGGCGACGGCCCGGCCGCTGCCAGCCGATGCCCGCGCCCGCCACGTGCTTCGGGTCGCGCTGGCCGGGCATGTGCTGCTCGGGACGCCACCGCACGCCACGATTTCGACGGCACTCGGCCAGCTCGAAGGCGGGCCTCGGCGGCTCGTGCACGGCGTGCTCGGAACCCTGCTCAGGCAGGGCGCAACAGTGCCGACGCCGGTTGTCCCTCCCCCCTGGGCGGACCGATGGGCGAAGGCCTGGGGCCCCGCCGAAGTGGAGGCAGCGGCGCAGCGCCTCGCGGAGATTCCACCGACCGATCTCACGCTCCGGAACCCGGACACGACGGCCGACTGGTGCGCGCGGCTCGGCGGAACAAGCCTGATGGAGGGCCATGTGCGGTTGCCCGGATCGCGCCTTGTCGAAACGCTGGAGGGGTTCGGGACGGGGGCCTGGTGGGTGCAGGATGTGGCGGCCTCGCTTCCGGCCCGGCTGCTGGGCGAGGTGAGGGGGCTCGACGTGCTCGACCTCTGCGCGGCACCGGGCGGCAAGACGTTGCAGCTGGCTGCGGCCGGCGCGCGCGTGACGGCGCTCGACAGCAATGGCCGCCGGCTGCGACGGTTGCGCGCGAACCTGGAGCGGACGGGCCTGTCCGCTGCCATCGTCGAAGCGGATGCGCTGCTGTGGGAACCGAAACGCGCCTTCGATGCCATCCTGCTCGACGCGCCCTGCTCGGCGAGCGGGACTTTCCGGCGCCATCCCGATCTTCTCTACCTGAAGGCCGCGCTCGATTTCGCGCCGCTCGTCACGCTGCAGAAGGTGCTGCTGGCACGCGCGGCCGGCTGGCTGAAGCCCGGCGGGCGGCTCGTCTATGCTGTCTGCTCGCTGGAACCCGAGGAAGGCGAGGCGGTCTGGGCAGAGCGGCCGGCGTTGCTGCTGGAACAGCCGATCCTCGAATCCGAGCTCCCCGCCGGCCTGTCGCCGGCGGGGAGCGCCGTCCGCACGCGCCCGGCATTGTGGGGGGAAGCCGGCGGCGCGGACGGCTTCTTCATCGCGCGCGGGGTGCGCGCAAGCTGATGGCCCGGGGTCAGCGGCAGCGGGCGTTGCCGCGATCGATCTCACGGCCGAGGATAGCCCCCAGCGTGCCGCCGATCACGCTGCCCAGGCGCTTGTCCCCTTGGGCGGCGACCATGTTGCCAAGCGTGCCGCCTGCGATCGCGCCGACGATGACGCCGGTGGTTCCATCCGAGCGGCGGCAGTAGACCTGCCCGTTCGGGCCCCACCAGTAGCGATCGTTGCCGCGCACCTGCGCGCCGCGATAGACCGTTCCCGACGACCAGCCGCTGTCCCGCCAGGCGGCGTCATTCCAGCGCCGGTCATCCCAGCGGCTGCCGTTCTGGTAGGGCTGCCACGCGGCCGGGCCGCGGTGCCAGCCACGATGGTCGCTGCGCTGGCCATCGCGAAAACCCTGCGCATAGGCGCGCCGCTCGTCGCGCTCCCAGCGATCACCGGCCAGGGCCGGCGCCGGAAGGGTGGCAAAGGCAGTCGCCGCAGCAGCGGTGGCAAGAAGTGTCTTCATCCCGGGCATCCTTCCCTGACGTGATGCCCGAGTCGTGCCACGCAGGCACTTGCCGGATCCTGAAAACGGCGTTCATTCAGCCGCAAGGCGATTGCCGGCGTCACGCCACCGACAGACACAGGGCTGCCCCTGGCCGTGCGCGGCCCTCAGGCCGAAGCGGCAGCCTGCTTCCTGGCGATGTCGCGCTTCAGGCGCCGTGCACGCAGGCTCAGCTTCTCGTCGCGAGTCTTCAAAAGCCAGTTGTCGAGACCGCCCACATGCTCGACCGAGCGCAGCCCATGGGTGGAGACGCGCAGCCGGACCGACTGGCCGAGCGCCTCGGACATCAGCGTCACGTCCTGGAGGTTGGGCAGGAAGGTGCGCTTGGTCTTGTTGTTCGCATGGCTGACATTGTGGCCGATCTGGCGGCCCTTGCCCGTAAGCTCGCACACGCGCGACATGGTCTGGTCCTCGAAACTGGTGGCGGGGCAGGACGCGTGCCGCCCCGATGCCCGATGCTTCAGATGAGGGCGCGCCTCTACCTGCGCAGGCGGCGGGCGTCAAGGCAGCGGCCGGCAGCCGGTTCGTGCGCGCGGGTGGCTTCTGGACAGGGCGCAGGCAGCTTGCCAATGTCGAAGCCGTGCCGGTCTTCGCCATCCACTGCATCGACAAGCCCATGCAGCAGTCCCTGCGCGCAAGCACGCGCGCCGAGCATCTGGCCTATCTCGAATCCCAGATCGATCGGGTCGTGGTGGCTGGTCCGCTCCTCGATGACGAGGGCGCGCCGATCGGATCGATGATGCTGATGGACTTTCCCGATCGCCGCGCCGCCGTCGCCTTCGCGGCGGACGACCCCTATGCCAAGGCTGGCCTGTTCGCGAGCGTGGCCGTCACCGCCTGGCGGCAGGTGCTGCCGCGGACCAGCTGAGACGGGCCCGGCCCCCTTCAGCTGATGGCGGAATAGACCAGGGTTCGAAGCTGGCGGCGAACGGGCCAGGTCGACGAAGGGATGAGCTGGGTCAGGAACAGCACCGTCAGCTCTTCGGCGGGATCGACCCAGAAGAAGGTGGAAGCCGCCCCACCCCAGAACCAGTCGCCATTGTTGCCGGCGATTAGGGTCTTGTGCACGGCGGTGGTCGTGGCGAAGCCGAGGCCGAAGCCGACGCCTTCATAGGCCGCCTCGGAGAAGGCCGATCGCGAGAGGGCCGGCAGGTCCTTGCCGCCCGGCAGGTGATTGGCCGTCATCAGGGCGAGCGTTCGGGGGCCGACGAGGCGCGGGCGCCCGGTGCGAAGGGCTTCGGCAAAGCGCAGGTAATCATCCGCCGTCGAGACCAGCCCGCCGCCGCCCGAGACGAAGGACGGGGGCTTCAGGAAGCTCGAGGTTTCGGCCTGGTCCTGCACTTCGATTCCGCCGCCCTTCGCTGGCTGGTAGCAGGTCGCCAACCTGTGCGCCTGGCCCTGGCGGACATGGAATCCGGTATCCACCATGCCGCAGGGCCTGAAGATCCGCTGGGCGAGGAAATCCTCGAAGGGCTGGCCTGCAACGACCTGAACGAGCCAGCCGACGACGTCGGTCGCCACCGAGTAGTTCCACCAGTCCCCCGGCGAGAATTCGAGCGGCAGCTCGGCCAGCATCCCGATCATCTGCTCGAGCGTGATGTCGCCCTTCTCGATCTCGCCGATTCCAAGCCGGCGATAGGCGGCATCGACATTGCTGTTGAGCTGGAACCCGTAGGTGAGCCCAGCCGTGTGGCGAAGCAAGTCGATGACCAGCATGGGCCTCGAGGGGGCAGTCGTCAGCCAGCCCGTCTTCAGCGTGCCGCCCTTGTAGACCTGAAGGTCCCGCCAGGCCGGGATGTAGCGATGCACCGGATCGTCGAGCTGGATACGGCCCTCCTCGACCAGCATCATCAGCGCGACCGAAGTGATCGGCTTGGTCATGGAGTAGATCCGGAAGATCGTATCCGGCGCGTAGGCGCGACCGCTCGCCACATCGGCATGGCCCTGGACCGATTCGAGCACCGGCTCGCCCCTGTGGAGCACGCGGACGAGCGCGCCGGGCAGCTTGCCCGGCTTCAGGTAGGTCGATTCGAGAAAGGCGGGGATGCGGGCGAGCAGCTCAGGTTCGAACGGCATGTCGTGTCCATCTTTCGCGGCACCTTCGCCTCGGCTAGCAGCGATGCAGGCGAAAGGCCAATGGCCGGGCGGTTAGCTCAGCGGTAGAGCATCTCGTTTACACCGAGAGGGTCGGGGGTTCGAACCCCTCACCGCCCACCAT
>JBKBUL010000079.1:0-7680 GCA_046290045.1 Sphingomonadaceae bacterium
CCCGTGCCGGAGGGTGCAGCCGAAGCGGCGGTCGAGGCGGTGCCCGTGACGGACGCCGCACCCGAGGCCGAACCGGCCGAAGGCGCAGCGTCGCCGCGCCGGGGCTGGTGGCAGCGGACCTTCGGTGCCTGAGCCGGCGACGTCGGCGCTGGGGCTTTGAAAAGGCGCCGGCATCGCCCTATGTCCCTGGCGTGACTGCGCAGGACGCCAGCTTCGGTTCGGATACGGTCCGGCGCCCCGGCCCGCCGGGGCGGCTGGCCTATGCCGCCGAGGTGCGCGCGGTCGCTGAGCTGGCGGCCTTCCGCAAGCAGCGGGTCGCCCTGATCCGGCAGTTGCCGCACTGGCCGAACCGGCATGTGCTGGTGCTGCCCGGCTTTCTCTCGGGCGACTGGGCGACGGCACCGATGCGCGGCGCGCTCTCGGCCGTGGGGCACAAGGTGGAAGGCTGGAAGCTCGGCCGCAACATGGGCCTGAGGCCGGGCACCTTCGAGGCGCTGGAGCGGCGGTTCCTCGACTTCGCCGGGCAGGCGGGCGAGCCGGTGGCGCTGATCGGCTGGAGCCTCGGCGGCCTCTATGCCGTCGAGCTGGCACGCCGGTTCCCGGAAGGCGTTCGGCAGGTGATCACGCTGGGCTCGCCGGTCTCGGGCTGCCTCACCTCGAACAATGCCTGGCGGCTCTACGAGCGGATCGCCGGCCACCCGATCGATTCGGCCCCGGTCGAGTGGCAGCCCGGCGCGCTGCCGCCAGTGCCGCTGACGGCGATTGCCGCGACCGGCGACGGGATCGTCCACCCCGAGGCGGCCCGCGCGCGGCCGGGGCCGCTTGCCGAGAATCTGGAAGTGCCGGGAAGCCATGCCGGGCTGGGCTGGAACCCGCACGCCATCCGGCTGATTGCCGACCGGCTGGCCCGCCTGTAGGCTGGCGTCGGTTCAGGCAGGGAGCGGGGCATGGCAGGCAGCTGGATCGGCGTTGTCCTCATCGGGTTCTTCGCGGGCCTGCTGGCCCGGATGATCTCGTCAGACCCGCGCAACCCGCAGGGCTGCCTGCTCACGACCTTCCTCGGAATCCTCGGCGCCCTTCTGTTCACTTGGATCGGCCAGGCGACCGGCATGTACGGGGAGGGCCAATATGCCGGCTTCATCGGCGCCGTCATCGGCTCGCTCATCGTGCTCGGGATCTGGCGGATGGTCTCGGGCGGGAAATAGGCCTTCAGAGCAGGGCGGCGATCTGGCCGAGAAGCGGCCGGTCGGCAGGCGGCATGTCGAGGCGGAACAGGTCGTTGACGCGCACCCATTGGAGCCGCTGCCCCTCGCGCGGGGCGGGCGTGCCCTGCCACTTGCGGATGGCATAGGCCAGCAGCACCACCCGCTTCGCCGCATAGTCATGCGATGCGAAGCCGCAGGGGGCAAGGCAGCTGGTTGCCGTCTCGATCCCCAGTTCCTCGGCCAGTTCGCGCACCAGCGCCGCTTCGGGGCTTTCGAGCGGCTCGACCTTGCCGCCGGGAAACTCCCACAGGCCCGCCATCTCCTTGCCCGGCGGCCGGTCGGTCACGAGGATCCGGCCGTCGGGATCGACGAGGACGGCGCAGGCGACCAGCAGCGTCGGTAACGGCCGCTCGGGCCGGCCGCCCGGGCAGTCGGGGAAAGGCGCCAAGCCGGTCAGCCGACGATCAGCTTCACCCGCTCGCCGGGCTGCAGCGGGCGATCGGGGAGGCCGTTGAGCGCCAGGAAGCTCTGCACCCGGTTGTAGGGCGGGGACATGCGCTGCGCCAGCGAGGCCGGCGTGTCGCCGGCGCGGACGGTCACGACATCGAGGCGGCGGCCGGCGCGCGCCCGCTCGACCTCGGCTGGGGACAGGCGGCGGAAGGACTGGAGCAGGCTCTCGAACTGCGGGCCGCGGCCGGCCGGTGCAATGGTCCGGATCAGCCAGACCGAATTGGGGTCGGTGCGGAAGACATGGACGCCGACATCGACCTGGCCGCGCGCCGAGGCGAGGCGCGCCTCGCTCGTGAAGGCGTCGATCGAGTTCACCTCGCGGAAGCCGCCGCGCACCGGGGGCACGCGGTTGTTCGTCATCTGCCGCCAGACCTGCTCGGCGACGGAATCGAGGCGCTGGCCGGCCGGCGCCTGCACGCCCTGGAAGACGAACTGGCTGCCGTCGCGGCCCCGCCCGGCAACCGCCTGCGGGCTGTTCTGGAGGGTGAAGCCCGGCGGCGCGTCGAAGCCGAGGCGGAGCGAGGCGTGGCGGAAGCTGGGGCCCGAGACGATGCCCTGCTCGGGCGCGTCGCCGAAGGTCATGCCGTCGATCGCCGAGAGGTAGGCCTCGCGGTTGATCGCGCCCGTGCGCCCGGTCTGCGCGGCCTGCCGGGCGACGCGCTGCACGCGCTCGGACGTGACGGGGTGGGTGGAGAAGATGGAGGCAGCGCCGCCCCGCTCCATCGACTGCTGGCCCTCGACGGCAGCGACGCGCTCGAGCGCCTGCAGCATCGAGGCTGCGGCGCGCGGATCATAGCCGGCGGCCATCATGTAGCGCAGGCCGAGCGTGTCGGCCTCATTCTCCTGCCCGCGCGAGAAGCCCGCGACCCAGGCCGACGTGCCGAGATTGGCAAGCTGGCCGATCTCGCTGGAGCCGGTCAGCACGGCAGCAGCGATCGAGGCGATTCCGCCGATGGCGGCCCGACTCTGGCGGCGGTCGGAATGGCGGGCGGCGACATGGCCGGCCTCGTGGCCGAGTACCGAGGCGAGCTCCGCCTCGGAGTTGATCATCGCGAGAAGCCCACGGGTGATGTAGAGATAGCCCCCCGGGGTCGCCATGGCGTTGGGCACCGGCGAGTTCAGCAGGGTGATCGTCCAGTCCGAGGGGCGGGAGCCGGGCACCGATTCGAGGGCAACCTTCAGGCCCACCGAGCGCACATAGTCGGCGAGCGGGCCATCCACCTTGCCGCCGAACTCGCGCAGGATTTCCTGATAGCCCTGCGCGCCCAGCTGCTTGTCGCGCGCGGACAGGCCGGAGAGCTGCGCCTGCGTCCAGGCCGGGGTCTGGGCGGGGACGGTGGCGACGGCGATCGCGGTGGCGGCAAGCGCGGCGCGGGCGACCGTGGAGAGGCGGGACAGCATCAGGCGGCCCTCGCTTCGGCGCGGGCGAAGGCGAGGAAGCGGGCGCGCCGGTCTCGGACCAGCGCATCGCCATCGAGCGGGGCCAGCCCGGCGAGCGCCCCGGCGAGCGCATCGCCGATGGCGGCGATGGCGGCGGCCGGTGCGCGATGGGCGCCGCCGACCGGCTCGGGGATGACGCCGTCGATCACGCCGAGCGCCATGAGGTCGGCCGCGGTGATCCGCATCGCCTCGGCGGCAAGCGGCGCCTTGGCGGAATCGCGCCAGAGGATCGACGCGCAGCCCTCGGGCGAGATGACGGCGTAGATGGCATGTTCGAGCATGAGGACGCGGTTGGCGGCCGCGATCCCGAGCGCGCCGCCCGACATGCCCTCGCCGACGATGACGCTGACGACGGGCACGCGCGCCTCGAAACAGGCCTCGGTCGCGCGCGCGATCGCCTCGGCCTGGCCGCGTTCCTCGGCGCCGATTCCGGGGAAGGCGCCGGGCGTGTCGACGAGCGTGACAACGGGCAGGCCGAATCGGCTGGCCATCCGGACGAGCCGGGCCGCCTTGCGATAGCCCTCGGGCATGGCCATGCCGAAGTTGCGCTTCACGCGGCTTTCGGTGTCGTGCCCCTTCTCCTGGCCGATCAGCATGACCCGCTGCCCGCGGAAGCGCGCCGGGCCGCCCAGCATCGCGACATCATCGGCGAAGGCGCGGTCTCCTGCGAGGGGCACGAAATCCTCGAACAGGGCGTGGGCGATGGCCAGGAAGCGCGGCCGGCCGGGGTGCCGGGCGACGAGCGCCTTCTGCCACGGCGTGAGGTTGCCGTAGATGTCGGCCAGGAGCCGGTCGCGACGGGCCTCGAGCTTCTGCCGCTCGGGCGTCTGCGCCGGGTCTGCGGCGAGCGCGGCAATCTCGGAATCGAGGGCTGCGACCGGCTTTTCGAACTCGAGCATCTGCACCATGACCTGCCCAGTTGGTCAGCGGCGGCGATAAATCAAGCGCCAGACCTCGTGGCCGAGCGCGCGGGCCCGTTTGGCAAAGCGCGTGTCGGGCCAGTCGGCGGGCACGGCCTCCCAGTCGGCGCGGCACTCGGCCGTCCAGTCGAAGGCGGGGTGGTTCTGCATCGTCACCAGCACATGGCGGAGGTAGCCGACATGGTCTGTCGCGATCCTGAACTCGCCGCCGGGCCTGAGCTTCGCGGCGACGAGCCCGAGCGGGCCGGGGTTCACGAAGCGGCGCTTGGCGTGGCGCGCCTTGGGCCAGGGGTCGGGGTGGAGGAGCCACACCGTCTCGAGGCTGGAATCAGGCAGGCGCTCGAGCAGGTCGAGCGCGTCGCCGCGGTGGATGCGGATGTTGGCAAGGCCGCTCGTCTCGATCTCGGCGAGCAGGCCGGCCACCCCATTGAGATAGGGCTCGGCGCCCAGGAACCCCCAGTCCGGCCGGCGGGCGGCCTGGAAGGCCAGATGCTCGCCCTTGCCGAAACCGATCTCGAGCGCGAGCGGACGATCATCGCCGAAGAGGCGCGCGGCCGTGAGCGGCCCCTCGGCCGGAACCGCGAGACGGGGCAGAAGCCCATCGACGAGGCGCTGGGCCCGTTCGCGAAGCGGATGGCCCTGGGCGCGGCCGTAGAGGCGGCGGATCGAAAGCGGATCTCTCATCGCCCGGCAGGCCTTAGCAGCTTCGCGGGGTGGCGGGCCATGGGCGCTGCGCTAGCATGGGCGCCACGGAGGAGACCCATGGCCGATCGCGATCCCGCCCAACTGGTGCCGCACTGCCCCGGCGACGGCGTGCCCGAGATCTGGGCGCGCGACGTGCCGCCCGTGCCCGACATCTACAAGGCCGACAGCTTCACCGACCAGGGCACCGCGCCGCTCGATGCCAGCCGCTACACGAGCGACGCCTTCTTCGCCGCCGAGCGCGAGCGGATGTGGCCGCGCGTGTGGCAGATGGCGGCGCGCGACGACGAATTCCCGGAGCCGGGCGACACGGTCGTCTATGACAATCTGGGCAAGTCGGTGCTGCTGGTTCGGCAGGCCGATGGCGGGGTGAAGGCCTTCTGGAACGTCTGCCTGCATCGCGGCCGCAAGCTCCGGACCGAGAGCGGGCCGGCGGCCGAGCTGCAATGCCCCTTCCACGCCTTCACCTGGGCCAATGACGGCCGCCTGAAGCATATCCCGTGCCGCTGGGACTTCCAGCATCTGTCCGACGAGGCCATGCGCCTGCCCGAGGTGCGGGCGGAAAGCTGGGCCGGCTACTGGTTCGTGAACTGGGACGGCAAGGCCCCGCCGCTCAATGACTATCTGGCGCCGCTGCCGGCGCACTTCGCGCGCTGGGGGCAGGAGCGGAACTATACTGCCGTCTGGGTCGCGAAGGTGATCCGCGCCAACTGGAAGGTGGTGGCCGAGGCGTTCATGGAGGCCTGGCACTCGATCGTGACCCACCCGCAGATCCTGCCGTTCACGGGCGATGCCAACAGTCGATACTCGCTGTGGGGCGACCATGTGAACCTCGCGCTGACCCCGTTCGGCGTGCCGAGCCCGCACCTCGGGCCGATGAGCGACGAGGCGATCCTGGACGCCTTCGCCGGCGGCGCCGGGCGCACCAGCGAGGAGGCCGCGCCCATCGAGCTGGAGCCGGGCCAGACGGCGCGCGCCGCGCTGGGGGCGCGCAACCGGGCGGCGCTGGCGGCACTTGGCTACGAGGCCGAGGCTGCGAGCGCCTCGGACGCGGAGCTGCTGGACGCCTGGACCTACAATGTGTTCCCCAATCTCTCGCCCTGGGGCGGATTCATGTCGAACATCAGCTATCGCTGGCGGCCTTGGCCCGACCAGCACGCGACGCTGATGGAGGTGCGGGTGCTGGCCAAGGCGCCGAGGGGCGAGCCGGTTCCGCGCGCGGCCGAGATGATCTTCCTGAAGGACGACGAGCCCTGGTCGAGCGTGACGGCCTGGGGGCGGCTGGGCGGTGTCTATGACCAGGACATGGCCAACCTGCCGCATGTGCAGGAAGGGCTGATCTCCTCGCCCAACGGCCGGGTGGAGCTGGGCCGCTACCAGGAAGCGCGAATCCGCCACTTCCACGCGACGCTGGACAAGTATCTGGCGGGCTGAGTGCCCGGCGGCGCCGCTTTCGAGCGTCCGCGCCTCAGCGCAGCGAGCGCCCCCCGTGCGTCAGCGCAGCGAGCGCCCCCCGTGCGTCAGCGCGGCGAGCGCCCCCCGCGCGTCAGCGCGGCGAGCGCCCCCCGCGCGTCAGCGCGGCGAGCGCTTCGCGAGGATGCGCTGCAGGGTGCGGCGGTGCATCTTCAGGCGGCGCGCGGTTTCCGAGACGTTGCGGTCGCACAGCTCATAGACGCGCTGGATATGCTCCCAGCGGACCCGGTCGGCCGACATCGGCTCGGCCGGCGGCTCGGGGCGTTCGCCCTCGGAGGCGAGCAGGGCCGCGACGATGTCCTCCGGGTCGGCGGGCTTCGCCAGATAGTCGATGGCGCCTTCCTTGACGGCTGCGACCGCGGTCGCGAGATTGCCATAGCCTGTCAGGATCACGATGCGGATGGCCGGGTGGCGCTGGCGAAGTTCGGCGACGAGATCGAGGCCGTTGCCGTCGCCGAGACGAAGGTCGAGGACGGCGTAGGCCGGCTCGATCTCGCGCATGAGGCTGCGCGCCTCGGCGAGGCTTGCGGCCGCGCGCACGTCGAAGCCGCGGCGGCCGAGCGTGACCGCAAGCCGCTGGCGGAAGCTGGTGTCATCGTCGGCAAGCAGCAGGACGCCCTGCTCGGCGGGCATCGGTGCGGGACCGGGGCCGGGGGTGCCAATGGGCGAGGCAGCGAGCATCAGGCGGGCCTTTCGAGCGCGGGGAGCTTGATTTCGGCCTCGATATCGGCGCGCCACCAGCGGATTTCCACCCTTGCTCCCCCTTCTGGCAGGTTGGCGAAGGCGAGGCGCGCGCCGGTGCGCTCGAGGAGCGTCGTCGCGATGAAGATGCCAAGGCCGGTGGAGCCGGAGCGCGAGAAGCTCGGGCCGAGGAAGGGCTCGCCGAGCTTGGGCAGGATGTCGGGCGCGAAGCCGGCGCCATCGTCGGCGACCGCGACCCACAGTTCGGCCGGGGTCTCGCCGGCCTCGAGCCGGACCCGGCTGCGGGCATGGCGAAGCGCGTTGGCGAGGAAGTTGGCGAGGCCGTGCAGCAGTTCCGGCGAGCGGCGCACCACCGGGCCGCCGCCCGGTTCCCACTCGACCTTGAGTTCGACCGGCACGCGCGTGGGTTCGAAGGGTTCAAGCACCTCGCGCAGCAGCACGGGAAGCGCCAGTTCCGGGAAGGGGTCCTCGGCTTCGGCGCGCTCGGAAATGCCGGTCAGGATGTCGCGCGCGCGGCGCACCTCCTGATTGAGGAGCTGGATGTCGGCCCCAAGCTCGGGGTGGCGGCCGAGGCTGTCCTCGAGATCGCGGGCAATCAGCGTGATGGTGCCGAGCGGCCCGCCCAGCTCGTGCGCGGCCGCCGCCGCCAGCGCGCCGAACGCGCCCATCCGGCCCTCGCGCTCGAGCACGGCCTGGGTGGCGACGAAGGCGGCCTGGCAGCGCCGGAC
>JBKBUL010000080.1:0-7602 GCA_046290045.1 Sphingomonadaceae bacterium
CGATGTCGAGGATGACGGCCGTGCCGCGTTCGCGCGCGGCCTCGCCGATGGCAAGGAACAGGTCGGTCAGGTCGAGCTCGAGATCGCCCGAATCGGCAAGGCCGCGCTCGGAATCGAAGTCGAGGCTGACCTCGATATCGGCATATTTGACCTTGAGCTTCGCGAAGCCGGCCAGCGCCTTCAGTGCCCGCTTCGCGCCCGACTTGGCCGACTGCACGCGGTCGAGCCGGAGCAGCAGCGTGCGAAGCGAGGGCGCGAGCAGCGCGGGCAGCGAGCGATCCTCGGGCGCCTCGAGGCGGACGGCGAAGAGGCCGCGCGCCTCGGCGTCGGCGCGGATCTGGCCGAGCAGCACCGTCTTACCCGCGCCGCGCAGCCCGTAGAGCACGAAGCCGCGTGCGGGGCGCCCCTGCGCGGCGCGATCGAGCGCAATGTGCGCGCGCTCGATCAGCTCCTCGCGGCCGGCCAGCTCGGGCGGGCGGCTTCCCGCCCCCGGCGCGAAGGGATTGCGGACCGGGTCCATAGCGATCTTATAGGATCTTACAGCCTGCGGATAAATCCCGTGGCGAGGCCCCGGCCCAGCTGGTCAGCGGGCGGGGGCGAGGCGCAGGATCCGGCCCTCGGGCTCGTCGGTCAGCACGTAGACGAGACCGTCCGGCCCGACCCGCACGTCGCGCACGCGCGCACCGATCTTGACCCGCGTCTCGCGCGCCGGGGCGCCGGCGGCTGTCAGCCGGATCACCCGCACATCCTCGCTCATGAGGCCGCCAGCCAGGAGCGCGCCGTCGAGCGCCGGGAGGGCGCGGCCGCGATAGACGGCGAGGCCCGAGGCGGCGATCGACGGAGTCCAGACCGAGACGGGGTCCTGCATGCCCGGGCGCGAGCGTTCGGACGTGATGGGCTTGCCCGAATACTCGACCGAATAGGTCACGACCGGCCAGCCATAATTCTGCCCGGCGGCCAGGCGATTGAGTTCGTCGCCGCCGCGCGCGCCATGCTCGGTCGCCCAGATGGCGCCGGTCCGGGGATCGCGTGCGAGTCCCTGGATGTTGCGGTGGCCGATCGTCCACACCCGGGGGTCCCAGCCGAGCCGGGGGCTGGCGACGCCGGGATTGTCCTTCACCGGGGCGCCTTCGCCGGTGACGCGCAGCACCTTGCCGAACCAGCTCTGCGGGTTCTGCGCCTGGTCGCGGATGTTGGCCCCGTCGAGGCTGGCCGGCGGATTGCCGCCGTCGCCGATGGCGACGAGGAGCGAGCCGTCTGGCAGGAACAGGAGGCGCGAGCCGAAATGCTGCCCCCCGCTCTTGGGGCGGGGGTTGCGGATGAGCTCGGTCACCTCCGTCAGCATGTTGCCGGACAGTCGCCCGCGCGAGACGGCCGTCATGTTCGCATCGCGCGTGCCGACGCTGTGGGCGAGATAGACGAGGCCGTTGCGCGCGAAATCCGGATGGAGCGCGACATCCAGAAGCCCGCCCTGGCCGACGGCGGCGACCTTCGGAACGCCGGCGACGGGGGGCCCGACCCGGCCGTTGCGGCCGACGATTCGAAGCGTGCCGCCGCGCTCGGTCACCAGGGCGCGGCCATCGGGCAGGAAGGCCAGCCCCCAGGGGTGGGCAAGCCCCTCAGCCCAGACGCTGGAGCGGAGGCCGGGCTCCTCGGGCAACTCGAAGGCGACGATGGGCGGGGCGGCGGCTGCGGCCGTCGGGACGAGCGCGACGGCAGGCGCGAGGCCGGCGAGGGCGGCAAGGCCAAGCAACGGTCGGATCACGGGAATCTCCTTCTGCGAAAGGCCGATGTGGGGTCGGGATGCGCTGGCACAACCCCGCAAAGCCACCAGCCCTGCCCACCTGTTTCGGCTCGCCAAGGCCAGACGGCTGCCCTATCCTGCAGCCGGGACAAGGGGGAGAGGGTGTGATGCGTCTCGACGACCAGCGGGAAAGCAGCAACATCGAGAACCGCCGGGGCGAGGGCGGGTTCGGCCTCGGTGGCGGGCAGCGGGCCGGCGGCATGGGCGGGCTGGGCGGATTCCTGCCGCTCATCCTGCCGCTGGTCGGCTCGAAGTTCGGGCTGGTGGGGATCGTGCTGGTCGTGGGCGCGGTGCTGGCGCTCAACATGTGTTCGGTGCCGGTGGACATGGCGCCGCAGGGGGCAGCGCCGGGCGGGGCGCCGTCGGGCCCCGAGGCGCGGTCGCAGCTGCAGTCCGACACCGACAGCTTCGTCGCCCGGGTGCTGGCGACGACCGAGGACACGTGGAGCGCCATCTTCGCAGCGAACGGGGAGCGCTATGCGCCGCCGACGCTGGTATTCTTCGAGGGCGGGATCCGCTCGGGCTGCGGCGGCGCGACCTCGGAATCCGGGCCCTTCTACTGCCCGGCCGACCGCAAGGTCTATCTCGACACCGGCTTCTTCGACGAGCTGGCGCGGCGCTTCGGCGCGCCGGGCGATTTCGCGGCGGCCTATGTGATCGCGCACGAGGTCGGCCACCATGTGCAGACGGTGACGGGCATCTCGCAACAGGTGCAGGCGCGCCAGCAGCGCGCGCGAAGCCGGGCCGAGGCGAACCAGCTTTCGACGCGGCTGGAACTCCAGGCCGACTGTTTCGCCGGCGTGTGGGCGGCGCGCAACCGCGGCCTGCTGGAGCCGGGCGATTTCGAGGAAGGCGTGCGCGCCGCCCAGGCGATCGGCGACGACACGCTGCAGAAACGGTCGCAGGGCTTTGCCGTGCCCGACAGCTTCACCCATGGCTCGGCCGCGCAGCGCGTGCGCTGGCTGACGCGCGGCTTCGAGAGCGGCGACCCCGATGCCTGCGACACCTTCGGGATCCCCTATGAGCAGCTCTGACCTGTCATCCGATTGTCATGCGGGCGGCGCATCGGGGCCTCATGCTGGACGCGCGAAAGGGCTTCAGGGCTGACGATCCGCTGAGGGCGCTGGGCATCCGCGCCCAGCCGGCCGCGCTCGACGAGGAGGCGCGCCGGGCGATCGCCGAGCGGCTGCTGCTGGGCGACCCCGACGAGGCGATCCTGGCCGAACAGGCGCGCGCCGGTGCCGATCTTGCCCTCGTCCGCGCCGAGATCGCCGCTGCCCGAGCGCACCCTTATGTGCGCGCCGCCGAGCGGCTTCGCGCCCGGCTCGCCAAGCGCGACTGGCTGCTTGCCTGCCGGGCGCGGCTGGAGGGCCTGGCGCTTGACGCCGTGCCGCGCCGCGACCGGCTCGACGCCGAGACCTTCTTCGCCGAACATTACGCCACGCTGACGCCTGTCGTGCTGACCGGCCTCGTCGATCACTGGCCGGGCCTGGGCTGGACGCTCGACGGGCTGCTGGCGAAGGTGGGCAATCCCGAGGTCGAGGTGCAGACGGGGCGCGAGGGCGACCCCGAGTTCGAGCTGAACTCGATCTCGCACAAGACGCGGATGCCCTTTGCCGAGGTGATCGAGCGGCTGCGCGCCGACCCCGAGACGAACGACTTCTACGTGACGGCCAACAACACGGGGCTCAACCGCAAGGCGCTCGCCCCGCTGTGGGCGGACGTGGGCGACCTGCCGGGCTATCTCGCGCCCGGGCCGCTGGGTGACGGCTTCTTCTGGATGGGGCCGCGCGGCACGGTGACGCCCTGGCATCATGACCTCACCCAGAACCTGCTGGTGAACATGGTGGGGGTGAAGCGCGTCGAGCTGGTCTCGCCCGCCGAGACGCCCGCCATGGCGAACCACCGCCACTGCTTCAGCGCCTTCGGCGCGGATGCGACGCTGGGCGGCGCGAGCGTCCGGCGACTGACCGTCGAGATCGGGCCGGGCGAGATCCTGTTCATCCCCGTCGGCTGGTGGCACCATGTGACGGGGCGCACGCTGACCATCGGCATGAGCTTCACCAACTTCGCCTGGCCCAACGACTTCGCGCGCCTCTATTCGACCGAGGGCTTCCTCTAGGCGCCCTCAGCCGGGCGCAGCCGCAGCAGCAGCGGGCCGAAGGGCTCGGCCTGGGCCAGTTCCGTCCGGCCCGTCCGGGTGAGCTCGAGGGCGGCGGCGAAGCTCGAGGCGCGGGCCGAGCGGGCGAGCAGCGGATCGTCGCTGTCGGGCAGGAAACGGCATAGGTCCGTCCAGTCCAGCGCCTGGCCGACGAGAGCCGAAAGACGCTCGAGCGCCTGTTCGAGGCTCAGGATCCGGCCGCGGTCGTGCGGGGTCCAGCTCATCGCCTTCTGGCGGGCATGGAGACCGCCATAGGCCGACAGCAGGTCGTAGAGGCTGGCTTCGAGGCGGCTTCGGCGAAGCGTGGTCAGCCCCTCGGGCGCGCCGCGCAGGAAGACATCGCGGCCGAGGAGGTCGCGCGCCATCAGCCGGTCGGCCGCGGCGCGCATCGCATCCAGCCGCTGCAGGCGCCAGCGAAGCCGCTCGGCCAGTTCCTCCGGGTCGGGGTCGGGCGCGGCCTCGCGCGGGAGGAGGAGCGCCGACTTCAAATAGGCGAGCCAGGCGGCCATCACGAGATAGTCGGCGGCGATCTCGAGCCGGAGCGCCCGGGCGCTGGCGATGAACGCCAGATATTGTTCGACCAGCGGCAGGATCGGGATCCGCGCCAGGTCGACCTTCTGCTGGCGGGCCAGCGTCAGCAGCAGGTCGAGCGGGCCTTCCCAGCTTTCGAGGCTGACGACGAGCCGGTCGTCGTCTGTCGTCGCCGGCTCGGCGACAATGGTCATGCCGCGGCCAGCAGCGAATCGCGGCGCTCGGCCAGTGCCTCGACGGGCGTGTCGGAAGCCGCCGCGGCCCAGCCCATGGCGCGCGCCAGCCGCTCGGCCGCCTCAGGGCCGATCGGGCCGACGGCAGCAGCGATCGACTCCATCTCGGCCCTATCGCCCGAGCAGTGAAGCGCGATGTCGCAGCCGGCAGCGAGCACGCCGGCGGCGCGGCCCCCCATCGTGTCGCAGCCCGGCTGCAGGCCGAGCGCCTGCATGCCCAGATCGTCGGACATGAGGAGGCCCTGAAAGCCGATGTCGCGGCGGATGATGCCCGCAATGATGGCAGGCGACAGCGAGGCGCACAGCGCCGAATCCCAGGCGGGGTAGAGGATGTGCGCCGTCATCGCCATCGGCGCGTCGGCCAGCCGGCGGAAGGGCAGGAGGTCGGTTGCAAGTTCCTCGGCGCTGGCGGTCACCACGGGCAGATCGAGGTGGGAATCGAGCGTGGCGCGGCCATGGCCGGGGATGTGCTTGACCACGCCGACGCAGCCGCCGGTCTTCAGGCCATCGAGGGTCGCGCGGCCGAGGGCGGCGACCATCAGCGGGTCTGCGCCATAGCTCCGGTCCCCGATGACGGCGTGCATCCCCGGATGGGCGACATCGAGCAGCGGCAGGCAATCGACGCTGATCCCGAGGCCGGAGAGCATTGCGCCCAGCGCCTCGGCATTGGCCCGGGCGGCTGCCATGGCGGTGATCGGCGCGCGGGCGTAAGCCGCGCCGAAGACGGCCGGCGGCGGGAAGGCCGGCCATTCGGGCGGTTGCAGGCGGGCGACGCGGCCGCCTTCCTGGTCGATCAGGATGGGGACGCGCGGGTTCCCGGCAAGGTCCCGGAGCGAATCGGTCAGCGCCCGGACCTGCGCGGGCGTCTCGATGTTGCGGCGGAAGAGGATGTAGCCGGCTGGCTCCGCCGAGCGGAAGAAGCGGCGTTCCGCATCGGTGAGCGACGAGCCCGCGAGGCCGAAGAAGACCGGGATCATCGCCCCGCCATGGTCGACGCGCGGGCCGCCCGCAAGCCGCTCAGCGGGTGAGCCCTGCGACGAGCAGCGCGATGGCGGCAATGCCGATCGGAGTCCAGGTGAGCACCATGCCGCCGACGCGCGGCGCGTTGGGCGCCGGCCGGGCCATGCCGATCGGGTGGAGGATCCGCCCGGCGACAAGCGCGATCGCCAGCGCGAGCGTGAAGGGGCCGCTGCCGTAGGTCTGCTCCATCAGGAAGATGAGGAGGAGGCCGAGCGGCGCATGTTCGGCGAAGTTCGCCTGGGCGCGCATCCGCTCGAGCAGCAGCGCGTTGCCGCCATCGCCCATCGACACGCCGGCCGAGCGGCGGACCGCCGACACCCGCACGCCCAGCAGGATGAGCAGGAGCCCAAGGATCCCGGCGGTGACGAGGCTGATCTGCATGGCTGTCCCTCTCTTGCCTTTTCGGTGTTTTCCACTATGGACGCGCGCTCGTTTCCGAGTGACCCAGCCGGCGGGCCGGCGCGCGAACCCGCGCGCGGCCCCGGTGATGATGAGACAGAAGGTGCCCCATGGCCGTTCCCAAGCGCAAGACCTCGCCTTCCCGGCGCAACATGCGGCGCAGCCACCATGCGCTGACGGCGGTGGTGCCGCAGGAGTGCCCGAACTGCGGCGAGCTGAAGCTGCCGCACCACATCTGCCCGGCCTGCGGCTTCTATGACGGCCGCGAAGTGCTGGTGAAGGCTGACTGACGACCCGCCGACCGAGGCTTCAAGGGGGAGGCTGGCCACGGCCCACATGGTGGACAGGCCGCTGATCGCACTGGACGCCATGGGGGGCGATGTCGGCCCGGCCGTCGTGGTCGGCGGCGCCGAGATCGCGCGCGAGCGCTACCCAAGGCTCAGGTTCCGCCTCTACGGACAGGAGCCCGCCATCCGCGAGGCGCTGAAGGCGGCGCCCCGGATCGCCGCCGAGGCCGAGATCGTGCCTGTGGAAGGCGTGGTGCTGGGCACCGACAAGCCGAGCGCTGCGATTCGCCGGGCGCGTTCCACCTCCATGGGGCTCGCCATCGAGGCGGTGAAGGCAGGCGAGGCGGCGGCTGCCGTTTCGGCCGGCAACACGGGCGCGCTGATGGCGATGGCGAAGCTCGCGCTTCGCACCATGCCGGGGATCGACCGGCCGGCGCTGGTTGCGCTGATGCCGACGCTGAAGGCCGAATCGGTCGTCCTCGATCTCGGCGCCAACACCGACTGCGACGCCGAGAATCTGGTGCAGTTTGCCCTCATGGGTGCTGCCTTCGCGCGCACCGTGCTGGGGCTCGACCGGCCGAAGGTCGCGCTGCTCAACATCGGCGAGGAGGACATGAAGGGCACCGAGGCGATCCGCGACGCGGCGATGCTGCTGCGCGCCGGCGCCCGGCACATGCCGCTCGAGTTCCTTGGCAATGTCGAGGGCAATGGAATCGCCCAGGGCAATACCGACGTGATCGTGACCGATGGCTTTTCGGGCAATATCGCGCTCAAGACCGCCGAGGGCACGGCCAAGCTGGTGACCGGCCTGCTGGCGAACGCCTATCGCGCCTCGTGGCTGACGAAGCTCGGCTATCTGCTGTCGCGCTCGGCGCTGAGGGCGCTTCGCGACCAGCTCGACCCCAACAACCACAATGGCGCTGTCTTCCTCGGCCTCAACGGCGTGGTGGTGAAGAGCCATGGCGGCGCCGACGTGCGCGGGTTCGCCAATGCCATCGGCGTTGCCCATGATCTCGTGACGCAGGACATCAACGCCCGGATCCGGGCCGATCTCGCCGAATTCGCAGCGCATCGCGGCGATGCCGCCGGCGTCGCGCCGGCCGCCTGAGGTGCCGCGGCGCAGCGTCATCCGGGGCACGGGCAGCGCGCTGCCGCCCGAGGTGGTGA
>JBKBUL010000005.1:0-50084 GCA_046290045.1 Sphingomonadaceae bacterium
CTGGGATCGGGGAGAGCGCCAGCAGGCCCGCGGCGGCAGCCGCCGCCAGCAGCGCGAGACGGCGGCCGTCGGTGACGGTTCCGCCGAAACGGTTCGGCCGCCCGGAGGCGGCGAAGGGGAGGTGGGGGCGCAGGATGAGTGGCATCAGCGGGGCACCTCGACGAGGCTGGTTTCGGTTCCGCGAACGATTCGGACGGTCTCACCAGGGCCGGTGAAGCCCCTGGGCTGGGCGGGTTGGGCCGGCCCGCGCGCGGCGGGCGGCCCCCCGCCATCGTCGCTGCTGCCCGTGTTGCGCACCGGGGGCGCCATGTTGAAGGCGGCATTGGCGCTGGTCGTCTGGAGGAAGGCGCGGCTTTCGTCGCCCGTGGGCCTCAGCGCCAGCGTGATCGTGCCGATCGTCTGACCGAGCGCGATCTTCTGCGCCTCCGCCGGCGTCACCTCGATGGTCGCCGACTTGGTGATGTTGGGCTGGTCGGAGGAGGGGTCGGCGACCTGGCCGACCGCGAGCACCCGCGCCCCCTGCACGACCACGGCGGCATAGGCGGTCGCCTCGTCGAAGCTCCTGGTCAGGATCACGTCCACGCGGTCGCCCGGCGCGATGAAGCCGCCGGCCGCGGCCGTTTCGCTGACGGGCAGCGCGATGGCCCGCATCTCGGGCCCGAGCAGGGTGGAGGAGGCAAGCCGCCCGGCGCCGCCGGTGATCGACTGGGCCAGGATGACTTCGCCCGCCTGGAAGCTGCGAAGCGCGGTCCGGTTGCCGTCGCCCACGGCATCGCGCGTCGCGGTGAAGGCGCCTTCCGGCACCGGGCCGCTCCAGGGCTGGGGCTTCAGCGCGTCGGGGGTGATCTTGTCACCGAATTCCAGCGCCTTGGAGGCGACGACCACGAACACCTTGGGCGCCTCGGGCTGGCCGGCATTCTTGCCGGGCACCATCACCATTCGGGCGGCCAGCACGGCCAGAAGCCCGAGCAGGACGGCGCCGATCAACAGAAAGATGGACGACCTGCGCATATGCCCTCGGCTCCCCCCCCCGCGGCTTCACGTGACCAGATCCGGTTGACGTCAGACGCGCTGGAATCCTGAACCTTGCGAGTCTGCGCTTCAAGCTTCGTGGTTAACGAAGGAGCCCAAAAAAAGCCCGGTGTGACTCGAAAGACTCACTTTCGATGCCAGTAACCGGTTCGGACTCGTTCCAGCCTGTCGGGCCTGGTCGATTCGGAGTCTGGGCCCCCGCACCGGGGCGGCGCGGAGGCCCAGCTCGTCGTCCTTAGACGAAGTGACGAGGCTTAGGCCCCGGCCATTTCCGCCGCAGCGTTGTCCATCGCGCCTTCGAACGCGCCACCAACGGTGGTGACGCCGGCGACCACGAACACGCCGAAGATGGCGATGATGAGCGCATACTCGGCCGCCGAAGCGCCAGCCTTGTCGCCCATGAGCTTGTTGATCAGGTTCCGCATTGCGACATCCCTCTTTTTCTGTCCGGACGTTGCCGGGTTTGTTTGGACCCGCCCCCTGTTCCGGGTGACTGGTCGGAAGCTTGGCTTTCTGGAGCGGGACGTTGCCAGGCCAGCTTCCCCTCGCGCCTCGAGCCGCACTTCTGGAATGATTGCTACGATGCTCGATAAGGCTTGGCAACAAGAAAAATCAGGAAACCCCTCTTAACACCTGTATTTTCACGTTCGTTAACAATTCGGGCGGGCGGAGATCCGCAATGCCGCCGAGCCCAGGAGGGCCCACACCCCAGTTCAATGAATCGCGCGTGACACACGCGCGCGCGATGGCGCCCGGTCCGGCCTGGCGCGTCTGGCGGGATGGGTTCCGGAAGGAGGCGGCGAGGCTGTTGCAGAATTGGCACAGCCCGGATCGGGCATGCGATCATCTAGCCCAAAGTCACACATTTCCCAACACGACTCAACATGAAGTTGTCGATGCGGCATGCTACCGCCATATCTTGTGGTCAATTGTGGATTATTGGCGCGATGCGCCCGGCAATCGGCCAGTTCGTTCGAATCGGCTTCCCCGATTCGCGCTTCTGCGCGCGGGAGGCCCGGGGCCGGCGCCAGATTCGTGCCTCGCTCCGGAACTGGGGCCGAAAAATTCACATTTCGAAACAGACTCGAAATGTTTTGTCATAGTTAATGTAAAGGAATGTCTCGCAACAAGCAATTGGACAACCATGTATATTGACTCCGGACGGCACTCCATGAGAGCTTCTAATCGTTCACAATGTTGCTTATATGTCATGTTTGCGGTAGGGGCATCGTGACACCTGTAGGATAGGGTCACATGGGGCATCGTCTGGTTTGCCCGGCGCACCGGCCTGTCGAGGTCGGGGGGGCGCCGCTCAACCGGGCCGGTCGGCGCAGCTGGCGCCGTCTGGTCCGCAACCGGCGCGGATCGGCCGCGGTCGAATTCGCGCTCGTCACGCCGCTTCTCGTCGGCCTGCTGTTCGGGCTCCTCGAAGTCTCGATGGCGATGTTCACCCAGAGCGCGCTGCAGACGGCCGGGCGCGACGTGCTTCGGCGCGTCGCCGTCAACACCCTGCCCTTCGCGGGCGCCGAGGCGGCCATCCGCGCCCAGGTGCCGAGCTGGCTGGGGAATGACCTCACCATCACGCTCAACCAGACGACACCGGCCAACCCGGCCACCAACGTCTATCGCGTCCGACTGCAGGCGCCGATGGAAGCCGCCACGCCCGTGGCGCTGTTCACCAGGGGACGTTCCTGGTCGATCCAGACCGAAATCGAGATGAAGCAGGAACTTCCCTTTGCGGAGAGCCAGTCATGATCTGGAACCACAAGAAGAAGCGGCCGGAAGGTCGCCGCACGCTTCGCAGGCTTCTCGATGACCGGCAGGGCGTGGTCGCCATCGTCGTCGCGGTCGCCCTGCCGGCCATGATCGGGGCGGGCGCGCTCGCCGTCGATGTCGCCATGATCCGCTATGTCCAGAACCGGCTGCAGAGCGCGGCGGACGCCGCGGCGCTGGCCTCGGTCGGCGAGATCAGCAATGTCGCGAACGCCAAGGCGCGCGCGACCGACTATGCCAACCGCAACGTGCCCGACAGTTTCGGCGCGGTCGTCGGCAGCAGCGATGTCGAGATCGGCGTGTTCGACGCCGAGACCGGCGTGTTCACGCCCGGCGGCAACGCCTCGGACCGCAACGCCGTCCGCGTGACCGCGGCGCGCGCGCCCGAGCGGGGAAATGGCGTCAGCCGGATCCTCTCCTTCCTCTGGGGCGAGGATGCGTTCGCCGTCTCGGCCCAGGCGATCGCCGCCCGCCACCTCGTCGTGCAATATGAGCCGCCGGCGCGCTGGAACCTCGACAATGAGGCGGGCGACTACAACGAGCTCTATGTCTATTGCTACCGCTACGCGGGAACCGGCACGCCGGCCTCGCGCCGCTCGAAGATGACGCTGATCTCGAACAACATGGGCGGGCAGAACATCGTGTCGATCAGCGGCGGCGTGATCAGCGTGAACCCGCCCACCGATCCGGACTGGCCGCAGTGCGCCCAGGGCGAGTCCCTGAGCTTCCGGCTGCGCAACATCCGCCACGCCAAGTCGATGCCGGTGCTCTGGTCGAAGCCGAACCAGAACCCGAAGCGGCCGGAGTTCAACTATTTCTCCGACACCGTCATCACCGACGGCAAGGAGACGTTCAGCGGCACCGCCAACCCGATCATCGAGACGGTGCGCTGCGACGAACTGGACAAGTGCGACCCGAGCAAGCCGGGGAACATCATCCCCAAGGGCGCCAACCGCACCCCGGTGAAGTCGAACCTGCCCTGCATGCCGGGCAAGTTCATGTACTTCGGCTGGGAGGATCGCCCGCCGGGGCAGTCCGGCGCCAGCGCCACCTGGACGGATCCCGCCTGGACCGACCGCGACTTCGACGACATCCGCATCGTGATGCGCTGTCCGAAGGTGGGTCGCCTCGGCGACGGGATGGCCCGCCTGGTCGGCTGATCCGCCACGCAATCCGGAACGAGGGAGCCCGGCGTCCACAGGGACGCCGGGCTTCTTCGTTTTGAAGGAACTGAGGGGCCATGATGGGAGGCAATGTTAACCACGCACGAATGGGGCTTGCAGATGTTGCGACAATGAAATATGTCGTCAACCAAGAAGGAGGCTCAGCCAATGGGTCCAGTCAGAGGATTGCTCAAGGATCGTCGCGGCGCGATCGCCGTCATGCTCGCGGCCGCTACGCCGATGCTCATCGGCAGCGTCGGCCTCGGGGTCGACACGGTTCAGTGGACGATGGCCAAGCGCCTGATGCAGCGCCAGGCCGATTCGGCCGCGCTGGCTGGCGCTTATGGTATTGCTCAGGGACAATCCGTAACCGCTGCGGTCAACAGTGATCTGTCTCGCAATGCCCGCGTGGTGCTGACGGCGCCGCCCGTGATCGAGCGGGGGCCGAGCCGGGGGCCCTTCGCGGGCGACCCGAGCGCCGTCCGGGTCGCGCTCAGCACCGTCCAGAACCTGCCCTTCACGAGCCTGTTCGTGCCCGACGGGGTGACGATCAATGTCGAGGCGACGGCGGCCGTCGCCCAGCAGGGCGACTATTGCGCGCTCGCGCTCGAGGACCAGTCGGTCGTCGGCATCACCATGTCGGGCAACACCACGGTCGATTTCCGCTGCGGCATGGCGACCAATTCGCGGGCCAGCAATGCCGTGGATGCAAGCGGCAGCGCGACCATCTTCGCGACGCCCATCCAGGCCGTCGGCGGCCTGTCGCCCAGCAATGCCTACAAGATGCCGACCACGCTGATTCCCTATGCGATTCCGCAGCGCGATCCGCTGGCCGAACTGCCCAATCCCACAGGGTTCGGCGCGCCGCAGAACGGCACGGTCAACTCCAACCAGACCCGAACGCTGAACCCCGGCACCTACAATGGCATGAACATCCGGGGCACGGCCATCCTCAACCCCGGCGTCTATCTGATCGACGGCGGCGAGTTCCGGGTGAACGCCCAGGCGACCGTCCGCGGCGAGAATGTCACCATCGTCCTGACCAGCCAGACGGCCGCGTCCAACCCCGGCTCGATTGCCACCGTGACGATCAACGGCGGCGCCACGATGGACCTGACGGCGCCGACGACCGGCACCTACAAGGGCGTGCTGTTCTACCAGGATCGTCGTGCCACCAACGCCAGCCAGACCAACAAGATCAACGGCAATTCGAGTTCGCGCTTCCAAGGCGCCATCTATTTCCCGGGCACGACGGTCGAGTTCACCGGCACCCAGGGGATGGTCATCGATTGCGTGCAGCTGGTGGCGCGGCGGCTCAGCTTCATCGGCAACAGCACGGTTCGCAACGTCTGCCCGCCCGGCTACCAGGCCGGTGACTTCACCGGCACTGCCGTCCGTCTGGTCGGCTGATGGCGCGCGAGGGGTCGGTTCTTCGCCGCCTGCTGGGCGACCGGCGCGGCGCCAGCGCGGTCCAGCTGGCGTTGGCGACCCCGATGCTGGGGTTCGCGCTGATGGGCAGCTATGACCTTGCGCGCGGCTTTTCCGCCCGGATCGACCTTGCCCAGGCTGCGGCTCGCTCGGCCGAGCTTGCGACCTCCTACGGGCAGGTGCGGACCGACTACAGCGTGCTGCGGCAGGAGGCGGTCGATTCCGCGCTTCGCGCCGGCCTTCCCAACCCGGTTGCGACGGTCGATTTCTGGCTGGAATGCAATGGCGTGCGCGCTGCGCCTGCTGCCACCATCTGCCCCAGCGGGCAGACCTACGCCCGCTATGTCGCGGTCCGGATCGATGCGACCTATGTGCCGGTGTTCGGCCTGTTCGGAAACGCCTTCCCGCTGACCGGGCGGGCGACGGTGCGGATCCAGTGATGCCGCGCCTCCTTCGACGGCTTCGGCACCACCGGGGCGGCGCCACGGCGGCGGAATTCGCGCTGACCCTGCCGCTGATGATCCTGATCCTCGTCGCCTTCCTGCAGGTGGGCATGTACCTTCATGCCAATGCCGGCCTGCAGAATGCGCTGGGCGAGGGCGCGCGCGTTGCAACCCTGTGGCCGCGCCGAACGCCGGGCGAGATTGCCGAGACGATCCGCGCGTCGGGCTTCGGCCTCAACCCAGAGCGGTTCGGGGCGCCCGTCTTCACCTTCGGCAATGCCGGCGGACAGGATTTCGTGGACATCCGCGTGACCTACACGCCCCGGCTCAACTTCCTCTTCTTCGAGGTGCCGGGGATCACGCTGGAACGCGAACGTCGCGCCTATCTGCCCTAGCCGCTGCGGGCCCCGAACAGGGCCGATCCGATCCGCACATGCGTGGCCCCGAGCGCGGCGGCAATGTCGTGATCCTGGCTCATGCCCATGCTGAGGCCCGTCAGCCCGTGCCGGCGCGCCAGCTTCGCCAGCAGCGCGAGATAGGGCGCCGGATCGACATCGACGGGCGGCACGGTCATCAGGCCGGAAACGTTGAGCCCGGCGGCCCGCGCCGCTTCCAGCAGGGCCGGAAGGTCGGCCGGCGCCACGCCGCCCTTCTGCGGCTCCTGGCCCAGATTCAGCTGCACGAACAGCATCGGCTGGCGTCCGGCCGCCTGCACGGCCTTCGCCAATGCGGCGACCAGCGACGGGCGGTCGAGGCTGTGGATGGCGTCGAACAGCTCGACCGCGTCGGCCGCCTTGTTCGACTGCAACTGTCCGACGAGATGCAGTTCGACATCGGGCCAGTCGGTCTTCAGCGCCGGCCACTTGGCGCGCGCCTCCTGCACGCGGTTCTCGCCGAACCGGCGCTGCCCGGCCTCGAGAAGGGGGCGGATCGCCTCGGGCCCGTGCGTCTTGCTGACGGCGATCAGCGCTGGCGGCGGGTGGCCGCCCTGTCGCGCGGCGGCCTCGAGCGTCGCCTCGATGGCCGCCAGCCGCTCGGCAGGCGAGCCTTCGGGCGTCGGGGCCGGGCGGGCGGTGGCCTTCTTCATGGGGTCGCGGTAGGCGGGCCGACGTGGCGCGCGCAAGAGTGATCCCGACCCTCTGGCTCCTGACCGATGAGCGGCTGGGTGGCGCCGATCCCGGCGATGCGCTCTGGCGCGCCGTCGAGCGGCTGCCGCGCGGGTCTGGAATCGTGCTGCGGCACCACGCCACCCCCGAGGCCGACCGGCGCCGGCTGCTCGAGCGGCTGGCGCGAGTGGCGCTTGCGCGAGGGCTCGTGCTGGTGGCGGCCGGCCTGTCGGGCGCGCCCGATGGCGTGCACCGCAGCCGCCACCTGCGCCGGGCGCCGCTTCGCGGCCGGCAGTGGCTGGCGACGGCCCCGGCCCGAAGCCGTGGCGAGATGCTTCGCGCCTTCGCCGAGGGCGCCGATCTCGTGTTCCTGTCGCCGGTGTTTCCGACCGCGAGCCACCCCGGCCGGCCGCCGCTCGGCCCCGTCCGCTTCGGGCTGGCGGCGCGCGGTGCGCCCGGCCCGGTGATCGCCCTGGGCGGGATGACGCCGGCCCGGGCGCGGCGGATGGCAGCGCTGGGGTCGGCAGGCTTCGCTGCGATCGACGGCTGGGCCGCCCTTGCCAGCCGCGCTGCCGCGCCCTAATCTCCCGCCTGACGGCCACCCCTCGCGGGGTGGCCCTTTTCTTGTGACGAACCCGCCGGGCCACGGGCCTCGCGCGGGCGCACCGAAGGACGATGCCATGGCCAACGCCCCCAAGCCCCTGAAGCAGCCGGCCCCGCTGATGCCGCACGCAACCGCGACCTGGCTCGTCGAGAACACGGGCCTCACCTTCCAGCAGATCGCCGACTTCTGCCAGATCCACGTGCTGGAAGTGCAGGCGATCGCCGACGAGACGGCCGCCACCAAGCTGACCCCGCGCGACCCGGTGCGCGCCGGCGAGCTCACGCTCGACGAGATCGCGAAGGGCCACGCGAACCCCGCCTATCGCCTCGTCATCAGCGCCGGCCCGGCGCAGCAGCGGCGCACCTCGGGCCCGCGCTACACGCCGCTTGCCAAGCGGCAGGACAAGCCGGACGGAATCGCCTGGATCATCAAGAACCATCCCGAGATCAGCGACAGCCAGATCTCGAAGCTGATCGGCACCACCAAGACGACGATCACCGCGATCCGCAACCGCGAGCATTGGAACATCGCCAACATCGTGCCCAAGGATCCGGTCACGCTGGGGCTGTGCTCGCAGCGGGAGCTGGACGCGCTGGTGGCGGCTGCCGCGCGCAAGGCCGGGATCGCGCCGGAGGACGACGGACGGCTGGGCGCCGACCGGGAGGCGATGCTGGCCGAGCTGAAGGCCGAGCGGGAGGCGCAGGCGGCTGAAGCGCCCGACGCGCCAGCCGATCACACGGCGGAGACGCTGTTCCGATCGGCTGACTGAGCGGTGGCGACTCTCGTTGCCCCGGCCGCGCCGCGCGCGCCGAGCGAGCGCGCCGGCCTCGTCTATCCGCACGGCGAGGCCGTGCCGGCGCCCGGCCAGCTCATGGTCGTCGCCGAGGGCATCTTCTGGCTGCGCATGCCGCTGCCCTTCGGTCTCGATCACATCAACCTCTGGGTGCTGGACGGCGGCGATCACTGGGCGATCGTGGATACGGGCGTCGCGCTTCCGGTGGTGAAGGAGCATTGGCGCGCCCTGTTCGCCGGGCCGCTGGCGGACAAGCCGCTGCGGCGGATCATCGTCACCCATTATCACCCCGATCATCTGGGGCTCGCCGGCTGGCTGGCGACGAAGTTCGATGTCCCGCTCGAGACGAGCCGCGCCGAATTCCTTCTGGCCCGCATGCTCATCCTCGACGTCGCGCCTGCAACGCCGCCCGACGTGGTGCGATTCTATGCCGCGCATGGCTGGCCCGAGGCCGAGCTGGACCGGCTGCGGGCCGCCGAATGGGGCCGGTTCGGGCGCGTCTTCCACCGGCTTCCGACCGGCTATCGGCGCCTTCGCGAGGGCGACGAACTGGCGATCGGCGGCCGGCGCTGGCAGGTGGTGACGGGCTCGGGCCACAGCCCGGAACATGTCTGCCTGTTCGATCCTCAGGCGCGCATCCTGATCTCCGGCGACCAGGTGCTGCCGCGGATCACCTCGAACGTGTCCGTCTATCCGACCGAGCCGTTCGCCAACCCGCTCGGCGACTGGCTCGACAGCATCGCGAAGCTGAAGGCAGCGCTCCCGGCCGACACGCTGGTGCTGCCGGCCCACAACGAGCCCTTCACGGGGCTGCACGAGCGCCTCGACCAGCTGGATGCCGATCATCGCCGCAAGCTCGATGCGCTGCAGACCGCCTGCGCCGAGTCGCTCGCCGCCTGGGACAGTTTCGGCACGCTGTTTCGCCGCCCGGTCGCGGCGGACGAGATCCAGATGGCGACCGGGGAAGCGCTGGCCCATCTCCACTGGCTGGAGCGTGCCGGGGCCGTCGAACGCCTCGACGAGGGGGGCATGATCCGCTTCCGGCGCTGCTGAAGCCGGCTTGCAATCGGGTCGGCAACATCCCACATTGCGGTTTGCGGGCTGGCGTTATCCCCCTTTAGCCGCCCGCTCGCGCGCTGCCCGTCGGCTTCCTGCCGGCAGCGGCGCGCCCTCCCTGAACCCTGGCCGCTGCGCTCTCGAGCGCAGCGGCTCTTTTTTGATCAGGCTGTGGCTTTCGGCGCAGCGGCGCCCGGCCGGCGTTCAGCGTTTCGCACGCGCCCTTGCCTCGATCGCCGGGCGCGTCCGGTTGGCGATGGCGACGAGCGACAGCATCACCGGCACTTCGACGAGCACGCCGACCACGGTGGCGAGCGCGGCGCCCGAGCCCAGCCCGAACAGCGAGATGGCGACCGCGACCGCGAGCTCGAAGAAGTTGGACGTGCCGATCAGCGCGCAGGGGGCGGCCACGGCGTGCGGCACGCGCCACGCCCACGCTGCCGCATAGGCGAGCGCGAAGATGAGATAGGACTGGACGAGGATGGGAGCGGCGATCAGCGCCACCACCAGCGGGCTTGCGAGGATGATCGGCGCCTGGAAGCCGAACAGAAGGACGACCGTCAGCAGCAGGCCGAGGATGCTCCACGGCCGCGTCTGCGCCTGGAACCCCGTCACCCGGTCAGGGCCGCCTGCGGCCATCAGCCGGCGCCGGGTGGCGATGCCCGCAAGCAGCGGCAGAGCGACATAGAGCAGGACCGACAGCAGCAGCGTCTCCCACGGCACGACAAGGTCGGTGAGCCCGAGCAGCAGCGCCACGATCGGCGCGAAGGCGACCACCATGATGGCATCGTTCACGCCCACCTGCGCCAGCGTGTAATTGGGGTCGCCGCGCACCAGCTGCGCCCAGACGAACACCATCGCCGTGCAGGGGGCCGCACCCAGCAGGATGAGGCCGGCGAGATACTGCTCGGCGTCGGCCGGCGGGATGAGATCGGCGAACAGGATCATCAGGAACAGCACGCCGAGTGCCGCCATGCTGAAGGGCTTCACCAGCCAGTTGACCGTCAGCGTGATGAGGAGGCCGCGCGGCTGTTCGAAGGCGCGGAGAATGCCGGCAAATTCCACGCCGACCATCATGGGGAAGATCATCGCCCAGATGAGGAGCGCAACCGGCAGGTTCACATGCGCGACCTCGACCGCGGCCAGCCCCGCGAACATGTCCGGTGCCACGAGGCCGAGGCCGAGCCCGGCGAGGATGGCGGCGAACACCCAGAGGCTGAGGTAGCGCTCGAACGGCGGCAGCGCCGCAGCAGTGCTAGCCATCAGAGCCGCCCGATCCGGGCGAGTTCGGCCTTGAGCCCCGGCCCATCCAGCGCCTCGGGCGGCAGCGCGATCAGCGCCCCGATCCGCCGTTCGAGCGCGGCATAGGTGGCGGCGAACGCGGCCGGCGCGTCGGCTTGCCGAGCGGCGGCCGGGTCGGGGAGGCCCCAGTGGCCGGTGGCCGGGTGTCCCGGCCAGGCGGGGCAGCTTTCGCCGGCAGCGGAGTCGCAGACGGTCAGGATCAGGTCCATCGCCGGCGCCTTGGGCCCGGCGAAGACATCCCAGCTCTTGGAGGAAAGGCCGGACAGGTCATGGCCGCGCGCCTCGAGCAGCGCCAGCGCATGCGGGTTGACCCGCCCCACCGGCCGTGAGCCGGCCGAATGCCCCCGGAAGCGGCCTTCGCCCAGCCGGTTCATCAGGGCCTCGGCGATGATCGAGCGCGCGGAATTGCCCGTGCACAGGAACAGCACATGGCGCAGGCGAGGGTCGGTCATGCCGCCTCCTCGCCTGCCGGTGTTACATCCGGTGCAGCGCGCAGATCTTGTTGCCGGCCGGATCGCGCAGATAGGCGAGGTAGAGCTTCATGCCGCCGCCCTCGCGCACACCCGGCGGGTCCTCGCAGGCCGTGCCGCCATTGGCGAGGCCGGCGGCATGCCAGGCATCCGCCTCGGCCGGTGTCTTGGCGGCAAAGCCGATGGTGCTTCCATTGCCGCAGCTGGCCGGCTGGCCGTTGATCGGGCGGGTGATGGCGAAGATGCCCGTCGGAGTCATCCAGAAGACGCGCCCCTTGTCGTCGGCGAAGCCCGGCGAATAGCCCAGCGCTCCGAGCGTCGCGTCATAGAAGCGCTTCGAGGCCTCGAGATCATCGGCCCCGAGCATGATGTGGCTGAACATGGCTGTCTCCTCTGCGGCAGGTGCAGCCGCCCGATGCCGCCCCGGCGCCGGCTTGTCGAGCAATGGCTTTCGAGAGGCGCCCCGCCGCGCCTGGTGCCCAGGAAAGGACTCGAACCTTCACGGCCTTTCGGCCACAGGTACCTGAAACCTGCGCGTCTACCAATTCCGCCACCTGGGCAGGGGGCGCGTTGCCGCGAGGGCGCGTCGTTATGGTGAGGCCCCCTGATTGTCAACAGCCGCAGGCGGGGGCTAGAGGCGCCGGCCATGGCGACGCTTCCTTCCTCCGGTTCCGCTTCCCGTCTGGTCACGCTCATCGGCGGTTCGGGCTTCGTCGGCGCGGCGCTGACCGAGGCGTTCGCGCGGGCCGGCTGGCGGGTGCTCATCGTGGCGCGAAACCCGGCCCGGGCCGAGCGGCTGAAGCCGCTGGGCGACCTCGGCCAGATCGCAGCCGTTCGCGGTGACATCCGCGTTCCGGCAAGCCTCGAGGCGCCGCTTGCCGGCGCCGATCTGGCGGTCAACCTCGTCGGCATCCTCGACGAGAAGGGCGGCCAGCGCTTCGCCGAAGTGCAGGCGCGCGGCGCCGGCTCGGCAGCTGCCGCCGCGAAAGCTGCCGGCGTTGCAGGCTTCATCCACGTCTCGGCCATCGGCGCCGACCCGGCCAGCCCGTCGGCCTATGGCCGAACCAAGGGCGAAGGCGAGGCGCTGGTGCGGGCCGCCTTCCCCGAAGCCGCCATCGTGCGCCCCAGCCTGATCTTCGGCGCCAACGACGGCTTCACCAACCGCTTCGCCAGCCTGATCGCCTCGGCCCCCGTGGTGCCGGTGATCGCGCCCGGCACGCGCTTCCAGCCGGTGCATGTGCGCGACGTCGCGGCCGCCATTCTGGCGATTGCCGGTCGGCTGATGGCCGGCCGGCCGAACGGCACCTGGGAGCTGGGTGGGCCCGAGGTGCTGACGATGCGCCAGATCATGGCCTTCATCGCCGAGGCGATCGGCAAGGGGGATGCGCCGCTGGTGGACGTACCGGATTCCGGGGCCCGGCTCCTGGCGTCGCTCGGGTTTCTCCCCGGCGCGCCCCTCACGCAGGACCAGTATCTGATGCTCCAGCGCGACAATGTGGTGAGCGAGGGGGCGGCCGGCTTCGCGGACCTCGGGATCACCCCCGTGGCGCTCGAGGCGACGGCGCCCGACTGGCTCGCCCGCTACCGCCGCGGTGGCCGCTTCGCCGCCTGACCCCTCCCGCCGAAAGGCCCGGCCGATGGATACGACCGCCCTTCTGCAGGCCTTCCTGCTGGGTCTCCTCGAGGGCCTGACCGAGTTCATTCCCGTCTCGTCCACCGGGCACCTCATCCTCGCGGCTGAACTGATGGGCTTTTCGGGCGAAGGCTCTGTCGCCTTCAAGATCGCGATCCAGTTCGGCGCGATCCTCGCCGTGATCGTCGCCTATTGGCAGCGCTTCCTGGGGATCGGGCTGGGCCTGCTGCAGCGGGATCGGGGCGCGATTGCCTTCACGCGCAATGTCCTCCTCGGCTTCCTGCCGGCGATGGTGGTGGGCGTGTTCGTCTATTCGGGCATCCGCCGCCTGCTCGAAAGCCCCGAGACGGTCGCCGTCGCGCTCATCCTGGGGGGGATCGCCATCCTGCTCATCGAGCGGCTGATTCCGCCGCGGATCGAGGGGCGGGTCGAGGAGATGCCGGCGAAGACCGCGCTGGGAGTCGGGGTCGTGCAGTGCCTCGCCATGGTGCCGGGCGTCTCCCGCTCGGGGGCGACCATCATGGGCGGGCTGCTGATGGGGCTTGACCGCAGGACGGCGGCCGAGTTCAGCTTCTTCCTCGCCGTTCCCACCATGCTGGCGGCGACCGTCTATGCGCTCTGGAAGGAGCGCGCGGCGCTCAGCTTCGACCAGGTCACGCTGATCGCCATCGGCTTCGCGACCGCCTTCGCGGCCGCCCTCATGGTCGTGAAATGGCTGGTCGGGTTCGTCGGCCGTCACGGCTTTGCCCCCTTCGCCTGGTATCGGATCCTTCTGGGGAGCGTGTCGCTGGTCTGGCTGCTGACGAGATAGTCCTGTTTCGGGACTTTATGGCGCCCTGCTGGCGCCCTTGACCGCGAGAAGTCTCGAAATCGGGACCAAATAAGTCAGTAGCTCTGACCTAACGCCTCGCCATCCTTCCCGGGGCCTGCTAGCAGCCGCCTCGAATCGGCAGGGAGTTGATCGTGGCATCGCAGCGCATGCTGGCCTTCACGAGCGTGGCGCAGGCCTATCCCGACAAGCGGGCGGCCGAGGAGCGTGCGCATGATTTCGCCGAGATCGGCCGGCACTGGCTGCTCGCCGAGGCCGAGACGCAGGCGGCGCGCTGCTCGCAGTGCGGCGTGCCCTTCTGCCAGGTGCATTGCCCGCTTCAGAATCACATCCCCGACTGGCTGAAGCTCGCCGCCGAGGGGCGGTTGCAGGAAGCCTATGAGCTGTCGGCCTCGACCTCGACCATGCCCGAGATCTGCGGCCGGATCTGCCCGCAGGACCGCCTGTGCGAGGGCAGTTGCGTCATCGAGCAGTCGGGCCATGGTGCGGTCACCATCGGCGCGGTCGAGAAGTTCATCACCGACACGGCCTGGGCGGAAGGCTGGGTTCAGCCCATCGTGCCCATCGCCGACCGGTCGGCCCAGTCGGTCGCGATCATCGGTGCCGGTCCGGCCGGGCTCACGGCGGCCGAGCTGCTTCGCGTCCAGGGCTATGACGTCCATGTCTACGACCGCCACGATCGGGCCGGCGGCCTGCTGACCTACGGCATTCCTGGCTTCAAGCTGGAAAAGCCCGTCGTGATGCGGCGCATCGAGCGGCTGGCGGCTGGCGGCATTCATTTCCATCCCGGAACCGAAATCGGCCGGGATCTCGCCTTTGCCGAGCTGCGCGCCCGCCACGACGCGGTGCTGATCGCAACCGGCGTGTATCGCGCGCGGCCGATCGATGTGCCCGGCGCCGATCTTCCCGGAGTCGTGAAGGCGCTCGACTATCTGATCGCATCCAATCGCAAGGGCTTTGGCGATGCGGTGCCGGCCTTCGACTCGGGCGAACTGAACGCGCAGGGCCGCCATGTGGTCGTCGTGGGCGGCGGCGACACCGCGATGGATTGCGTTCGCACCGCCGTCCGGCAGGGGGCGCTGTCGGTCACCTGCCTCTACCGCCGCGACCGCGCGAACATGCCGGGCTCGCAGCGCGAGGTCGCCAATGCCGAGGAGGAGGGCGTCCGCTTCGAGTGGCTGGCGGCGCCCACGGCCTTCGAGGCCGGGCCGGACGGCCGGGTCGGCTCGGTCCGGGCGCAGCGCATGCGGCTGGGCGCGCCGGACGCCAGCGGCCGGCGCGCGCCCGAAGCGGAGCCGGGCGCCACCCAGGCCGTGAAGGCCGACCTGGTGATCGGGGCGCTGGGCTTCGACCCGGAGGATCTGCCGGCCGCCTTCGGCGTGCCCGAGCTGGCCGTCACGCGCTGGGGCACCATCAAGGCCGATCCCGCGCGGCTGTCCACCAACCTGCCCGGCGTGTTCGCCGCCGGCGACATCGTGCGCGGCGCCAGCCTCGTCGTCTGGGCCATCCGCGAAGGGCGTGATGTTGCTGCCTCCATCCACGCCTGGCTCCTGGCGCAGGCCGATGCCCGAATCCGAAAGGCTGCCTGAATGAACCGTTCGATTCCCGTCGCCATCGTCGCCGGGCTGCTGGCCGTCCCCACGCTCGCGCAGGCGCCCGCCGAGGCCACGGTGAAGGCGGCAACCACCGTCGTCGATCTGGCCAATCCGCCGGCGCGCGCCAGGGCCGGGCTCGACGCGCAGCTGAAGGAGATGCGTGCCGGTGCCGCGATCCGGGCGATGCTCGGCAACAATCCGCGCTTCAAGGCCGAGGCCGCCAAGAACCAGCCCGCCTTCAACAGCGCGATTGCCCGGATGGGGGCGCTGCAGGCCGATTCGCTGGGGCCGATCCTCACGGAAATGCAGGCCGCCTCGCGCAAGGCCATGATCGACGCCTATGCCCGCGCCTTCACCCAGGCCGAGCTGGAGCAGATCGCCGCCTTCTACCGCACGCCCGCCGGCCAGAAGCTGATCGCCCGCCAGCCGGCGATTTCGGTCGAGGTGTCGCAGGCCATGGCGCGCAGCTTCGGCCCGCGCATGGAAGCCGCCCAGAAGTCGCTCGCGCCGAAGCTGGACGCGGAACTGAAGAAGCTGTTCCCGGATGAAGCCGGCGGGGGTGCGCGATGATCACCGACCAGCGCGCGCGTCTCGCCGCCGAGGGGCTCTACGACCCGGCGCACGAGCATGACAGCTGCGGGGTTGGGCTCATCGCCAGCACCGATGGCCGGCCGTCGCGCCGGGTGGTGGAGGCCGGGATTGAGGCCCTGAAGGCGGTGTGGCACCGCGGCGCTGTCGATGCCGACGGCAAGACGGGCGATGGCGCCGGAATCCATGTCGATCTGCCGGTCGCCTTCTTCCACGATTGCGTCGAACGCGCCGGCCAGCGGCCGCGGCCGAACCTGCTGGCGGTGGGCATGGTGTTCCTGCCGCGCACCGATCTCGCCGCCCAGGAGGCCTGCCGCACCATCGTCGAATCCGAGCTGATCGCCTTCGGCCACTTCATCTACGGCTGGCGGCAGGTGCCCGTCGACATCTCCGTCATCGGCGAGAAGGCGGCGGCGCTTCGGCCGGAAATCGAGCAGATCATGATCGCCGGCCCCGAGGATACGAGCTGGGCCGCGCAGGCGGCGTTCGAGAAGGATCTCTACATCCTGCGCCGGCGCATCGAGCGCCGGGTGATCGAGGCGCAGATCCAGGGCTTCTACATCTGCTCGCTGAGCTGCCGGTCCATCATCTACAAGGGGCTGTTCCTCGCCGAGAGCCTGTCGGTCTTCTATCCCGACCTTCTCGACCCGCGGTTCGAGAGCCGCTTTGCCATCTACCACCAGCGCTATTCCACCAACACCTTCCCGCAATGGTGGCTGGCGCAGCCCTTCCGCTGCCTCGCCCACAATGGCGAGATCAACACGATCCGCGGCAACATCAACTGGATGAAGAGCCACGAGATCAAGATGGCGGCGACCGCGTTTGGTGACCATTCCGAGGACATCAAGCCGCTCATCCCGGCCGGCTCGTCGGACACGGCGGCGCTCGATGCCGTGTTCGAATGCGTGGTTCGCTCGGGCCGTTCGGCGCCCGAGGCCAAGACCATGCTGGTGCCCGAGGCCTGGGCGAATGATCCCGAGATGCCGGCCGACTGGCAGGCCATGTATGCCTATTACGCCAGCGTGATGGAGCCGTGGGACGGGCCGGCGGCGCTCGCCATGACCGACGGTCGCTGGGCGCTTGCCGGCATGGACCGCAATGCGCTGAGACCCATGCGCTACAGCCTGACGGTCGATGGTCTCCTCATCGTCGGCTCGGAGACGGGGATGGTGCAGCTCCCCGAGGACTCGATCGTCGAGAAGGGCCGGCTGGGGCCGGGCCAGATGATCGGAGTCGATCTGCTCGAGGGCCGGCTCTACCGCGACCGGGAACTGAAGGACATGATCGCGCGCAGCCGGCCCTATCGCGACTGGGTGGGCGGCTTCGAGACGCTGGCCGACCTGCCGCCGGCCGGGCCGGTCGAGCAGCCGGCAGGCCCCGTGTTGCGGCGGCTGCAGGTGGCCGCCGGCCTCACCCACGAGGACATGGAGCTGATCCTCGCCCCCATGGTCGAGGAAGCGAAGGAGGCCGTCGGCTCCATGGGGGACGACACGCCGCTCGCCGTCATTTCCGACAATGCGCGCCCGATCAGCCACTTCTTCCGCCAGAACTTCTCGCAGGTGACGAACCCGCCGATCGACAGCCTGCGCGAAAGCCGGGTGATGAGCCTCAAGACCCGGTTCGGCAACCACGGCAACATCCTCGATTCGGAATCTGCGCAGTCGGGCGTGATGGTGCTCGAATCGCCGATGCTGTCGTCGTCGGACTGGCAGCGCCTGAAGGCCCATTTCGGGGCGAGCGCGGCCGAGATCGACTGCACCTTCGATTTCCGCGGCGGCCCGGAGGCGCTGCGCACCGCCTGCGAGCGGATCCGCGCCGAGGCCGAGGCGGCGGTGCGCGAGGGCAAGAGCCAGCTGTTCCTGACCGACGAGCACCAGTCGCCCGAGCGCTGCGCGGTCACCATGATCCTGGCGGCTGCCGGCGTGCACACCCACCTCGTCCGCAAGGGGCTTCGCACCTTCGCCAGCATCAACGTCCGCTCCGCCGAATGCCTCGACACCCATTATGCCGCCGTGCTGGTCGGGGTGGGGGCGACCACCGTGAACCCCTGGCTTGCCGAAGCCTCCATTGCCGACCGCCATGCCCGCGGCCTGTTCGGGGACAGGACCCTCGAGGACTGCATCGCCCGCTACCTGAAGGCGGTGAACGACGGCCTGCTCAAGATCATGGCGAAGATGGGGATCTCCGTCATCTCCAGCTATCGAGGCGGCTATAATTTCGAGGCGGTCGGCCTGTCGCGCGCGCTGGTGGCCGACTTCTTCCCCGGCATGCCCGCGCGCATCTCGGGGGAGGGTTTCGCCTCGCTGTATGAAAGCGCGCGGCAGCGGCACGAGCGCGCCTTCCTGAGCGCGGCCGTCGCCCTGCCGGTGGGCGGCCTCTACCGCTATCGCGCTGGCGGCGAGCCGCACGCCTGGGAGGCGGGCCTCATCCACATGCTGCAGGAAGCGGTCTCGACCGACAGCTATTCCCTCTACCGCCGCTTCTCCGAGGGCGTGCGGCGACTGCCCCCCATCTACCTGCGCGATCTCCTCGAGTTCAACTATGCGCCCGAGCCGCTGCCGATCGAGGCGGTCGAGAGCATTTCCGAGATCAGGAAGCGCTTCGTGACGCCCGGCATGTCCCTGGGTGCGCTCAGCCCCGAGGCGCACGAGACGCTGGCGATTGCCATGAACCGGATCGGCGCCAAGGCCGTCTCGGGCGAGGGCGGCGAGGATTCGGTCCGCTTCCGTCCCTATCCCAACGGCGACAACGCCAATTCGACGATCAAGCAGATCGCCTCGGGCCGCTTCGGGGTGACGGCGGAATATCTGAACGCGGCGACCGAGATCGAGATCAAGGTGGCCCAGGGCGCCAAGCCGGGCGAGGGCGGGCAGCTGCCCGGCTTCAAGGTGACCGAGATGATCGCCCGGCTTCGCCACTCGACCCCGGGCGTCAGCCTGATCTCGCCGCCGCCGCACCACGACATCTACTCGATCGAGGACCTGGCGCAGCTCATCTACGACCTGAAGCAGATCAACCCCGACGCACAGGTCTGCGTGAAGCTCGTCTCCTCGGCCGGGATCGGGACGGTGGCGGCCGGAGTCGCCAAGGCGCATGCCGACGTGATCCTGGTGTCCGGCAATGTCGGCGGTACCGGCGCAAGCCCGCAGACCAGCATCAAATATGCCGGCACGCCCTGGGAGATGGGCCTGTCGGAAGCGAACCAGGTGCTGACGCTGAACGGGCTCAGGCAGCGGGTGAAGCTCCGCACCGACGGCGGCCTCAAGACCGGGCGCGACATCGTGATCGCGGCCATCCTCGGCGCCGAGGAGTTCGGGATCGGCACGCTCAGCCTCGTTGCCATGGGCTGCATCATGGTGCGCCAGTGCCACTCCAACACCTGCCCGGTGGGCGTCTGCACGCAGGACGAGGCGCTGCGGAAGAAGTTCGGCGGCTCGCCGGAGAAGGTCATCAACCTCATGACCTTCATCGCCGAGGAAACCCGCGACATCCTCGCCAAGCTCGGCGTTCGCTCGCTCGACGAGGTGATCGGCCGAACCGAGCTGCTGCGCCAGGTGAGCCGCGGGGCCGAGCATCTCGATGACCTCGATCTGAACCCCATCCTCGCCAAGGTGGACGCGCCCGACCATCTGCGCCGCTCCAGCGGGATCGGCCGCAACCCCGTGCCCGACAGCCTCGATGCTGAGATCCTGAAGGACGCAGCCGCCGTGTTCGAGCGCGGCGAGAAGATGCAGCTGACCTACTCGGTCCGGAACACCCACCGGGCGGTCGGAACCCGGCTCTCGGCCATGATCACCCGCCAGTTCGGGATGACGGGCCTGGCGCCCGGCCATGTCCACATCCGGTTGCGCGGCTCGGCTGGCCAGTCGCTCGGTGCCTTTGCCGTTCAGGGGGTCCGCCTCGAGGTGTTCGGCGATGCGAACGACTATGTCGGCAAGGGCCTGTCGGGCGCCAGCATCAGCGTCCGCCCCATGGTCTCCTCGCCGCTCGAGACGCAGAAGAACGCCATCATCGGCAACACCTGCCTCTATGGCGCGACCGCCGGCGAGCTGTTCGCGGCCGGGCAGGCGGGCGAGCGGTTTGCGGTTCGCAACTCGGGCGCGACGACCGTGGTCGAGGGCTGCGGCGCCAATGGCTGCGAGTATATGACCGGCGGCATGGCCGTCATCCTGGGCTCGGTCGGCGCCAATTTCGCCGCCGGGATGACGGGCGGCATGGCCTTCGTCTATGATCCCGAGCAGCGGTTCGAGCGGCGGGTCAACCCGGACTCGGTCGTCTGGCAGCGGGTCGAGAGCGCGCACTGGGCGGCCGTGCTGCGCGATCTCGTCGAGCGCCATGTGGCGGCAACCGGCAGCCGCCACGCCCAGTCCCTGCTCGAGGACTGGCCGCGCCATCTCGGCCACTTCTGGCAGGTGATCCCGCGCGAGATGCTCAATCGCCTCGCCGTGCCGGTCTCCGGCCAGGCGAGCCTCGAAGCGGCGGAATGATCGACACCGCCGCGCTGGAGCTTTGCCTGCGCGACAGGGCGCTGGCGTTTCCGGACGCCTCGGAGCATTTTCCCTGGGGCGAGCGGGTGGTGAAGGTGGGAAGGGGCGCGCGACCAAAGATCTTCCTCTTCCTGTCGCACTGGCAGGGCGGCCTGAACATCGGGCTGAAGCTGCCCTCGAGCCGCGAGTTCGCGCTGATGTTCGAGGCCTGCACGCCGATGCGATACGGGCTGGGCAAGTCGGGCTGGGTGACGACCCGCCTGCTGCCCGACACGGTGTTCGACACCGACCTTCTCGAAAGCTGGCTGGCCGAAAGCTACCGGGCCGTCGCGCCGCGGCGCCTTGCCGCCCGGATCGCCGAGGGTGGAACGCCGGCACAGGCCTGAGCCCCGTCGGGGCAGCCGCGCACCACTGTGCACTTCTTGCAACATCTGCCTTGCCATATGTTGCGCGGAGAACGCGCAGCATTGCGGTGAACTGCGCGTTGAGCCAGACTTTCGGGCAACGGGGCACAAGCCCCAGTGGGGAGGACATATGCGGCAGGCACTTCATCTGTCGTGCGCGCTCGGCGCACTTGCGTTCGCGTCCATCATGGCATCGGCGCCGGCCCAGGCGCAGGGGGCCCCCGTCGCCGAGGCGACCGGCCAGGGGGACATCATCGTCACCGCCACCCGCCGGGCACAGGCGCTGCAGGATGTCCCGATCGCCGTGTCGGCCATTTCGGCCGACCAGCTCGTCAATTCGGGCGTCAACGACATCCGCGCGCTGAACCAGCTGGCGCCCTCGCTGCTTGTCTCCGGCGCGACGTCGGAAGTCAATTTCTCCGCGCGGATCCGGGGTGTCGGCACCGTCGGCGAGAATCCCGGCATCGAAAGCTCGGTCGCGCTGTTCATCGATGGCGTCTATCGCAGCCGCACCGGCACCGGCCTGTCGGAACTGGGCGAGGTCGAGCGGATCGAGGTGCTGCGCGGGCCACAGGGCACGCTGTTCGGGCGCAACGCCTCGGCCGGCCTTGTCAACATCGTCACCAAGAAGCCCGAGTTCCGGACCGCCGGCTATGGCGCGGTCAGCTACGGCAATTACGAGCATATCCGCCTCGAGGGCGGGGTGAATGTCGCCCTGTCCGACACTGTCGCCACCAAGCTCGAGGGCGTGTGGTTCCAGCGCGACGGCTTCGTGCGCGACATCCGCTCGGATCGCCGCTTCAACGATCGCGACCGCTGGATGCTGCGCGGCCAGCTGCTGTTCGAGCCGAACGACGATCTCTCGGTGCGGGTGATCGCCGACTATTCGCAGCGCCGGGAAGAATGCTGCGCCGCCTCCTTCCTCGAAGCGCGCAACGTGAACCGCGTGGCCGGCCAGGTGCAGATCGGTCCCAACACGCTCGACCCGCTGCTGCGGGCGCTGGGCGCGACGAGCCCGCGCGGCGAGCTGTTCTCGGTCGCGGTCAGCCCCAACCGGGACTATCGCGCGGATTCGGACGACTGGGGGATTTCGGGCGAGATCAACTGGCGGCTGGGGGCGGTGAACCTCACCTCGATCACGGCCTGGCGGGACTATATCAACTACCATGGCCAGGATTCGGACTTCACCGATCTCGACATCTGGGGCCGCTCCGGGCTCAGGCGCAACTTCAAGACGTTCAGCCAGGAACTGCGGCTGCAGGGCAGCCTCTGGGAGGACCGGATCGACTGGCTCGTCGGCGGCTATTTCGCCGACGAGCGGCTCTCGACCCGGGACAATATCCGCTTCGGCACCGACATCGAACGTTACGGGGACTGCCTGATCGCGGCCGCGCTCGGCAGCGTGAACCCGGCGGTGCCGCGCTGCACCAACCTGCCGGCCGCCATCTGGCCGGGCTATGCCGGGGCGGCCAGCATCCTCGGCGCCACGCGGCTTCCAGGAACCGGCGTTGCCGACGGCGGCTTCTTCCACCAGCGCAGCCGCAACTTCGCCTTCTTCACCCACAATGTCTTCTCGATCGTGCCCGACAAGCTCGATCTGACGGTGGGCGTCCGCTACACTGACGAGGAGAAGACGCTGAGCGGCCGGTTCAACAACAACAACAATCTCTGCAACGCGCTGCGGCTGTCCACCACGCCCATCTCGGTGGCGGCACCCAACCTCACTTTCGCCGGCGTGCCCTGCGCCATCAACGGCACGGCCGGCGCCGGCATTGCCGACAATGACCCCAACCGACGCAAGTCGGAGGGCAAGTGGTCGGGCACCGTCGTGCTCAGCTTCAAGCCCGATCCCGACTGGCTGATCTATGGCAGCTGGGCGCGCGGCTACAAGGCTGGCGGCTTCAACCTCGACACATCGGCGCTCGACATCGTCTGCAACCCGGCGGTCGGCACCCCGGCGCAGCAGGCGGCCTGCGCGGCGCAGCTGGCCCGGCCGGCCAACACGGTCGGCAACGCCCGGCCCGAGGCCATCGACCTGCAGTTCGCCGCCGAGACCGTCGATGCCTATGAAGTCGGCGTGAAATTCTCGCGGCCCGGCTTCACGGCCAACCTCGCGCTGTTCAAGCAGGACTTCTCGGACTTCCAGCTGAACACCTTCAACGGCGTCAACTTCGAGGTGACGAACATCCAGGCCTGCCGCGACAGCCTGAACGGCGCCGACACCGACGCCTCGGCCACGACCGGCGCCTGCTCGCCCGACCGGCTGAAGCCGGGGCTCACGTCGAAGGGGGTCGAGCTGGAGCTGTTCATGCGGCCGATGCCCGACCTCAGCTTCACCGCTGGCCTCACCTACACCGACACGCGCTACAAGCGGGATCTCGTCGGCACGCAGGGCCGGCCGCTCTCGCCCGTTCTGTTCCAGCTGCCCGGCCGGCTGCTCTCGAACGCGCCCCCCTATGTGGTCTCGGGCTCGGCCTCCTGGACTCCGGCGATCGGCAGCAACGGGTTGCGCGGCCTCTTCTACCTCGATGCCCGGATGACCTCGGGCTACAACACGGGCTCCGATCTCGACCTCGAGAAGGTGCAGCCCGACTTCGTGGTGGTGAACGGCCGGATCGGGATTTCCGGCAACGAGCGTCGCTGGTCGGTGGAGCTCTGGGCGCAGAACCTGCTGAACGAGCGCTTCTTCCAGATCGGGGCCGACGCCCCGCTGCAGGGTTCGGGCACGCTCCGGGCGGTGGCGGACGGGCGGATCGCCAGTGCCAACCAGCTCTTCCTGACCTTCCCCGGCGAGCCCCGCACCTTCGGCATCACCGGCCGGTTCAGATTCTAGGCCGAAGGCGGCCGGCACGATGCCGACAGGCATCGTTGCCGGACTCGCCGAAAGGCCCGGCCGGCGGGCCCGCTTCGCGGGCTTTGCCCGCGAACGCGGGTCCGATCGGCGTCATGACCGAAGGCGGCCGTTGGCCGGCGCAGCAGCGCTGGCGGCGGACTGGCCGAAAGGCCCGGCCGGCGGGGCAGGCTGATCCGGCGGCTTGACCGCGGACGCGGCCTCGCCCAAGCCGATCCCATGGACATCAGCAGGATTCCCGTTGGCGTGAACCCGCCCAAGGATGTGCACGCCATCATCGAGATCCCCATGGGCGGCGTGCCGGTCAAATATGAGCTCGACAAGGAGTCGGGCGCGATGTTCGTCGATCGCTTCCTGCACACCGCGATGTTCTACCCGGGCAATTACGGCTTCATTCCGCACACCCTGTCCGAGGATGGCGACCCGGTGGACGTGATCGTCATCGGCCCGCACGCTGTCGTCCCCGGCGCCGTCATCCGGGTGCGCCCGGTCGGTGCGCTGCTGATGGAGGACGAGGCCGGTGGCGACGAGAAGATCCTCGCCGTTCCCATCGACAAGCTGCACCCCTTCTACACCGACGTGAGGAACTACACCGACCTGCCCGGCGTGCTGATCGAGCAGATCGGTCACTTCTTCCAGCACTACAAGGATCTGGAGAAGGGCAAGTGGGCCAAGGTCAGTCGCCTCGTCGACGTGGTGGGCGCCGAGGCGATGGTGATGGCCGCGATCGCCCGCTACGCGGCTAGGGCCGGCTGACAGGCGTGCCGCCTGTCCTTGAATCGGAACCTTCCTCGCCTAACTTTCACTCAGAGGCGGCATGGCCGTCTGACGGTCCTGCCGCTTCCCGAGGATCCAACGAAGGAGGAAGCGTCATGGACATCCGTTCGCTCATTCCCTTCCGCGCCGGCGCGACCGAGCCGGCCGCCGATCCTTTCACCCGCATGCGCCGGGAAATGGATCGGCTGTTCGAGGAGTTCGGCCGCTGGCCCTCGCTCGCCGGCGGGCTCGACGGCTATCTGAACCCGCGGGTCAACCTGTCGGAGACGGACGAGGGCCTCGAACTCACGGCCGAGCTGCCTGGCGTCGCGGAGAAGGACATCGACCTCGAGATCGAGGACGGTGTGCTGACGCTGAAGGCCGAGCATCGCGCCGAGCGCCGCGAGGACGACAAGGATCGCCGCTGGCACCTGATGGAGCGCAGCGAGGGCACCTATCTTCGCCGCTTCCGGCTGCCCTTCCGCGCCGATGAGGCCAAGGTGACGGCGCGGTTCGACAAGGGTGTGCTCCACGTGAAGGTGCCGCGCGCCGCCGACCAGGATCGGCCGGCTCGCAAGATCGCGGTCGAGAAGGCCTGATCCCGCCCCGGCCGCCGGCTGGCGGCCGGGACTTCACAGCCCGCCTCCCACCGACTAACCGGGCGAACCGCTGGTCGTGGGAGGTGGCTTGATGGCAAGGTTCTGGCTCGGTCTTCTCATCCTGCTGGCAAGCGCGACCGCGCCCGTGGCGGCTTCGCCCGCCGATGACTTCAAGGCCCTGCTCGACCGCCATTGGGCCTGGTGGCTGGCCCAGAACCCGGTGGCAGCCACCCGGCTGGGGGAGCGCGCCCATGATGATCGCCTCAACGACCTGTCGCTGGCCGGGCGTGCGGTCGCCGCGCGCGACGCCGCCGGCTTCCGCGCCGAGCTGGCGCGGATCCCGCGCACCGGGCTGTCGCCCGACGACCGGGTCTCGGCTGCCATCCTCGACCAGCTGCTCGCCCGGCAGGTGGAAGCCGAGCGCTACCCGCTGCTGCTTTTCACCAACCGCGAGGGCTTCCACACGGCTTTTGCCAACCTGCCCGAAAGCGTGCCGCTGTTCACCGCGGCCGACTATCGGAGCTATGTCGCCCGCCTCGAGGCCTTTCCGGCCCAGGTGGATCAGGCGATCGAGACGACACGCGCGGCCGTGAAGGCCGGCTATGCGCTGCCCTGCGTGGTGCTCGACGGCTTTGAGGCCGGGATCCGCCGCGTCGCCGAGCCCTGGCCGCAGTCGCGCTTCGCGGCCCCTTTCCGCACCCGGCCCGTCGGGGTCCCCGAGGCCGAGTGGCCAGCGCTCGAGGCGCGCGCGCGCGCCGCTGTCGAAGGCGGCGTCAACCCGGCCTACCAGCGTTTCGCCGACTATGTCGCGCGCGACTATCTGCCGGCCTGTACCAAGGCGTTCGGCGCCTCGGCCCGGCCGGGCGGTCGCGACTATTACCGCTTCCGCGCGGCGAGCGAGACGACGACCGATCTCACGCCCGACCAGATCCACGACATCGGCCTCAAGGAAGTGGCGCGCATCCGCGCCGAGATGGAGGCGGTCGCGAAGCGCGCCGGTTTCGCCAGCCGCGAGGCCTATGTCGAGCATCTGAGGACCGACCCGCAATATTATGCGAGGACGCCGGGCGAGCTGATGCGCGAGGTCGCCTATGTGACCCGCCTCGTGGATGCCTGGATGCCGCGCCTGTTCGGCAAGCTGCCGCGGCTTCCCTACACCATCCAGGAAATCCCGGCCGAGATCGCGCCCTACACGACGACCGCCTATTACCGCCCCGGCTCGGCGACGGCGGGCGCCGCCGGCGTCTATTTCGTCAACACGTCGAAGCTCAACGAGCGGCCGCTGTTCGAGGTGCCTGCGCTTTCGATCCACGAGGCAGTGCCCGGCCACCACCACCAGATCGCGCTGGCGCAGGAGCTCGACCTGCCAGCCTTCCGCCGCCACGCCGCCTTCTTCACCGGCTTTGTCGAGGGCTGGGGCCTCTATTCCGAGCGGCTGGGGATCGAGATGGGGATGTATGACACCCCGGCCAAGGACATGGGGCGGCTTTCCTACGAGATGTGGCGCGCCACCCGGCTGGTGGTGGACACGGGCCTGCACTGGAAGGGCTGGAGCCGCGAGCGCGCCATCCAGTACATGCTCGACAACACGGCGCTCAGCCGGGCGAACATCGAGGCGGAAGTCAATCGCTACATCGCCTGGCCGGGGCAGGCGCTGGCCTACAAGATCGGCGAGCTGAAGATCCGCGAGCTTCGCGACGCCGCCGAGAAGGCGCTCGGCGCCCGGTTCGACATCCGAGCCTTCCACGACCGGCTGCTGGAGTCCGGCGCGCTGCCGCTCGATCTGCTGGAGGCGAAGATGCGGGACTGGATCGCGACCGAAGCGAAGAAGGGGCAGGCGGCGTGAAGACCCGCGCCGCCGTCGCCTTCGAGCCGAAGCGGCCGCTGGAGATCGTGGACGTCGATCTCGAAGGGCCGAAGGCCGGCGAGGTGCTGATCGAGATCAGGGCGACCGGCGTGTGCCACACCGATGCCTACACGCTGGACGGGCTCGACAGCGAAGGCCTCTTCCCCTCGATCCTGGGACATGAAGGGGCGGGCGTGGTGCTGGAGGTGGGGGCGGGCGTCACCTCGGTGGCGCCGGGCGATCATGTCATCCCGCTCTACACGCCGGAGTGCCGGCAGTGCAAAAGCTGCACCAGCCGCAAGACCAACCTGTGCACGGCGATCCGCGCGACGCAGGGCAAGGGGCTGATGCCCGACGGGACCAGCCGGTTCAGCTACAGGGGGCAGCTGGTCCACCATTACATGGGCTGCTCGACCTTCGCGAACCACACGGTGCTGCCCGAGATAGCCGTGGCAAAGATCCGCCCGGACGCGCCGTTTGACACGGCCTGCTACATCGGTTGCGGCGTCACCACGGGGGTTGGCGCGGTCGTCAACACCGCGCGCGCGGAACCGGGCGCCACCGTGGTTGTGTTCGGGCTGGGCGGGATCGGCCTCAACGTCATCCAGGGCGCGCGGCTGGTCGGCGCCAGCCGGATCGTCGGCGTGGACATCAACCCCGACCGCGAGCAGTGGGGCCGCCGCTTCGGCATGACGGACTTCCTCGACAGCCGCGGGATGGACCGGGACTCGATCGTCGCCCGGATCGTCGAGATGACCGACGGCGGCGCCGACTACAGCTTCGACTGCACCGGCAACACCGAGGTGATGCGAACCGCGCTGGAATGCTGCCACCGCGGCTGGGGCGAATCGATCATCATCGGCGTTGCGGAGGCCGGCAAGGAGATCGCGACGCGGCCCTTCCAGCTGGTGACCGGGCGCGTGTGGAAGGGAACGGCCTTCGGCGGCGCCCGGGGCCGGACGGACGTGCCGAAGATCGTCGACTGGTACATGGACGGCCGGATCGAGATCGACCCCATGATCACCCACCGCCTGCCGCTGGACCGGATCAACGAGGCCTTTGACCTGATGCGCCGGGGGGAAAGCATCCGCACGGTCATCCTCTACTGATGGAGCGGATCGCCGACTGGAAGAGCCACGGCGGGCGACAGCAGGTCTGGCGGCATGCCTCGTCGGCAACGCTGACGGACATGACCTTCGCCCTGTTCCTGCCGCCGGGCGAGGGGCCGTTCCCGCTGGTCTGGTATCTCTCGGGGCTCACCTGCACCCATGCCAATGTGATGGAGAAGGGCGAGTATCGCCGCGCCTGCGCCGAGCTGGGACTCGCGCTCGTCGCGCCCGATACCTCGCCGCGCGGCGACGGCGTGGCGGACAGCCCGGATCATGACCTCGGGCAGGGGGCGGGCTTCTATGTCGATGCGACCGAAGCGCCCTGGGCCCCGCACTTCGCGATGCGGCGCTACATCGCCGAGGAGTTGCCGGCGCTGCTCGCCGCCCATTTCCCCGTCTCGCCCGATCGGCAGGCGATCACAGGCCATTCCATGGGCGGGCATGGCGCGCTGACGCTGGCGCTGACCCAGCCCGGCCGATTCCGCGCGGTCGCCGCGCTCGCGCCCATCGTGGCGCCCTCGCGCGTGCCCTGGGGGCGCAAGGCCTTTGCGGCCTATCTGGGCCCCGACGAGGCAGCCTGGGCCCGGCACGATGCCGTGGCGCTGATCGAGGCCGGCGCCCGCCCGCCCGCGCTTCGGGTCGATGTCGGCGCCGAGGATCCCTTCCTCGCCCGCGAACTGCGCCCCGAGCTGCTCAGCGAGGCCTGCGCGGCGGCGCATGTGCCGCTCGAGCTCGCCGTTCACGCCGGCTACGACCATAGCTATTATTTCGTCTCGACCTTCCTTGCCGACCAGCTGCACTGGCTGGCCGGCCACCTTGCCGGCAAGAGCTGACCCATGACCCCTGTCCGAACCGTCGAGGGCCGCGCCATCCCCTTCGGCGCCGCCAATGTCGATACCGACCTCATCATTCCGGCGCGCTTCCTGAAGAGCCTGACCCGCGAGGGACTGGGCCGCGGGGCCTTTGCAGCGCTGCGCGAGCAGCCCGACAATCCGTTCGACGGGAACGCCGGCGCCCCCATCCTGGTGGCGGGCGAGAATTTCGGCTGCGGCTCCAGCCGCGAACATGCCCCCTGGGCGCTGCTCGACCTCGGAATCCGGGTGGTGATCGCGCCCTCCTTCGCCGACATCTTCGCCGGCAACAGCTTCAAGAACGGCCTGCTGCTGGTCCAGCTGCCGCGCGAGGCCGTCGATCGACTGATGGCGGTTGCCGCCGAGGGGCTGCCGATCACGGTGGATCTCGAGAGCCAGACGGTCACCACCCCCTACCAGGACCGCTTCGACTTCCCGATCGACCCCTTCCGCAAGCAGTGCCTTCTCGACGGGCTGGACGAGATTGCGCTGACGCTCGCCGAGGCGGACGCGCTCGCCGCGCACGAGGCCCGGCTGGCGGCGGAACGGCCCTGGGTGGCCGGTGCCGCCAACCGCTGAGGCATGCGTCGGGCGGATGGCCGCCATGCAGGTGAAGTGACTGATTTCACGAGCCTGACTCGAAACCGGAGCGAGAAAGTCATCTTTCGCGCCTAGTCGTGCTGCAGCGCAACATCACTGTTGCGACGCACCAGTACAGGAGCGAGCGATGATGAAGCTGACCCTTGTGGCCCTTCTGCTGGCCGCCGCGCAGCCGGCGGTCGCGACCGTGAACGAGGCGCGCGTGACGCTGGCCGGCCTCGACCTCTCGAAGCGCGGCGACGTCCGCGAACTGGATCGCCGGCTGGAGCGCGCGGCGGCAACGGTGTGCGGCGCGCGGGCGACCGTGTGGCTGTCCGAGCGCGCCGCAGTCGTCTCGTGCATGCGCGACGCGCTGGCCCGGGCCCGTCCGGCCCGCGACGCGGCCATCGCGCAGGCGATGCGCAGCTTCGACCAGATGGCGGCGCGCTGACCTGAAGCCGATCCCGATCGGATGGGGGCGGCCGGGGCGGGATCGTTCCGGCCGTTTCCTTTTGCGGCGGCGGCCCCTAGAGCGTCGCCCATGCCCGAACGACTGCTTTTCCTGCTGCCCGGCGACGGGATCGGCCCGGAAGTCACGGCCGAGAGCCGCCGAATCCTGGAAGCGCTTGCCATTCCCGGCATCGGGATCGAGGAGGCGCCCTTCGGCGGCGCGGCCATCGACAGGCTGGGCAGCCCGCTGCCCCCGGATGTCGAAGCCCGGGCGCGCGCGGCGAGCGCCGTGCTCATGGGGGCCGTCGGCGGGCCGCAATGGGCGGACCAGCCCTATGGTAACCGGCCCGAGGCCGGGCTGCTGAAGCTTCGGGCGGCGATGGGCGTGTTCGCCAACCTCAGGCCGGCGCGCTGCTTTCCGAGCCTTGCCGGCGCGTCGAGCCTGAAGCGCGAGGTGGTGGAAGGCCTCGACCTGCTGTTCGTTCGCGAACTGGTCGGCGGCGTCTATTTCGGCGAGCCGCGCGGCATCGAGACCCGGCCGGATGGCGAGCGGGTCGGCCTCAACACCCAGCGCTACACCGAGGGGGAGATCCGGCGGGTGGCGCGCGTTGCATTCGAGGCCGCGCGCGGTCGGCGCGGGCGCGTGACCTCGGTCGACAAGGCCAATGTGATGGAATCCGGGCTGCTCTGGCGTGAGACGGTCACGGCGCTGCAGCAGGCCGACTATCCCGATGTTGCGCTCGACCACATCTATGCGGACAATTGCGCCATGCAGCTGGTGAAGTCGCCCAGGCAGTTCGACGTGATCCTGACCGACAATCTGTTCGGCGACCTCCTGTCCGACCTTGCCGCCCAGGCGACGGGGTCGCTCGGCATGCTGCCTTCGGCCGCCATTGGCGCGCCGGGCACGCCCGGCCTCTACGAGCCGATCCATGGCTCGGCCCCCGACATCGCGGGCCAGGGAATCGCCAACCCCTGCGCCTCGATCCTGAGCCTTGCCATGGCGCTGCGCCATTCGCTGGGCGAGCCGGCCGCTGCGGACCGGGTCGAGCGGGCGGTCGAAGCGGCGCTCGAGGCCGGCGCCCGGACGCCCGACCTGGGGGGCACGCTTGGCACCCGCCAGATGGGCGACGCCATCCTCGAACGGCTCGGCGGCTGATGCCGCCAACGCCGCCCCTGTCGCGGTTCGCCCTGCCGAGCTTCCGCCGGCTGCTCACCGGCTTTCTGACCGGGCTCGCCTTCCTGGCGCCACTGCTGCTGACGGCAATCGTGCTCGCCTGGGTGTTCGGCCAGCTGCTCGCCTTCGTGGGGCCGGAGTCGCTGGTCGGGCGCGCCCTGACGGCAACGGGTGCGCTGTTCACCGATCGCGATTCGAACCCGCTTCTGGGTTTCGCGATCGGCGTCGGCCTGCTGGTGGCGGCCATCTCGGCGCTTGGAATCCTCGTCCAGGACAAGGCGAAGAAGGTGCTGGAGGAAGCGGTCGATGGCGCGCTCGGCCGGATCCCGCTGCTCGGCAACATCTACCGACCGGTCGCCCAGCTGGTGCGCGGCATGAGCGGCAGCAAGGCCGAGGAAATGTCGAGCATGGGAGTCGCGCGCGTGACGTTCGGCGGCGGTGTCGAGACCATCGCCTTCCTCGCCTCGAGCGAGACCTTCGATCTGGGCGGCGGCCCGGCCAGGCTGGTGCTGATCCCGACCGCTCCGGTTCCCTTCGGCGGCGCGCTGCTGCTGGTGCCGGTCGATAAGGTTCAGGCCATCCCGTCGATGAAGTTCGACGATCTCGCCAAGCTCTACCTGACGATGGGCATGAGCCCGCCGCCACAGCTCAAGGCCGACTCGCCCGTGGCGCCCGAGGTGATGCGCCCCCGCCTCTGAGCCGCCGGCGCATTGCAGCATTTCTGCAACAGCCCGCGCGCCATCTGCCGTTCCGGTCGCATCCGGGCTGGACAGATGAAGTTGTCTGGACAACTTTGAGCCGGATCGAGAGGGTCTTGCGGCCGGCTGCGGCCAGGGAGGAACGATGATGTCGAAGTCGAAGCTGCTGCTGGCACCGGCCGGCCTTGCCATCCTGCTGACGGCGCTGCCCGTCGCCGCGCAGGACACGACGGCGGATGCCGGCTTCATGGCCGGCGATATCCTGGTCACCGCGCGCAAGCGCGAGGAGAATCTCCAGGATGTGCCGCTGGCGATTTCGGCCTTCACCGCGAACGAGATCCGCTCGGCCCGGATCGAGCGGCTGGCGGATGTCGCGAAGCTGGCGCCCGGCCTCAACTTCACGCCGCTGTTCGGCGCGCAGAACCAGCTGCCGATCATCCGCGGCGCCGCGCAGACCTTCGGCCAGCTCAACGTCGGCGTGTTTCTGGACGGCGTCTATCTGTCGGGCAAGGCCTCGGTCGATCTCGAGCTTGCCGATCTCGAGCGGATCGAGGTGGTGCGCGGGCCGCAGTCGGCCCTCTATGGCCGCAACACCTTCGCGGGGGCCATCAACTATGTGAGCCGCCGGCCGACCGACACGCTCTCGGGCTGGGCAGACGCCAGCGTCGGGGACAATGGCCTGCTGCGCTTCTCGGCATCGGCGTCGGGCCCCGTCACCGACAAGGTTCGCGTGAAGGTGGGCGGCTATTACCGCAACCATGACGGCTGGTACCGCAGCGCCATCGACGGCGGCCGGGTGGACGGGATCGAGGTCTATGGCGGCACCGGCACCATCGAGTTCCTGCCGACCGAGACGCTGACCGTCACGCTTCGCGGCACCTGGAGCCACGAGGAATCGGGTCAGCCGCCGTCCAACGTCATCCGCACCAACAGCGCGCCGGGCCAGCCGGCCGGCTCGCCGGCGGGCACCATTCGCAACCTCCTCTATCTCGGCGACGTGCCGAACATCCCGAAGAATGGCGTGCTCGTGAACACGGGCCGCGCCATCATCGGGCCCCAGGGCCAGACGGCGGCCTATGGCCAGACGCAGGACACCCTTCGCACCAACCTCAAGATCGAGCTGGACGGCGGCCCGGTGATCGTCACCTCGCTCACCAGCTTCGACCGTCGTGACACCCAATATGTGTTCGATGGCGACAACACGATCTGCAACACGCCCTCGACGGCGCCCGTGTCCACGGGCTGCCCCAATTTCGGCTTCCCCTTCGTGCCCGCCATTCCGATCGGCAAGTCCGACTTCGGCACGTCCAGCGTGAAGGGCTATTCGCGCGACTGGGCGCAGGAGCTTCGCTTCGCCTCGCCCGGCGGCGGCCAGTTCGACTGGCTGGTCGGCGCCTTCTACTATGACAACAAGTCGTCGAGCCGCGACCGCAGCCTCAACCCGCTGACGGCCGCCAACGCCGCCACCTTCGGCTTCCCGCAGCAGACGACGACGACCCAGAGCCTCGCCGTCTTCGGCTCGGTCACCTACCGGCCGAGCGATGTCGTCCGGCTGACGGCCGAGCTTCGCTACGAGAACGAGACCCAGGCCTTCCGCCAGGTGCCGACCAACGGCACGCCGTCCCAGACGGTTGCCTCGCGGCGGGTGTTCAACCTGCGCGAGAATTTCGACTTCGTGACTCCGCGCTTCATCGCCGATTTCACCGTCGGCGACGGCAAGATGATCTATGCCTCGGTGGCGCGCGGCGCCAAGACGGGTGGGTTCAACACCAACCTGAACGTGCTCGACAGCCAGCGGACCTACGGGCCGGAGACCAGCTGGAACTATGAGCTGGGCGCCAAGACGAGCTGGCTCGACAACCGCCTGATCGTCAACCTGGCCGGCTTCTACACCGACTGGAACGACCAGCAGGTCGCCTGCCAGAACCCGGTGTCGGTCGGCGGCACGTCCACCCAGCGGACCTATGTCTGCAACGTGGGCCAGGCCGAGATCTGGGGCCTCGAGGCCGACATGGTCGCCCGCATCGGCCAGGTCTTCACGCTGACCGCCAACTATGCCTGGACGGACGCGCGCTATCGCAGCTTCGTCGATGATTCGCTGGCGGCGACGCTGGCGATCCTCGGCCGCCCTCCGCTCGACTTCAACGGCAAGCGCCTGCCCTATGTGCCCGAGCACAAGTTCGTCGTCTCGCCGCGCTTCGACGTTCCGCTGGGCGGCGACTGGCGGGGCGAGGCGCGCGCCGACCTCGTCCACCAGTCCCGCCGCTACGTGCGCGCCGACAATTTCCAGTCCTTCGCGCCCAAGACGACGGTTGACCTGAGGCTCGGCGCGTCGAACGAGAATCTGGCCTTCCAGTTCTTCGTGAACAACCTGTTCGACGACAAGACGCCGGTTGCGGCCGTCCGCTTCTTCGACTCGGTCAACTTCTCGGTCGCCTCGCCGCTGGTGCAGGGGCCGGAGCGGCGGCAGATCGGTGGCTCGGTTCGCTACAGCTTCTGACGGTCGGGGGCCGATGAAGCTCGCCCGGCGCGCGCTGCTGGCCGGCCTCGCGGCCGCGCCGGCGGCCGCGGCCGTGCCGGGCTTCGTGCCCGAGGGCGGGTTCGACGAGGCGGCCTTCCGCGATTGGGTTCGGATCCGCGCCGGAACCGGCGCACCCGTCTGGTGGTATTCGGAAGGGACGCTGCGTGCCTATCCCTCGGGCCGGCTCGTCGCGCTGATGGAAGGCTTCGACACGGCCCGCGTCCACTGGGCCGAGGCCGGGCGGCTGGCGCACCAGTACAACCGCAAGATCTACATCTTCCGCGATCCGCAGACGGGCGCGGTTCTGGGCGAGCCGATCGCCTACCCCTACCAGTTCATCACCTACCGCCTCGACGGCGACCGGGTGGAGACCTGGGTGGAGCAGGGTTCGGGCGCGCGGCTGGCGCGGATCGGCCCGGGGCGCACCATGGCGCACCGACGGCTGGGCGCCGTGCGCGTGTTCACCGCGCCCCTCTTCCTCGACCTGCCGCTGCCGCAGGGACGGATGCAGGCATTCGAGAATTATGATTTCGCAGCCGACCCGGCCCAGCCGCCGTCGGCCTGGGTGCTCTCCTGGATCCGGACCGGAGCGATGCCGCCGTCGCTGGGCGAGGGCCTGTCGGTGATGCATCTCGTCACCCGCCGCTACGAGGCGTTCGAGGACATGCCCGAGGGCATGCGTGCCCATGTGGCCGAAAGGGCGCCGCTGTGGCGCGGGCCACCGGCCGACCTCGCGGAGATCCGGCGGCTGCAGCAGGGCTGAGGGCCGGCGGGGCTTGCGGCCTGCGCCCCGGGCCGCTATTCGCCGCCGCCTGCCAGCCATGGCATGGGCGCGTAGCTCAGTGGTAGAGCACTGTGTTGACATCGCAGGGGTCGCAAGTTCAATCCTTGCCGCGCCCACCATCGTCCCCAAGGCCCGGCTGCCGGCAGGCGCCGGGCCTTGGCGCATCCGGGGGTCAGCGCCGTCGGAACAGCAGCGTCAGATTGTTGGCCGGCATGGCATGGCGCACCGGCTCGTCGAACCAGGGTGCCGCCGCCTGCGCGACCGCTTCCACCCGGCGAAGCCCCCAGGCGGGGTTGCGCGCCTTGAGGCTCGAATCGAAGTCGAGGTTCGAAGGCGCGGTCTCAACCCCATCCTCGAGGAAGGGGCCATAGACGAGGAGCGGCGCACCCGGCGCCAGCAGCCGGGCCGCCCCTTCGAGCAGGCCCGTCGTCGCGGCCCAGGGGCTGATGTGGAGGAGGTTGATGGCGACCACCGCGTCGGCGCGCTCGATCGGCCAGGCGGGCGCCATCACGTCGAGGTCGAGCGGCGGGGCGAGGTTGGGGAGATCGGCGGTCGCCGCCCAGGCCGTGATCGAGGCGCGCGCCGCCGGATCCGGGTCGCTCGGCTGCCAGCGAAGCGAAGGCAGGGCGGCCGCGAAGAAGATCGCATGCTCGCCGCTTCCGCTCGCCACTTCCAGCACCGTGCCGCTCGGCGGCAGCTCGGCCTGCAGCCGCTCGAGGATCGGCTCGCGGTTGCGCAGCGTCGCCGGCGCATGGGCGCGCGCGTCGCTCATGGTCGCAGGAGCAGGATCAGGGCGATCACCACGCCAAGCTGCCAGAGCGTCTGCGCGCCGAGCACAATTGCCAGCCGGGGTTGTGCTGCGGCCAGCTCCCCGAAGCCGGTCTTGAGGCCGATGGCGCCGACGGCCGCCGTCAGCAGCCAGCCTGCGGCCGTGCCGGCGATGGGCGCAACGCCGGCGGGCAGAAGGGCGGTCGAGGCGAGCACCGCGAACAGGAAGAAGAGAACCAGGAAGGTGGGGGGGCGGATGGCGCGCCAGCGGCGCGGCCCCTGCGAATCCGGGCCGGCCCCGAGGAACAGGAAGGCGATTCCCATCACCACCGGCAGCAGGCAGGCGACCCGGATCATCTTGACGGTGACGGCGCGGACCCCCGTCTCCTCGGAGACGGCGAAGCCGGCGCCCGCGACCTGCGCCACATCGTGGATCGCCGCCCCGATCAGAAGCGCGGTTGCATGGCTGTCGAAGCCGAGCGCGCGGGCGAGCGGCGGATAGGCGAGCATCGCCGCCGTCGACATCAGCGAGACGATGAGGATGACGAGAACCGTCTCCCGCTCGAGGCCCGGGCGGCGCGGCACGGCTGCCGAGGCTGCAAGCGCGGCCGACGCCCCGCAGATGGTGACCGAGGTGGCCGACACCGCCGAGAGATCGGCCGGCAGCCGCAGCGCGCGGGCCATCGCATAGCCGCCCAGCAGCGTCGCCGCGACCGAGGCCAGAACGAGCAGCAGCGCCGCCGGCCCCAGTGCCATCAGGTCATCCGCGACGACGCGGAACCCCAGCAGCGCGACCCCGGCGCGAAGCACCTGGGTTCCCGCAAAGGCGATTCCCGCCGCCGACCAGGCCGCAAGGCGGGGCAGGGCGAGCCGGACCGCCATGCCGAGCGCCAGCACCAGCAGCATCGCCGGCGCCCCCGTCAGGCTCGCGCCCAGCAGGGCGAGCTTGGCGAGGCCGGCGCAGAGCAGCAGCCCGCCAAGGAAGCCGGGGGTCGCCCAGGCGGGGCGGCTTCGCGGGGCGGGGGCGGGCTGGTCCACTGGAGCGGCCTAGCCCAGCAGCGGGCGCGTGGGAATCCGTCAGCGGCCCTGCCGGCGCCAGCGCGCAAGCCCGTCGTCGATCAGTCGGGCGACATCGGCGCGCTCCGCCGGCGACAGGAACTGGCCGAGCGGCAGGCGCTGGGCGCGAACAGCAAGCCACAGCCGGTTTTCGTCGTCGTCCAGCCGCTCCAGCTCGACCCGGGCCGCTGCCGGATCGAGCCTTGTGCGACGGGCGCGCCCGTCCGGCCCGATCCGGACCAGCTCGAGGCCCGCCGAATCGAGGCGGAGATGTTCGGATGCGCGCGCGGCGCGGAAACTGGCCGCAAACGCCAGCCCAAGCAGCAGGGCATCGACCAGCATGAAGACGAGAACCGGCCAGGCGCCAAGCACGGCAAAGCGCAGCCCGAGCAGGAGCAGCAGCAGGGCCGCGCCCCCCACCAGCCAGCGCGCAGTGCGCGGGCTGAGCGAGCGGCCGGGCCGCAGTTCAAGATCGAAGATGGCGGGCTTGCCGAGCGGCATGGCAGCTGCTCTAGCAGGGCCATGCAGGCCCCGCCACGCGGCAAGATGACAGGCGCGGCGCGGCGCCCGGCCCGCCGGCCCCGGCGCCTGCCGAAGGCCGATGTCGAGGCGATCTTCGATGCGCTGGGCGCGGCCAACCCCGAGCCCAGGACCGAGCTTGCCTTCGTCAACGCCTATACGCTGCTGGTCGCGGTCGTGCTCTCCGCGCAGGCGACCGACGCCGGCGTCAACCGGGCGACGAAGCGCCTGTTCGAGACGGTGCAGACGCCCGAGGCGATGCTGGCGCTCGGGCTGGAGGGTTTGAAGGCGCATATCCGCACCATCGGCCTCTACAATTCCAAGGCCGAGAACATCCTGAAGCTCTCCCGGCAGCTGATCGAGCGGCACGGCGGCGAGGTGCCGCGCACCGAGCGCGAGTTGACCGCGCTTGCCGGCGTTGGCCGCAAGACGGCCAATGTCGTCCTGAACGAGCTGTTCGGCGAGGCGACCCTTGCTGTTGATACCCATGTGTTCCGCGTGGCGCGGCGAATCGGCCTGTCGGCGGGGCGAACACCCGATGCCGTGGAACGCGATCTGCTGGCGCAGGTGCCGGCCCGCTGGGCGCGGCCCGCGCACCATCTTCTCATCCTGCACGGCCGCTACCTGTGCAAGGCGCGCATGCCCGAATGCTGGCGCTGCCCGGTTTCCACATGGTGCCGCCACAAGCCCAAGACGCCCGATCCACAGGCATTAACGGACGGTTCAGCGCGCAAGGCGAAGCGTCGGGCCTCCAAGTCCCGGAGGTCCACATGATCCGTTCCACGCTGTGCCTGGTGGCGTCCGGCCTCGCGCTCGCGTCCTGCGCGCCGGCCAAGGAACCGCGTTCGGCGGCTTCGCCCTCGCCGGCGGCCGCGCAATGGGTGCCGGCGGGTGAGCCCGTCACCTGCGTCCAGACCAATCGCATCCGCGAGACGCGGGTGCTGGATGACAGCACGATCCTGTTCGTGATGAACGACGGCACCACCTTCCGCAACGACCTGCCCAATCGCTGCCCCGGCCTCGGCTTCGAACGGGCCTTCAGCTACCAGACGTCCATCAGCCAGCTGTGCAACGTGAACATCATCACCGTCGTGAACCAGGGCGGCGGTCCGCGCCGGGGCGCCTCCTGCGGCCTCGGCCAGTTCACGCCGGTGAAGCCCGCCGAGGCAGCCGGCTAGGGCTCGTCCGGCTCCAGCGGCAGGGCCGGCTGGCTGGCCGGCGGCTTGAGGCCCAGGTGCGCCCAGCCGGGCGGGTTGAGCACCCGCCCGCGCGCGGTGCGGGCCACGAGGCCGATCTGCAGCAGATAGGGCTCCACCACATCCTCCAGCGTGTCGCGCGCTTCCGAAAGCCCTGCAGCCAGCGTCTCGATCCCGACCGGGCCGCCCTTGTAGAGATCGGCGATCATCCAGAGATAGCGCCGGTCCTGCGCGTCGAGGCCGAGGGCATCGACCTCCAGCCGGGTCAGCGCTTGGTCGGCAAAGGCCCGGTCCACCGGCTCGGCGCGGCCGGCCGCGAAATCGCGAACGCGCCGGAGCAGCCGGCCGGCGATTCGCGGGGTTCCGCGGGCGCGCCGCGCGATCTCCCGCGCGCCTTCCTCCGTCAGTTCAAGGCCGAGCAGGGCCGCCGCGCGGGAGACGACGCCCAAGAGCTCGGCCTCGGAATAGAAGACGAGGCGAACCGGGATCCCGAAGCGGTCGCGAAGCGGCTGGGTGACGAGGCCCGAGCGGGTGGTGGCGCCGATTAGCGTGAAGGGCGGCAGGTCGATCCGGATCGAGCGGGCCGACGGCCCCTCCCCGATCAGGATGTCGAGCGCGCGGTCCTCCATCGCGGGGTAGAGGATCTCCTCGACATGCGGTGCAAGCCGGTGGATCTCGTCGATGAACAGCACGTCGTTCGGTTCGAGATTGGTGAGCAGCGCGGCGAGATCGCCGGCCTTGGCGATGACCGGCCCCGAGGTCGAGCGGAAGCCCGCCCCCATCTCGCGCGCGAGGATCTGGGCAAGCGTCGTCTTGCCCAGCCCCGGCGGCCCCGACAGCAGCACATGGTCGAGCGCCTCGCCGCGCTGGCGCGCCGCATCGACGAAGACGCGCAGGTTCGCGCGCGCGGCCTCCTGCCCGACGAATTCGGCAAGCGACTTCGGGCGAAGCGCGGCATCCGCCTCGTCGCGGGCCGTGGGCGACAGGAGCGGGTTCGCGCTCATCGACCGGCCCGCTTCAGCGCCTCGCGCACCAGCGCGGGGGTGTCGAGCCCTTCGCCAAGTTCGCGCTCGGCCTCGGCGACGGCGCGCGCCGCCTCGGGCTCGCGGAAGCCGAGCGCGGCGAGCGCCGAGACCGCCTCGGCAGCCGGGGTTGCGGAGGCCGGGCGGGCAGCGGGTGCGGGCGGTAGGCCGCCGACGGCGGGCCCCTTCCCCTTGAGTTCGGTCAGGATCCGCGCGGCAAGCCGCGGGCCAACACCGGGGGCGCGGGCGATCATCGCCCGATCCTCCAGCGTGACGGCGCGGCCAAGCTCGTCGGGTGTCAGCGTGCCGAGGATCGCAAGCGCCAGCCGGCCGCCCACCCCCTGCACGCCGGTCAGCAGCCGGAACCAGTCCCGCTCGACCTCGGCGGCGAAGCCGAACAGGGTGATCGAATCCTCGCGCACCTGCGTCTCGACGAGCAGAAACATGGGCGCGCCCTTCGAAAGGTTGCCAAGCATCCGCGACGAGCCGTGGACGAGATAGCCGATACCGCCGACATCGACGACGGCATGATCCGCGCCGACGGCCTGCACCACGCCCTTGAGCGAGGCGATCATGCCGCCCCCCTTTGCGCGACGGCCGCGCCCGGCGCGCGGCGCAACTGGGCATGGGCGATGGCGACCGCGAGCGCATCCGCCTCATCCTCGCCCAGGGGGCCGCAGCCGGGCAGGAGGCGCGCGACCATGAAGCCGACCTGCGCCTTCTCGGCCGCGCCCGTGCCCGTCAGCGCCTTCTTGACGAGGCGCGTTGCATGCTCGGCGACCGGCAGATGGCCGACGCTCAGCAGCACCACGCCGCGCGCCTGCCCCAGCTTCAGCGTCGATTGCGGGTTGCGGTTCAGGAACACTTCCTCGACCGCCGCCTCGTCGGGGGCATGGGCGGCAACCAGGGCGGAGAGACCCTCTGAAAGCGCCTTCAGCCGCAGCGGCAGCGGATCGGCCGCCGAGGTCGCGATGGCGCCATGGCCGAGGTGGCGGAGCCGGCTTCCCTCGGCCTCGATCAGGCCCCAGCCGGTGCGCGCGAGACCGGGGTCGAGGCCGAGGATGCGGGTCATGGGGCCTCGCCGCTCACAGCGCTGCCATCACCTCGTCGGAGAGCTCGTAATTGCCCCAGACCGACTGGACATCATCGAGGTCCTCGAGCGCGTCGATCATCTTCAGGAGCGCCTGCGCGTCCGCGGCCGACACTTCCACCCGGTCCTTCGGCCGCCAGGCGAGCTTGGCGCCCTCGGGCTCGCCAAGCACTGCTTCCAGCGCCTTCGCCACCTCGTGCAGCGCGTCGGGCGCCGTCCAGATCTCGTGGCCCTCCTCGCCCGAGTCGACATCGTCGGCCCCGGCCTCGAGCGCGGCCTCGAACACCCGATCGGCGTCGCCCGCGCTCGCCGGGTAGCTGATGAGCCCCAGCCGGTCGAAGCCATGCGCGACCGAACCCGACGAGCCGACATTGCCGCCATTCTTCGAGAAGGCGGTCCGCACGTCGGTTGCGGTACGGTTGCGGTTGTCGGTCAGCGCCTCGACGATGATGGCAACGCCGCCCGGCCCGAAGCCCTCGTAGCGGATCTCCTCATAGGTCTCGGCATCCGCGCCTTCGGCCTTTTTCAGCGCCCGCTCGATATTCTCCTTGGGCATGGAATTGGCCTTGGCGGTCGCGATCACCGCCCTCAGGCGCGGGTTGAAGGCCGGATCGCTGTTGCCGGCCTTGGCCGCCGTGGTAATCTCACGGGCCAGCTTGGAAAACAGCCGCGAGCGCTTCGCATCCTGCGCGCCCTTGCGGTACATGATGTTCTTGAACTTGGAATGGCCTGCCATGGCGGCGGGCTTAATCCGGCCGGCGGCGCTTGAAAAGGGCGGCGCCGGGCGGGCCGACGAAGCGGGAGACTGTTCATGCGTCACGCCATCATGGCCGCGATCCTGGCCTTGCTGCCCATGCTTGCCGCCAATGCCCACCATGGCTGGTCCAGCTATGACGCCGCCCAGGTGCTGACGGTGAAGGCGCCCCTGAAGGGGCTTCGCTGGGAGAATCCGCACGGCACCGCCAAGGTCAGCTACAACAAGGCCGAGTGGGATGTGGTGCTCGCCCCCGTCTCGCGCATGGAGGCGCGCGGGCTCACGCGCGACATGGTCGAGAAGGGCCAGGTGGTCACGCTGATCGGCTATCCGCGCACCGACGGGACGAAGGAGATGCGGATCGAGCGGGTGATCGTCGACGGCAAGACGGTCGAGCTGCGCTGATCCTCGAGACACTCGCCGCCGCCGTCGAGGGGACGCCGCTTGCCCTCTGGGCAGCGCGCGACCCGCTTGCCTATCCGCTCGCCAATGTCGTCCATCTCTTCGGCCTGGTGCTGCTGGTCGGCGGGATCGGCCTCCTCGACGTCCGCCTGCTCGGCGGCTTCCCGGCGCTCGACATGCGGTCGCTCGCGCAGGCCCTCCAGCCGGTCGCCGTCGCCGGCTTCCTGCTGCTCATGGTCTCGGGCGTGGTGCTGTTCGCCGCCGATGCGATGGCACTCGCCCGCTCCGACATCTTCCGGCGCAAGCTGATCCTGATCGGGATCGCGCTCGCGAACGCCCTCGTCTTCAGGCTGATGTTCCGCCGTCAGCTGCTGTTCGGCGCCATCCGCCCGGCCATGCGGGCGATGGCGGGGCTGTCGCTGCTGCTGTGGCTGTCGGCGCTCGTTCTCGGCCGCTGGATCGCCTACGCCTGAAGCGCGGCGACAGCCTGCCTCAGCATCACGCCGGCCAGGTGCGCGCGATAGTCGGCCGAGGCGTGCATGTCGCTGGCGAGATCGCCGCTGTCGAGGCGTTCAGGCAGCGGCGCGCCGGCGGCCAGCGCGGCTTCGGCCTCGGGCCAGCGAGCGACTCCCAGCGTCGCGCCGGTCACCGCCACGCGCCAGCCATCCGCGAAGCGCGCGGCATAGACTCCGGCCAGCGCATAGCGGCTCGCCGGGTGCGGCGCCTTGGCATAGGCGCTGGCCAGCGGCACGCGGAAGGCAACCGACATGATAAGTTCGCCCTCCTCCAGCGCGGTTGCGAACATGCCCTGGAAGAAATCCTCGGCGGCATGGGTTCCGGCGCTCGTCTCGATCACCGCGTCGAGCGCAAGGGCCGCCGCCGGATAGTCGGCCGCAGGGTCGTTGTTGGCGAGGCTGCCGCCCAGCGTGCCGCGGTTCCGCACCTGCGGGTCGCCGATGCCGCCGGCAAGCTTCGAGAGGCCAGGGATGGCCTCGCGCACCAGCGGGTGGGCCGCCACCTCGGCATGGCGGGCCATGGCGCCCACGACCAGCCGGTCGCCGTCGCGCCGGACCTCGGCCAGGCCGGGCAGGCGGGCGAGATCGATCAGGGTCTCGACGGGCCGAAGCCGCGACTTCATCGCCGGGATCAGCGTGTGGCCCCCGGCGAGATAGGCGGCATCGCCGCGGAAGGCATCCAGCGCGGCTTCGAGGCTGTTCGGGCGAACGAGGGTGAAGGGCTGCATCGGCCTACTCCGTCACGCCGGCTTCGGCGTGCATGGCGCGTGCACCCGCGCGGATCGCCGCCACGATGTTCTGGTAGCCGGTGCAGCGGCACAGATTGCCGTCCAGCTCGTGCCGGATCGTCGCCTCGTCCACCTCGGCGCCATGGCGTTCGGCAATCCCGATCCCGGCGATCACCATGCCGGGGGTGCAGAAGCCGCACTGGAGCGCATGGTGCTGCCGGAAGGCCGCCTGCATCGGATGCAGCCGTTCGGGCGTGCCCAGTCCCTCGATGGTCACGATGTCATGGCCCTCGAGCGTGGCGGCCAGCACCGTGCAGGCCTTCACCGGCACACCGTCCAGCAGCACGTTGCACGCGCCGCACTGGCTGGTGTCGCAGCCGATGTGCGTGCCCGTGAGGCCGAGGCCATCGCGCAGATGCTCGACGAGCAGTGTCTCGGGCGCGATCTCGTCGCTGCGCTCGATGCCGTTCAGGCGGTAGCTCACCTTCATGTCGTTCCCCTAGCCGCGTCTGCCCGGCCGTGGCACCCGGCCGATTTCAGGGCTTGGGCGCCATGAAGGCGGCCAGTGCGGCGGACATCTCGCTCACCATCCGGATCCCATGCTCGGTCGCCCTGGCGCGCGCCCACCAGTGCGCCAGCCCCTCGTGCGCAGCGATCAGGCTGGCGGTGCCGAAGGGCTGCTCGAAGGCGTCGAGGAAGAAGAAGATCGGCATGACGGTGGCGTCGGCCAGGCTGTGTTCGTCGCCGGCGAGCCACTGCGCGTGGGCCGGGCGAAGTGCATCGAGATGGGCGAGCGCGGTCTTCGTGCCGGCGATCGCGGCGGGCACGCCATCGGGCGCTTCGCGGGCGCGGAAGATCCCGGTCAGCGCCGGGGCGAGATAGAGGTCTCCCACGCGCGCCAGCAGCCGGGCACGGGCGCGCTCCTCGGGACCGCCGGGGAGGATCGAGGGGCCATCGAGAACCTCCTCCAGATATTCGGCGATGACGGCCGATTCGGGCAGGGCGAAATCCCCGTCGATCAGCGTCGGCATCTTGCCCATCGGGTTCAGCGCCAGATAGTCCGGCCCCTTGATCCCGCCGGCCGGCATCTCGACCGGAATGTCGAAGCCCTTCATCCGGGCGGCGAGTGCCGCGCGCATCACATAGGGGCTGAGAAGGCCACCGAGCAGTCGCATGCAAGTCTCCCCCTTGTCCTCGCCGGGCGCTCAGACTTCGATCCCGAGCGCCGACTTGTAGGTCTCGAGCAGGGCTTCCTGCTCGGCACGGGCATTCACGTCCATCCGCCGGAGCCGAACGATCGCCCGCATGGTCTTCACGTCATAGCCGTTCGCCTTGGCTTCGGCATAGACGCCCTTGATGTCATCGGCGAGACCGCGCTTCTCCTCCTCGAGCGTCTCGATCCGTTCGATGAAGAGTTTCAGCTGCTCGGCCGAGACGTTCGCGCGCGACATGGGGCTCCTTTCAGGTGGTGGCGCTTGGCGGTAGGGCGGGCGCCCACCTTTCGCAAGGGCCGCGAGGCGGCTAGGGGCCGCCGGTGCACAGGCCCGCCTCCCCAGCGCCCACGGGCGCCCCCGACGGCAGCTATGCCGAGCTGGTCCGGCTCGCAGGGCCGGTCATGCTGTCGCGCCTGGGAATCATGGCCATGGGGCTGACGGACGCCATTGTCGTCGGCCAGTGGTCGGCGCGCGAACTGGGCATCCACGCCATGGCCTGGGCGCCGACGGGCACCGTGCTGGTGGGCGGGATCGGCCTGCTGATCGGCGTGCAGGTGCTCACCGCCCGGCACATCGGCGCGGGCAGCCCCGAACGGACGGGGGCGGTGCTTCGGCGCGGCGTCGTCTATGCCTTCTGGATCGGGCTGGTCTCGACCATCGCGCTCGAACTCATGGGCCCCTGGCTGCTCGGCGCCATCGGGATCGAGTCCGGCATCCTCGAGCGAACGGCGCTGGTGCTGCGGATCTTTGCGCTCTCGCTCACCCCCTATCTCGTCGCCGATGCGCTCATCTTCTGGTTCGAGGCGCAGGGCGAGCCGAAGAAGCCGATGGTGGCGCTGTGGCTGGCGAACGCGGTGAACCTGGGGCTTGCCCTCTGGCTGGTGCGCGGCGGGATTCCGGGAATCGACGGTGCGCTCGGCGTGGCTTGCGCCACCCTGGGTGCCCGAACCTTTCTCATGCTGGTGCTGGTGTGGATGCTGTGGCGCTGGCCCCGGACCGCCGCGCTCGGGGTCTGGCAGAAGCCAGCGCCCGACCGCGCGGAGGCCCGCGCGCAGCGGCGGATCGGCTATGCAAGCGGCGCCTCCTATCTCATCGAGGGCGGCGCCTTCTCGGCGCTGACCCTGGTTGCCGGCCAGATATCGGTGCTGACGGCGGCTGCCTGGGCGGTCGTCGGCAATGTCGCGGCGCTGGTGTTCATGGTCCCGCTGGGGCTGGCGACGGCCACCGCCGTGCTGGTCGCGCGCGCGGCCGGCGCCGGCTCGGTCGCCGGCGTGAAGCGCGCCTTCGCCATGGGCATGAAGCTGTCGATGGGGCTGCTTCTCCTGATCTCGGTCGGGCTCTGGGCGGGCGCGGGCCTCGTCGCGCGCGCCTACACGGCCGATCCCGCCGTGCTCGTCATCCTGCCGGCGGCGCTCGGGATTGCCGCCCTCTTCTACATGGCCGATGGCGCGCAGGTGGTGGCGGCCAATGCCCTGCGGGCGCGCGGCGACATCTGGTGGCCGACGGGCATGCACCTCGTCAGCTATGCGCTCCTCATGCTGCCCCTGTGCTGGTGGCTTGCGGTTCCGGCCGGCCTCGGCTTGAACGGGATCGTCTGGGGCGTGACGGTGGCGAGCTTCGTCTCGGCCGGCGCGCTCGTCGCCCGGTTCGTCTGGCTGGGGGATCGGATGAAGGCAGGGGTCCATTGACAGAGCATGTGGGGTCGGCCGCCGCGCCGGCATCGAGGAGCCTCCAGACCTATGCCGTGCTCTACGGCGGCCTGCTCGTTGTGGCCGGCGTGCTCGGGTTCAAGCTCATCAAGCTGGGGCCGCTGTTCGGCCTGGGGCCGCTTGCGGTGCCGGGCGGCGTCTTCGGCTTCCTGCTGGCGATCGTGACGGTGAACGCAACCGCCGAGCTGCACGGTCGCCCCGTCGCCCAGCGCATGGTGTTCATGGGCTTCGTGCCGCTTCTCGTCTCGATCGCGCTGATGCAGCTGGTCCTCGCGCTGCCGCCGGCCGAAGGCTGGGGCGGCCAGGCGACGGCCGAGGCGGTCTTCGGCTCGTCGATGCGCCTCATCCTTGCCGGCATGGTCGCCTATGGCATCTCCCAGTCGCTCGACGTCACCATCTTCACCTGGATGCGCGGGCAGCCGGGCGGGCACCTGCTCTGGCTCCGGGCGACGGTGGCGGCGCTGGTCGCGCAGACGGTCGACACCGTCATCTTCGTCACTATCGCCTTCCTCGGCGTCTTCCCGCTCATGCCGGTCATCGGCGGCCAGCTGGTCGCCAAGGCGATCATCTGGGCCGCGGCCGTGCCTTTGCTCTACCTGGTCGTCGCCGCCGGCCGCCGCCTCGACAGCCGCTAGAAGCCGAGCGGGATGCCGAGCGAGACCCAGGCGACGAGGAAGGCCGTCCAGACACCGAGGAAGGCAAAGGCATAGGGCGCCACCAGGATGAACATCTCGCCCAGGGTGAAGCCGGGCACATAGCGGCGCATGAAGGCGAGGATGACCCCGGCATAGGTCATCATCGGGGTGATGATGTTCGTCGGGCTGTCCCCCACCCGATAGGCGGCGGCCACCACATCGGGCGTCATCTGGGGGTTGACGGCATAGAGCATCGGCACGAACAGGGGGCCGAGCAGCAGCCATTTCGAGGTCAGCCCGCCGATCAGCAGGTTGATGAAGGCCGTGAGGCCGACGAAGGCGACGAGCAGCAGGATCGGCGCATCCTGGAGGCCCAGCGCGACGAGCCCGGTCGCGCCCAGCTGCGTCAGCAGCGTGCCCAGCCCCGTGTAGCTGAACATCGAAAGCGCATTGTAGGCAAAGAAGCTGAGCACCACCACATAGCCCATGGTGTTCATCTGCTTCACCATGCCCTGCAGCACGTCCATGGCGCTTCTGACCCGCCCCGCCCCGATCCCGAAGGCAGCACCCGTGACGATGAACAGCAGGCCGATCAGCAGCACCAGCCGCTCGAGATAGGGGACGACGCGCTGGCCGGTCTCGGGGTTGGTGTAGGCCGCAAGCGGGCCGAGCGCGAGCAGCGCCACGCATCCAAGCCCGAGGATGAGGCCGACGAGGCTGGCGCGAAGCCCCTTTCGTTCGGCATCCGTCAGCTCGAAGGCGCCGACATCGAGGTCCCTCGGGATCTCATAGGGGATCCGCTCGACGCGGCGGTGGATGAAGCGGTGCGTCACCCAGGCGCCCACCGGCGCCAGCACGAAGGTGGAGGCAGCGGTGAACCAGTAGGTCATGGTGGCCGGGTTGAGCGGCCGGCCGTCGGCGCTGGCAAAGGCCATGCCCGCACCTTCGGCAAAGGCGCGCGCGTTCACCCCGACGATCACGTCGGACGTGGTGCCGGGAATGAGGTTCGCCGAGAAGCCGGCCGACACGCCCGCGAAGGCAGCCGCCATGCCGATCAGCGGATGCTTGCCGAGGCTGGCGTAGAGCAGGCCGGCCAAGGGCACGAGGATGAGATAGCCGGCGTCCGACGCCAGCGAGCTCATGATGCCCAGGAAGACGACGGCGAGCGCCAGGAAGCGCTCGGGGATGGCGGCGCCCGCGCGCTTGATGAGCGCGCCGAGCAGCCCCGTGTGCTCAGCGACGCCGACGGCCATCACGATGAACAGGATGATCCCGATCACCCCGCTGCCGAAGGCGAGCCAGTTGGCGAGGATCGCATTGTCGAAGATCCAGCGGATGTTTTCCGCATGGTGCATGGGCCGGATCGTCTGGGTGACGGTGCCGCCATCGGGCGAGCGGATGTCGAACTGGGTGCCGCCCATCACCACCGAGGCGGCGAAGACGATCACCCACATCCAGATGAAGAGGACGATCGGGTCGGGAATGGCCTTGCCGGCGCGTTCGATCCAGCTGGTGGCGGCGGGCGCCGTCTCGGGGCTGTTCATGGGGCCGGAGCGTGGCGCATCGCGCCGCCACGCGCAAGCAGGCGGCCGCCAGGCGGCCGCCTGCTCGTCTGCGGGACGAAAGGGTCAGGCGATGACGCGGTTGCGCTGGCGGCGCGCGCCGAGGCCGACCAGCCCGAAGCCGGTGATCAGCAGCGCCCAGGTCGCGGGCTCGGGCACGGCCGCGGCCAGCAGCTCGGCGTCGAACAGAACATGGCTCTGATAGTCGCCATCGAGCAGGTTCCGGACCCCCACCTGCAGCGTGTAGCTGCCGGCTGCGGGCGCCGTGAAGCTCCACGGCAGCCAGCCCGACGAGCCGAAATTGCCGACGCTCGAGACCGAGGCGGTCACGATCGGCGTGCCGTTGATCCGGAAGAAGCCATCGTCATTGTAGGGCAGATAGTCAGTCGTCTGGAACCCGAACACGCCGGCGAGCGTCTGGCCGGCCGCCAGCGTCACGGTCTGCGTGAGCAGCGTGTAGAGATTGGCGGTGCCGTTGGTCGTCAGCCGTGCGAACCAGCTGCCCTCCTGGGGCGTGTAGGCACCGAAGCTGGTGACGGCGGCGACCGACCCATTGCTGACGGTCCAGCCGGAGAGATCGCCGGCCTCGAATCCGATGTTGGTAACGGCTGCGGCAGGCGCGGCCAGGCCGAGCGCCACGGCGGCGGGAATCAGGAGCTTGCGAACCACGAGTGCGACCCTTTTCTTCTTCTTGTCGGTTCTGTTCTTGGCAACAATCGCCCGGCAAACCCAGCCGTCACGCCGTGCTGCGAACCCGCCCTTAGCCGACGGTGCGCGTCCCGTCCTTGAACTCTTGTAACGGGTCAGCCGTCACTCGGCGGCCTGCGCCTCTCCCGTCTTGGCCAGCAGGCCGGGCAGGTCGATGGCGAGGCGGGCGAGGATGGTGGCGATGGTCTCGGCCAGGGTCGCAAGGCCGACATGCGGCACCAGCGTCGCGGGATCCATGTAGAGCGTCCGGTCGAACTCGAGCTGGATGGCGTGCACCCCCAGGGCCGGCCGGCCGTGGCGTTCGAGCGTATGCCCCCCGGCATAGGGCTCGTTCAGCGCCACCCGGAGCCCGGCCCGGGTGAAGGCATTGGCCAGCCAGTGCACCAGCCCGGGCGCGGCGCTTGTGCCGTGGCGGTCGCCCAGCACCAGCTCCGCCGGGCGGGGCAGGTCGAGACGCGGCATGGAGTGGACATCGAGCAGCAGCGCGAAGCCGTGCCGCCGCCGGGCGGCTGCCAGCCCCTCGGCGATGGCGGCATGCCAGGGTCGGTGCAGCACCTCGATCCGCGCGCGTGCCTCGGCGGCCGGGATCGGCCGGTCGTGGATGGCAAGCGACGGCCCCGCGATCCGCGGGAACAGACCGTAGCCGCGCTGGACCCGTTCGGTCCGGCGGAAGGGCCCGAGCGGGCCGGCGATCATGGCCGGGTCATGCTCGTCCTCGGCGCGATTGAGGTCGATCACGGCGCGCGCATGGGTGGCCTCGATCAGCGGCAGGCCGGCGCGCGCCGCCAGCGCCAGCAGCCGGCCGACATGCGCATCCTCGATCCGCCGGAGCGCCGGGAGCGGCAGGCGAAGCGTGGCGCGCGCGGCGGCCGGCACATGGGTTCCGCTGTGGGGCGAGGCGAGCAGCATCGCCGAGCGGCCGTCGAGCGCCCCGGTCAGCCGGAAGGGGCTCATGCGCTGACCAGCGCCGGAATGGCGGCGCGGAACTGGAAGAAGCCGCGCGTGGCGTGCGGGAAGGCCATCTCGTCCCACCGCCGGCGCACCGGCACCAGCCGGATGCCGGCCCGCGCCAGCTGGGGCGTCAGCTCGGCGACGCGGTCGGCGACCGGGCCGACGGGAGCAAAGGGGGTCACGACCTGGGCGAGGCCCGCGGCGCGTGCCCAGTCGATCATCGCCGGCGCCATGTCGGCCTCGGGCAGGCGGGTGGCGGGCGCCTGCCAGTGCGCCTCGGCGCGGGCCACGCCATCGGCCAGGGCGGCCTCGGCATGGGCCCGCTTCA
>JBKBUL010000006.1:0-49426 GCA_046290045.1 Sphingomonadaceae bacterium
GTTGGTGCCGGGAGGCCGGTGCCGCCCTGGCGCCGCCCGGGCCATCGGCCGGCAGCGGCCGGCGCGGGATGGGCCGGTTCCAGCCGGGGTCCGAACCCATCCGCCCGGAGACGCGCGCGGCCGCCAGCGGCCGGCCCGAGCTGACGACGGCGATGTTGCTCAGGCGGCTTGCCGACGAGCCGGGGCTGGCGGCCGAGCATCTGGAATCGCTTGCCGAACTGCCGATCGCGTCACCCTCGCTGGCGCTGGCGCGCGACCATCTGCTGGCCGGCCGGCCCGCGCAGGCGTTGCTTCGCGGTTACAGGGCGCTCTCCGTCGAGCCGGGGCGGATTGCCGACACCCTTGCGTCTTTGGTCGAAGCGCACCACATGGGCCACGACAGGCGGCGACGCGCCGGGTCCGACGATGTGGAATCCTGGGAGGAGGCCTATGAGCGCAACCGCGCGGCCGCCCGGGACTATCCCGGCCGGGTCCGGCTGACGGCCGCGCTGCGCCACGAGGCTGGCGAGGCATGAGCGGCCGGGCGGCTGTCTCGTGCCTATGCCGGTTTGGACCCGACTGGCAAGGACTGGCATGGCAAAACCCGCGTTCTCCGAACAGGATCCCGCCGACAAGGGCGAAACCGACGGCGCCCCCCTCATCGATCTCAACGAAGCCAGCCTGAAGCGCCTGATCGCCAAGGCGAAGAAGCGCGGCTGGCTGACCTATGACGAGCTGAACGCGGCGCTGCCGCAGGACCAGATGTCGTCCGAGCAGATCGAGGACGTGATGTCGGCCCTGTCGGACATGGGCATCAACATCGTCGAGAATGAGGACGCGACCGAGGAGGCCGAGGCCGAGGAGGAGGAGCCGGTCGAGGAGGTCGAGGTCGATCCCATCGGGCCGGCGACGGTGACGGCGGCGCCAAAGGAAAAGCTGGACCGCACCGACGATCCGGTTCGCATGTACCTGCGCGAGATGGGCGCGGTCGAGCTGCTCAGCCGGGAGGGCGAGATCGCGATCGCCAAGCGGATCGAGGCCGGGCGTGACACGATGATCGCCGGGCTGTGCGAAAGCCCGATGACATTTGCCGCCATCATCGAGTGGTCACGGGCGCTCAACGAGGGGCGGATGCAGCTGCGCGAGATCCTCGATCTCGAGGCGATGCTCGCCAAGCCGACCACCGAGGATGGCGAGGAATCGACGGATCTTCCCGTCCAGTTCAAGGACGAGGAGGAGGAGACGGAGGAATCGCCGGCCCAGCCCGACGAGGAGGACGAGCTGACCGAGCGGCGCGCCCAGCGCCCGAACTTCGACGAGGAGGACGATGACGAGGGCGGCATGAGCCTTGCCGCCATGGAGGAGGCGCTGAAGCCGCAGGCGCTGGAAACCTTCGCCGCCATCGAGGCGAGCTATGCGAAGTTCCACAAGCTGCAGCAGGCCCGCATGGCAGCGCTGGCTGCCGGCCAGGAATTCCCGAAGGCCGACGAGAAGAAGTATCAGAAGCTTCGCGCCGAACTCACCCACCAGATCGCCGCGGTGCAGTTCACCAACGCCAAGATCGAATATCTCGTCGAGCATCTCTACAGCTTCAACCGGCGGCTGCTGACGCTGGGCAGCGCGATGATGCGGCTGGCCGACAAGCACAAGCTCAACCGCAAGGACTTCCTCGATTCCTACCTCGGCCACGAGCTGGACGAGGGCTGGCTGGCGGCGAATGCCGGGCGCGACAAGCGCTGGGCGGCCTTTGCGGCGGCCGAGGCGGCCGAAGTGGAACGGATCCGGCGCGAGCTGGCCCAGATCGCCCACGAGACGGGGGTGGACCTGGGCGAATATCGCCGCATCGTGAACATGGTGCAGAAGGGCGAGCGCGAGGCGCGGCTTGCCAAGGAGGAGATGGTCGAGGCCAATCTGCGCCTCGTCATCTCCATTGCCAAGAAATACACCAACCGGGGCCTGCAGTTCCTCGACCTGATCCAGGAGGGGAACATCGGCCTGATGAAGGCGGTGGACAAGTTCGAGTATCGCCGTGGCTACAAATTCTCGACCTATGCCACCTGGTGGATCCGGCAGGCGATCACCCGGTCGATCGCCGACCAGGCGCGCACCATCCGCATCCCCGTCCACATGATCGAGACGATCAACAAGCTGGTTCGCGCCAGCCGGCAGTATCTGCACGAGACCGGCCGCGAGGCGACACCGGAGGAGCTGGCCGAGCGCCTGTCCATGCCGCTCGACAAGGTGAGGAAGGTGCTGAAGATCGCGAAGGAGCCGATCAGCCTCGAAACGCCGATCGGCGACGAGGAGGATTCGCACCTCGGCGACTTCATCGAGGACAAGAATGCCGTGATCCCGGTGGACGCCGCGATCCACGCGAACCTGAAGGAAACGGTGACCCGCGTGCTCGCCAGCCTGACCCCGCGCGAGGAGCGGGTGCTTCGCATGCGCTTCGGCATCGGCATGAACACCGACCACACGCTCGAGGAAGTGGGCCAGCAATTCTCGGTCACGCGCGAGCGGATCCGGCAGATCGAGGCGAAGGCGCTGAGGAAGCTGAAGCACCCCTCGCGCAGCAGGAAGATGAGGAGCTTCCTTGACAGTTAACGCTAGAACCAGCGTCTGGAACGGATGATTGCCGAGGAATTCGAGGCCGCCCAGCGACTTCTCGCGCGGGGTCAAGCTGTTGAGCCCCTGATGCGCCTGCTCGACTTGGCCGCGAGACTGGCGGACTGCCCGATCGCCGGCATCGGCATCCTCGATCAGAAGCGGTTTCGCTTACTGCTGTCGCGGGGCTTTCCGCTCAGCGAGATCGAGGACGAGTTGCCACGCTTCGACCGGATGGCGGAGCGCCTGCGCGAGCCCTGCATCATCCCCGATCTGGCGGCCGACCCAGACCTTCGCCACCACCCCTATGTCAGCGGCCCGCTGCGGCTGCGGTTCCAGGCCAGCGTCCCGCTTGCAAAGCCGCTGTTCGACGAGGAGATGCTGCTGTTGTGCGCCGATCCGCGTGTCGATCGGCCCAGGCGGCGAGACCTGCTCGAGCTGCTGGGCGAGTGTGCCGCCGTCATCGGCGAACAGCTGGCGCTGACCGGGGCGATGGCCCGGCAGAGCGAACGGCTGGGCAAGGCGCGACGGGCGCGCAACGACCTGCTTCGCTTGGCCGAGCGCAGCCCCCTGCCCATCGCCCTTGTCGATCGCGACCTCAAGCTCCTTGAAGCGAACCAGCCATTCGCGCAGCAGATCGGCAGCAGCCTCGACGCGTTGGCGAGCCGCGCCGTGCCCGACCTCATCCTCGGGACTGGCCGCCTTCTGACGGACAGGCTCGTGCATGTGCTCCAGACCGGAGAGGCAGCCTTCGGGCTGACCATCGACGGGGCGGCCCCGGGGGAGAGCCTCCTGATCGACGCCGTTCCCATGGATGTCGAGCGTCCCGGCCAGCCGGCGATGCTGATCCGGCTGCAACCCGCGCGTCCGATGGCGGGCGTGTTCGAACCACCGGCCGAAGCCTTCACGGATCGCGCCGACGTCGTTGGCAACTTCCTCTTCGACACGCTGGTCCACAGGCCCCGGCTGCTTCGCCGCAATCTCACCAGCTATCATGGCCTCTACCGGTGGCGCGCAAACATGAAATCCACCCAGGTAGCCGCGCTGAGGGCGCTCAAGCGGAACCCGCCCCCATCGTTCGTGGACCGGGTGGCACGGTCGCTCGCCGCCGGCGCGGATGATCTGTTCGGCTCGACGGCCTATCGCGCGGTCGTGGCCGTGCCCTGCGGGCACAGCGGGCCGGGTTGCCTGACCGAGCTGGTTGCCGAGCGCCTGGCCGCGCTGGTGGGCAAGCCCCTCGTCCGGGCCTTTGCCCCGATCGAGGTCAGCGGCTCCAGCCATCCGCGCCGCAACCCGGCGCGCCCACCGATCCGGCTCGAAAAGCTGCCCGAGAGCAGCGTGCTGCTCATTGACGATGTCGCCAGTTCCGGCCAGCATATCGACGAATGCGCAAGCCTGCTGCGGCGCGGGCGCAACGAGCCGGTGTTCGGGCTTGTGTGGATCAGCGGTTGAAGGTCTGTTCGATGCGTGTCCCTGCATTTGCGCTTCTGCTTCTGGCCGCAGCGCCGGCCCGCGCCGATGCCGCGCTCGACCGGCTTCGCGCCGAGGCGCGCGCAACCGCGCCGAAGCCGTTCGAGCGCACCATCCGGATCGAGCCGGCGAACCGGCCGGCGATCGTGCAGGTGGACCGCTTCGACCCGCGCGCGCCCAAGGGCAGGCAGTGGACCCTGCTGTCGGTCGATGGCCGGGCGCCGACCGAGGACGAGATCCGCCGCCACCAGCGCGAGACCGGGCGGCAGCCGGTGCCGGGCTTCCATCGCCTGAACGAGCTGCTCGCCGGGCCGCCGACGGCCATCGAGCGCCAGGGCGAGCGCACCATCTATCGCTGGCAGGCCCTCCAGCCCGGCGCCGTCACGACCGGCCAGGGGCCGGACTTTTCCGAGCGCCTGTCGGCCGAGGCCGTCGTCTCGGGCAGCGAGGCGCAGCCCCGGCTGGAGCGGGTCCGGATCTACGCCGCCCAGCCCTTCGGGATCATGGGGGTGGCGCGCATGAACCGGTTCGAGGCGATCAGCTTCTACGCCACCGAAGGCGAGCGCCACCGGCTGGCGCGGCAGACGACCGAGGTGGATGCCCGCGTGCCGATCCAGGGCAACCGCGCCCAGAAGTCGACGACGACCTTCCGGGCGCTCTGACGGGGCTTCAGCGGCGGAGCGCCAGCCCGAGCCACAGCGTTCGCGGCTGGCCGCGCTCGAACTGCGCGCCCGACAGGCCGGTCGCCACCCGCGCGTTGGCGAGATTCTCGGCCGCCGCCTCCAGCCAGAGCCGCCCCGCAAGACGCAGCGCCGCCTCGGCATCGAGCGTGGTGGCGCCCGGCAGGCGGCGGTCGTTCACATCATCCTCGAAGCGGGCGCCCTGGTGGCGAAGCGTCAGCCGAGCCGAATGGCCTGCGCCCGCGTTGCCCAGCGCGACGCTGCCCGTCAGGCGCGGCGCCTGCGCCGGCCACCGGCCGTCGAGCCCGCCGCCCGAGACCCGGGCCGAGACCAGCGCTCCGCTTCCGACAAGCGACCAGGGACCCCGCGCTATGCGAAGGTCGGCCTCCAGCCCATGGCTGTCGATCGCGCGCAGGTTCTGCCGCTGCCGCCAGCGCCCGCCGGCCGCCACGAAGCCGACGCCGGGGAAGGTGCCGGGGCCTTCGGCCAGCGTCACGTTCGCGATCGCACCCGACAGCCGGTTCGCGAAGGCGGTGAGCGAGAGGTCCACGCCGGCCGACGCCTGCCAGCCGATGCCCCCTTCCGCGCCCCACAGGCGCTCGGGCGCAAGGGCCGGATTGGCCGATGTCGCGTCGAGGCCGGCACGAAACGGCCGGTGCAGCTCGTTGAGCGTCGGCAGCCGCCAGCCGCGCCAGGCCGCCGCGCGCAGGCGAAGCGCCGGCGCCTCGGCCGGGCGGAGCATCAGGCCGAGCCGGCCGGTCGGCTCAAGGCCCGAGCGGGCCGGCGACGGCTCGTCGAGCGTGAGCGCACCGCTCGTGACATCACGCTCTTCCAGTCGGCCGGCGCCGATGCGCCAGCCGTCGATCCGCGCGGCGGCGCTCAGCACCAGCTCGTCCGAAAGACGGACGCTTCCATCGGCGAACAGACCGGCTGTCGCCTGCGTGCCGCCGGCGCGACGGATTCGGGTTGGCTGGCCGGCGACGTAGCGGAACCGCTCCCAGGTCTCGCCACCGGCGGCGCGGCCCTCGAGGCCGAGGACGAGCGCCGCCTCGGGCCCGAGCGGCGGGGTCAGCTCGACGCGCCCGCCCCAGCCCCAGGCCGGGGTCGCGCGCTGGTCGAGCGTGGTGGTAGCGATCGTGCGGGTCGGATCGAGGGTGCGGTTGACGGTTGCGAAGTCGCGAAGCTGGGCGTGGAGGAGCGCCTCGACCCGCCAGGCGCCCGCATGGACCAGCCCGATCCGCGCATCGCCGCCGCGGGATTCGATGGTGGCGCCGACCACGCCGCGCAGGCGCCGATCGGAGAAGCCGGAGAGGCCGGCCGTCAGGGTGAGCGCGCCGGCTTCCGCCTTCGCGTCGGCGCCGAGCGACCAGCGGCGGTAAGCGGCGGGCGCGTCGGCCGGGCCGGGCGCTGCGACCAGAAGATGCCCGTCCCCGCGCGAAAGCCCACCGAACAGGCCAAGCTGGCCGGCCTCCACGGGCAGCGCGAGCGACGCCTCGAGCTCGGCCGATCCCCGGCTTGCGCCCCGCGCCCGCCCTGCATTGGCGGGCGGCGCCGAGGCGAGCGCCAGCGTGCCGGCAAGGCCCCCCGAGCCGCCCAGCCCGCCGCCGCGCACCAGCTCGGCGGATGCGAGCGACCGGCCGGCGAGCGCCCCCCAGCCCACGAAGCCGAAGAAGGGGTCGGCCAGCGGCGCGCCATCCAGCGTGACCAGCACCCGGCTGGCGGCATTGCCGGCAAGGCCGCGCGCCGTCAGCCCCTCGGCCGTGGGGTTGGCCGTGCGCGTGCTCGACGCACGGAACAGCTGCACGCCGCCCAGGCCCCGGATCGACTCCTCCACCCGGCCCGAGGCCGTCGCAAGCTCGGCCGGCCCGAGCGTCAGCCGCCCGAAGGCCTCGCCAGCGGTCGCCGGGGTGAGTGCCGGCGCCGAGACGAGGATCGCCGGCGGGTCGGGAGGGGGGATGTCGGCCATGCGCGACTTCAGCCCCTAGCCAGCCCGGAAGCCCGCTGCCAAGGAGCGACCCCATGGATTCGCCCGCCTTCAACGACCGTTCGACCCCGCTCGCCCTGCTGCTCAGCCGCCGCTCGGCAAAGGCCCGCGATCTCGTGGCGCCTGGCCCCTCGGCGACCGAGCTGGAGACCATCCTGACGGCCGCCTCGCGCGTGCCCGATCATGGCAAGCTGGCGCCGTGGCGCTTCGTCCTCATCGAGGACCGGGCGGCCTTCGCCGGGCTCCTCGTCGAGCGCTACCGCGCCGACAGGCCGGAGGCCGGGCGGCTCGAAGTCGAGGCGATGGAGGCCTTCGCGCGGCAGGCGCCAACGCTCATTGCCCTGGTCAGCCTCGTGCGCGAAAGCCACATTCCGGCCTGGGAGCAGGAATTGTCGGCCGGCGCGGCGGCCCAGACCCTGCTGATCGCAGCCCACGCGCTCGGCTATGCCGGCAACTGGCTGACCGGAGCGGCCGCCTATCTGCCCGGCATCGCCGAGGCGCTGGGCGTGCCCGGCGGCCGGGTGGCGGGCTTCCTCTTCCTCGGCACGCCCGCAATGCCGCTGGAGGAGCGGCCACGCCCCGCGCCTGCCGAGGTGGTGCTCCGTTGGCCGGGCTGAGGGCTCAGCGCATCCGCACCACCGGGACGGTGCGCTTCACCCGCGGCACCGTCAGCCTATAACCGCCGACCGCGCCGCGCCTGATCTCGACGGCATCGCCGGCGCGAATCGGTGGCAGGGTGAGCCCGTCCGTCTGCCGCCACATCTGGCCGTTATCCAGCAGGAACACCGTCTTGCCGACGCGGTCCAGCAGGGTCTCGGCAATCTTCGCGCCCAGCTCGTCGAGCCGGTCGGGGTCACCACCGCCCAGCCGCAGGCCTTCCTGGCCGAAGCGGTCGGCCTGCGCCTTGCGCGCCGCTTCGGCGGCTTCCGCCTTCGCGCGCGCCTCGGCGGCGGCCTTCTCGGCGGCGGCCGCCTCGCGCGCGGCATCCCGCCGGGCGGCAATCGCCCGGGCCTCGGCCGAGCCGGCGGCGACGGCGGCATCATAGCAGGCCAGCCGCTTTGCATCCTCGACTTCGGCCGAACAGGCCATCAGCCGTGCCGGATCGACCGCCGCGCGCGCCGGAAGCGCTGCGAGCAGCGCGATTGCCCCGGCTGCCGCCGCCTGCTGCGCCCATGCCCGTGCCCGAACCGCTGTCACCGGCTTGTCTCCCTCATCCCGCGTGGCGCATGGTAGCATCGTCCCTCGCCTTCTCGCCCGGAAGCCCTGTCTTGTCCATCACCTCGCCGCCGACCCGCCTTGCCGACGATCTCGCCCGCGCCCGCCTTCTCGAGCGGCTGGCGCCCGCCGTGCGCGAGGCCGGCGCCCTCATCGAGCGGCTGAAGGCCGAAGGGTCTGCGCCCGAGCGCCGCAAGGCCGATCGATCGGTGGTGACGGACGCCGACGAGGCCGCCGAAGCGCTGCTGACGGCGGCCATCCGCGCGCTCGACCCTGAGGCGCCGATCGTGGGCGAGGAAGCCAGCGCCGCCGGGGTCGCCGGTTCCGCGAACGGGGCCGAGCGCTTCTGGCTCATCGACCCGCTCGACGGCACGCGATCCTATGTGGAAGGCGGCCTCGACTATTCGGTCAATGTCGGGCTGATCGAAGCCGGTCAGCCGACCGTTGGCCTCGTGCTCCACCCGCCGACGACAACGCTCTGGACCGGGGCGGCGGGCCTCGGCGCGTGGAAGGAGACCGGCGCGGAACGGACTGCCATCCGCACCCGGCCGCTTGGCGCTGCGCCGAAGCTGGTGACCAGCCGCAGCCATCTCGATGCGAAGACTCGCGCCTGGTGCAACGCCGTGCCCGATGCCGAGATCGAGGCCTCGGGGTCGAGCCTGAAGTTCTGCCTGCTGGCCGAAGGGCTCGCCGATGCCTACCCCCGATTTGGCGAGACGAGCGAGTGGGACACGGCCGCGGCCGACGCCATCCTGCGCGCGGCGGGCGGGATCACGCTGGGGCCGGATGGCGCGCCGCTCGGCTATGGCAAGCCGGGCGGGCTCAATGGCCCCTTCCTCGCACTGGGCGACCCGCAAGCCGCCGGCCGCCTGCCGCCGCTTCGGGTTTGACCCTCAGGCCGCGGCCAGCGCCTCCTCGGGGATCGCATAGAGCAGGTCGGCGCCGCGGGTGATTGGGCCCAGCAGCGCAGGCGCCGCCGGCAGAAGCTGCTCGGCATAGAAGCGGGCGGTCGCGATCTTGGCCTTGAGGAAGGCGGGATCCCCCACGCCTGCTTCCAGCCGGCGCGCGGCCTCGGCCGCCTGCCGGGCAAGGAGGCTGCCGCCGAGCGTCAGGCCGAACATCCTGAGGTAAGGCGTCGCGGCGGCGGCCGTGTCGGCGAGCTTCTCCCCCTCGTTGCCGCTGATCCAGACCGAGGCGGTCTGCAGCGTGTCGAGCGCATCCTCGAGCCAGGGGCGAAGCTGCGCCAGCTCGCCGGTCGAACGCAGCTCGGCCAGGAACTGCCGCTCGCGCTGGAGGAGCTGCCGCCACGCACGCCCCCCCATCAGCCCCAGCTTGCGGCCGACCAGGTCGAGCGCCTGGATGCCGTTGGTGCCCTCGTAGATGGGGGCAATGCGCGCGTCACGGACATGCTGGGCCGCGCCCGTCTCCTCCACATAGCCCATGCCGCCGAACACCTGCAGCGCGAGGTTCGTGACCTCGACCCCGATGTCGGTCGCGAACGCCTTGGTGATCGGGGTCAGCAGATCGGCGAGCGCCTGCGCCTCGGCGCGCGGCGCCTCGTCGGCCAGAGCATGGGCGCGATCGACGGCGGCCGCGTTCAGCATCGCAATGGCGCGCGCCGCCTGCGTCAGCGCCCGGCCCGTCATCAGCATCCGGCGCACATCGGCATGTTCGACAATGCGCACCGGCGCGCGCGACGGATCGCCGAACCGGGCCGACTGCACGCGCTCGCGCGCGTGGGCCAGCGCCTGCTGGACGGCCCGCTCGGCAATCGCGATCCCCTGCAGACCGACGTTGATCCGCGCATGGTTCATCATGGTGAACATGGCGCGCATCCCCGCATTCTCCTCGCCGACCAGGAAGGCCACGCAATCGTCCGAATCCCCGAAGGCCATGGTGCAGGTGGGGCTGGCGTGGATGCCGAGCTTGTGCTCCAGCGAGACCGCCTTGAGGTCGTTGCGCTTGCCCGGCAAGCCATCCGGGTTCGGCAGATACTTGGGCGCGAGGAAGAGCGAGATCCCCTTTGTGCCCGCCGGCGCGCCGGGCGTGCGCGCCAGCACCAGGTGGACGATGTTCTCGGCCAGTTCATGGTCGCCCCATGTGATGTAGATCTTCTGGCCCTTGAGGCGCCAGCTGCCATCGCCGGCCGGGGTCGCGGTGGTGCGAAGCGCGCCCACGTCCGAGCCGGCCTGCGGCTCCGTCAGGTTCATCGTGCCCGTCCAGCGGCCCTCGACGAGCGGCTTCAGATAGGTCGCCTGCTGCTCGGGGCTGGCGTGGGCCTGCAGCGCCTCGATCGCGCCCAGCGTCAGCATCGGGCAGAGCGAGAAGGCCATGTTGGCGCTCGTCACCTGCTCCTGCACGAGGCACGCGAGCGCAAACGGCAGGCCCTGCCCGCCATGGCCCGGTGCAGCGTTGAGGCCGATCCAGCCGCCGGCCGAATAGGCCTCGAAGGCGGCCCGGAACGACTCGGGCAGCACGACCCGGCCATCGACCAGCCGCGCCCCCTCGCGATCGCCATCCCGGTTGGTGGGCGCGATCACCTCGGCGGCGAGGCGCCCGGCTTCGGTGAGCACCGCGTCCACGAGATCGGCGCTCGCCGCCTCGTAACCGGGCAGCCCCGCCAGCTCGTCGATCCGGGCAATGGTCTCCAGCGCGAAGCGCTGCTCGGCAAGGGGGGGCGTGTAGGTCATCCTCGGGGCCACCTGTGCGTTTCGGTTCGCGCGAGGCTATAGCGCCGGCCATGGCCGATGCCACGCCTTCCCTGCCCCCCGTGCACGCTGCCGATGCCGCAGGGCTCGCCGAGGCGACGCGGACCCTCGCCGCGGGCGGGCTCGTCGCGGTTCCGACCGAGACGGTCTATGGCCTCGCCGCCGACGCGATGAACCCGGACGCGGTGGCCGCCATCTTCGCCGCCAAGGGCCGGCCGGCGGAAAACCCGCTCATCGTGCATGTGGCCGGCCGCGCGATGGCGGCGCGTTATGCCCGTTTCTCGCGACTCGCCGATGCCCTGGCGGATCGTTTCTGGCCGGGCGCGCTCACCCTGGTGCTGCCGCGCGGGGCGGACGCGCCGCTGGCCGAAGCGGTGACCGCCGGCCTGCCGACGGTTGCGCTTCGCGTGCCCGCGCACCCCGTCATGCAGGCGCTGATCGCGGGCCTCGGGCGCGGGATCGCCGCACCGTCCGCCAATGTCTCGGGCCGGCTGTCGCCGACGCGGGCGGAGCATCTGGCCGGCTTGCAAGTGCCGCTGGTGCTCGATGGCGGGGCGTGCGCGGCCGGGCTTGAAAGCACGGTGGTGAAGGTGGGCGGGCCGCCGGGCGCCGAGATCGCGACCCTGCTGAGGCCCGGCGCAATTCCTGCCGAGGCGATCGAGGCGGTGACGGGGGCGCCGCTCGGCCGGCCGCAGCCCGGCGCGGTCGAGGCGCCGGGCATGCATTTTCGCCACTATGCGCCGGGCAAGCCGCTTCGCCTCGAGGCGACCGAAGCCCGGCCGGGCGAGGTTCTGATCGGCTTCGGCGCCGTCGGCGGGGACTTCAACCTGTCGCCCACGGGCGATCTCGCCGAGGCCGCGCGCAACCTGTTCGCGGCCCTGCACGCGGCCGATTCCGGCCCGAAGCGGGCGATCGCGGTTGCCCCCATTCCCGAGACCGGCCTGGGCGTTGCCATCAACGACCGGCTGCGCCGCGCCGCGCGCGGCTAGAGAAGCCTTGCCGGCTGCACCCACCAGCCGGCCGGCGGGCTGACCTCGGGCACCGCCCGATCGAACAGGGCAAAGCAGGTCGCGCCCGAGCCCGACATGCGCGCGAGCGTGACCCCCGGCAGGCCGGAAAGCCAGTCGAGCAGCTCGGCGATCACCGGCTGGAGCGCGATGGCCGGCCCCTCCAGATCGTTGCGCGCATGGCGCCAGTCGGGCCCGAGCGGTCCGCGGTCGATCCCGTCCGACCGGGCGAAGACCGGCCCGGTCGGAACCGCGACTCCGGGGTTGGCCAGCAGCACCGGCGTGCCCGCAAGCTCGGGGCCGGGGGCGAGCTGCTCGCCCACTCCGCGCCCGACCGCCGTTCGGGACCGCACGCAGGCCGGGACATCGGCGCCCAGCGTCGCGCCCAGCGCCTCGAGCGCGGCCGGCGACAGCGGGCCGCCAGCCAGCCGGTTCAGCAGGCGCAGCGCCGCGCCCGCGTCAGCACTCCCGCCGCCCAGCCCGGCGGCAACCGGGATCCGCTTGTGGAGACGGAAAGCATACTGCGCGCGGCTCCCGGTCGCCGCCGCGAACGCCCGGGCGGCACGAAGGACGAGATTGTCGTCGAGCGGCCCGGCGTCGGCCGCAGTGGGGCCGGTCAGCTCGAGCGACCAGTCCGGCGCGGGCTCGGCCGACAGCGTGTCGCCGAAGTCGGTGAAGGCGAACAGCGTTTCCAGCTCATGATAGCCATCCGCCCGGCGGCCGCGCACATGGAGCGCGAGGTTGAGCTTGGCGGGCGCGCGCTCAAGAGCGGCCGATGGCATGGGTTGCTGGCTTCGCTCAGGGCCGGGCGGTTGCGAGCGCGACGTCGAGCCCGAAGTCGATCTTCGCTGCCAGCCGCTCGGCGAGGTCGGCCTCGGGCTGGAGGGCAGCGGCCGAGCGCCACATGTGCCGCGCCTCGATCCGCCGGCCGGCGCGCCACAGCGCGTCGCCCAGGTGGTCGGCGATGGTGGGGTCGCCCGGCTCGGCGGCGCGTGCCTGCTCCAGCAGGCGCACCGCCTCCTCGTAATTGCCGGCCTTGAACTCGGCCCAGCCCATCGAATCGATGATCGCGCCATTGTCGGGCGCCGCCTTGAAGGCGCGCGCGATCAGCGCCCTCGCCTCGGGCAGCTTCAGGCCCCGGTCGAGCAGCGAATAGCCGAGATAGTTGAGGAAGACGGCATTGTCGGGCTGCAGCTCGACCGCATGCCTGAGCGCGGCTTCGGCGCGCGGCCAGTCGCCCGCCCGCTCGTGCGCGGCGCCCTCCAGGAACAGGAGTTGGCCCCTGACCGCCGGCGACGCGGCGGGGTCCAGCCGGGCGATCGCCTCGGCAAAGCCGCGCGCGGCCTCGACGTGACGGCCGGCGCGACGCTCGAGGTCGGCGAGGCGCGACCAGTCCTCGGCGGTGGCGTCGGGCCGGCCGGCAAAGCCGGCGAGGAGGGTGCGCGCCTCGTCCCACCGCTCCTGCGCGCCGAGGATTCCGGCCCGCCGGAGCGCCGCCGGCTTGCGCCACGGGTCGGCCCGCTCCGCCGGCGCCAGCGCGGCCAGCGCCAGTTCGGGCTTGCCGCTTCGCGCCAGCAGGTCCGAGACGAGGAGCCAGCCATCGGCCATGTGCGGCGCGGCGAAGGTGCCCAGCCGGCCGAAGGCCAGTGCCGCGCCGAGCGCGCGCTCGCGCGCGATGTCGCTCGCGATCCGGAAATAGAGGATCGCAAGCCCGTCCGCGGCGCGCGCCGGGAGGACGCCGAGGCGGCGGCCGTCGATCCGGCCGTCAGCCGCGAGCCGGGCGCGGGCCTCGGCCATGAGCGGATCGCCGGGCAGGGCGTCGAGAAGGGCGGACGCGGCCGAGCGACCCGCCTCGCCGCGGTCGGCCTCGAGGCGCGCGGCGGCTGCCGCCACCCGGAGCCGGGAGACGCCTGCGCCTTCGCCCGCGACCAGCGCCGCATAGGCGTCTGCCGCCTCGGGCCAGCGGCCGGCAACGGCCAGCAGATGCGCGCGATGCTCGGCCGCGTAGGACGCGCCGGCGCCGCGCGGCGGCACGGCTTCGACGACGGCGAGCGCCTCGGCATGGCGGCCCTGCCCGGCCAGCCCCCAGGCCTCGACCAGCGCGCCGACCATGGGGCTGGTGTCGCCCAGCCGACCCTGCGCGCCCAGCGCCTGCCGGGCAGCGGCATAGCCCCGCCAGTCGCGCACCGCCATCGAGTCCGTCGCGCGCACCAGCAGCACGATGGAGTCGCCCAGGCCCGCCGCCCCCCCTTCCGAGCCGGCCGGGAGCGGCACGCGCCGCGCCAGCCGCACCGCGGCCTTCATGTCCCCGCCGGTCAGCGCAACATCGAGCGCGCGGCGTTCGAGCGTGCCATCCGATCCCGCGGTCGCCGCCAGCGCCTGCTCGAAGCGGCGGGCGGCGAGCGGCAGGTCATCCTCGGCCGCCGCCAGCCGCCCCTGCACATAGGCGTGCGGGCCGGTCTGCGCCTGTCCGCGCGGCACGCTGGCCGCGGCTGCCGCCGGCACAAGCGCCAGCCACAGGGCGAGGAGGGCCGGGGAAGCGGATCGAAGCGTGCGGCACGGCATGGCGCGCATGATAGGCGAGGCCGGCCGGCCGCGCCACTGCCGCCCCGCCGAAGCGGGCCCGGTCAGCGGTCGCGGAACCAGCCGGTGATGGCGAAGCGGCCCGCCGGCGCCCAGTTGGGCACGAAGCTCACATGGTGGCGCTGCGGCACGCGGAACAGGTTCAGGCTGTTGAAGCGCGGCGCGAAGCCCTCGATCACGTCGCCGTCGGAGTCGAAGAAGTTGAGATAGCCGCCCCAGTCGGGGTGCCAGTCGGTCGCCATGTTGAGCACATAGGCGACGCGCCGGCCCCGGTCGTCGGGCGCGTCGATGTCGGCATCGTCGTGCAGGCCGAGGAACTGGCCGGGCATGAACAGCGTCGCCTGCGCGTCGGCGCGAACCAGCCCCTCGATCCCCGACACGGCGCGGACGAGATCCATCAGCGGCTGGTCATTGAGATGCTCGAGCAGCAGGTGCAGCGGGCCGTCGGGGTCGCGGCCCTCGAGATAGGCGGTCACCATCGGGTAGCGCATGTAGAGGAAGGCATAGTCGCGCGCCGCGACGCGCCGGCCGATTCCCTGGGCGATCGCCCCGCGCTCGGCGGGAGGAAGCGTTCGGAGCGCCTCGGGCGGAACGTCGCGCGCGCCGCGCCCGTCCTCGACGGCGAGGCCCCAGTCCGTCCCGCGCGACAGCACCTCGTGCACCGTGGCGGCGGCTTCCGGAGTGAGCAGGTCGCGGATCTGGGCCCGGCCGGTGGCGGCAAAGCGCGCGGCGGCGGCGGCCACGTCGATCGCCGGGTTCAGCCGGAACAGCTCGATCGGCGCGTCAGGCATCGATGGCGTCCGCCTCGAGGGCGGCGGCATGGGCCTGGATGAACTGGAAGCGGTGCTCCGCCTGCCGGCCCATCAGCCGCTCGACGAGGTCGCGCACCTGGTGGCGATCCTGGTGGCTGTCGGGCAGGGTCACGCGGATGAGGGTTCGCCGCGCCGGGTCCATCGTCGTCTCGCGAAGCTGGTGCGGCGCCATCTCGCCCAGCCCCTTGAAGCGGCCGACCTCGACCTTGCGGCCGGCAAAGCGGGTGGCGAGGAGATGTTCCCGCTCGGCATCGTCGCGGGCATAGGCGCTGTCGGCCCCGGCGGTGATCCGGTAGAGCGGCGGCTGCGCGAGATAGAGCCGCCCGGCGGCAACGAGGCCCGGCATCTCCTGGAAGAAGAAGGTCATCAGCAGGGTTGCGATGTGCGCGCCATCGACATCGGCATCCGTCATGATGATGACCCGCTCGTAGCGCAGCTGGTCGTCGCGGTAGCGGTCGCGCGTGCCGCAGCCGAGCGCCAGCGCTAGATCGGCGACTTCCTGGTTGGCGCTGATCTTGGCGGCCGCCGCGCTCGCCACGTTCAGGATCTTGCCGCGAATGGGCAGGATCGCCTGGGTGCGCCGGTCGCGCGCCTGCTTGGCCGAGCCGCCGGCCGAATCGCCCTCGACGATGAACAGCTCGGTGCCCTCGCGGCCCTCGGCGGCGCAATCGGTCAGCTTGCCGGGCAGGCGCAGCCGCCTTGCGTTCGTCGCCGTCTTGCGTCGCTCGGCCAACTGGGCGCGACGCGCCAGCCGCTCGTCCATGCGGTCGATCGCGAAGGCGAGCAGGGCCTTCGCGCGCTCCGCATCCTCGGCGAGCCAGTGATCGAAATGATCCTTGACGGCTGCCTCCACCAGCCGCTGCGCCTCGGGCGAGGCAAGCCGGTCCTTCGTCTGCGACTGGAACTGCGGCTGCGGCAGGAACAGCGACAGCAGGATCCGCGTGCCGACGAGCGCATCGTCGGCGGTGAGCTCGGCGGCCTTCTTCAGGCCGAGCAGCTGGGCATGGCCCTTCAGCCCCCGGATGATCGCGGTCCGGAACCCGGCTTCGTGGGTGCCGCCCTGGGGCGTGGGGATGGTGTTGCAGTACCAGCCATGCTGGGCGTCGGCCGCGACCGTCCAGTGCATCGCCCATTCGACCCGGCCGGCGCGGTCCGGGAATTCGTGCGCGCCGGCAAAGGGCTGGTTGGTGACCGTCGCCTCGGCACCGACATCCTCGGCGAGGCGATCCGACAGGCCGCCGGGGAAGATGAAGCCCTGGCTTTCGGGCACCGTCCCGGAGGCGAGTTCGGGCGCACAGCGCCAGCGGATCTCGACCCCGCCGAACAGATAGGCCTTGGAGCGGGCCAGCCGGTAGAGGCGCTCGGCCGAGAAGCGCGCGCCAGCGCCGAAGATCTCGGGGTCCGGCCGGAAGCTGACGGTGGTGCCGCGCCGGTTGGGCGCCGGACCGAGCACCTCGAGCGGGCCCAAGGGCGCGCCGCGCGCGAAGCGCTGGCGAAAGAGGGTGCGGTTGCGCGCAACCTCGACCGTCATCGCCTCGGACAGCGCATTGACGACCGAGATGCCCACGCCGTGCAGGCCACCCGAGGTCTGGTAGGCGCCCGCCGTGAACTTGCCGCCCGAGTGCAGCATGGTCAGGATGACTTCGAGCGCCGACTTGTCGGGAAAGCGCGGGTGCGGATCGACCGGGATTCCCCGGCCGTTGTCGATGACGGTGAGCGTGCCATCGGCTTCGAGCGCCACCTCGATCCGGCTGGCGTGGCCGGCGACCGCCTCGTCCATCGCATTGTCGATGATCTCGGCCGCGAGGTGATGGAGCGCGGCCGCATCGGTGCCGCCGATGTACATGCCGGGCCGGCGGCGCACCGGCTCCAGCCCCTCCAGCACCTCGATGGCGGATGCGTCATAGCCCCCGGAGTCGGCGCGGGCGCCGGCGAACAGGTCGGTCATGGCCGGGCCATAGCGCGCCCCGGCGGCCATGGAAACGGCCCGGCACGGGTGGCCCCGGCTGTGGCCGCGGCAACACACTGGCCGACAAGCCTGCCGCACCTGCCCAATTTAGTGCTTGTGCAGCGCACAAATTGTCGCTTTCTTGCGGTTCAAGAGGGCGAACGGCCCCGCCACGAGCATGGGTTTCCTTGGCAACCGGACGAGGGGCGCGCGAGCGAATCGCGGCCCGGAACATGAGGCCGCGGCATTGCAGCCCGGCGCCAAGGAGTTGAACGCATGAGACACGCCTTGACCTTCACCATCGCCGCCGCGCTGCTCGCCGGCGCTGCGACCGCGGCCCGCGCGGAAGAGGAGAAGCCCGTCACCATTTCGGGCAATGTCACCTTCGTGACGGACTATCGCTTCCGCGGGATCACCCTGTCGGACAAGGATGTCGCCATCCAGGGCGGGATCGATCTCACCACCCAGCCGGGCTTCTTCGTCGGCATCTGGGGATCGTCGATTGCCGAGTTCAATGGCGCCACGACGGAAATCGACCTGACGGCCGGCTGGTCGGGCACCTTCGACTTCTTCACCCCGACGATCGGGATCATCGGCTATCTCTACCCCGGCGGCACCGGCACAGACTATTACGAGCTGTTTGGCTCGCTCGGCTTCGAGGCCGGACCGGTCGGCCTCGAGGTCGGGCTCAACGTCGCGCCCAACCAGTCGAACCTGTCGCGCTCCAACCGCTACCTCTATTTCGGCGCCTCGGCCGGCATTCCGGACACGCCCATCACGCTGAAGGGCCAGATTGGCTTCGAGCGCGGCGGGCTGGTGCCCGACGAGACGGGGCGGCGCACCACCAAGACCGACTGGCTGATCGGCGCCGACATCAGCTTCGAGCCGCTGACCATCGGCTTTGCCTACACCGACACCAACCTCACCCGCCGCTTCCCCGGCGGCGGCCGCGCCAACGACTTCGGTCGCGGCGCGTTCGTGGTCTCGCTGTCGGCCGGCTTCTGACGGCTGGCTCCTGACGCGGTGGCGCCCCGGTCCGCCATGGGCCGGGGCGGTCTGCGGCATCCTCAGTCGGAGGCCGCCGCCTTCTTCGCCCGCGGCTTCCGGGCCGGCGCCTCGCCGCCGGCCTCCCCGGCTTCGACCGGCTCGGCCTTCTTCGCAGCCGCCTTCTTCGCCGGCTTCACGGCCTCGGTGGCTTGCGCCTCGGCCGGCTTCGCCTTCTTCGCGGCCGGCCTCTTCGCCGGCTTCGCGCCATGGTCGTGATCATGGTCGCAATCGGGGCCGTGGACATGGCCGCTCGGCGTCTCGTCCTCGCTCTCGATCGCGGCTTCCAGCTCGGCGCGGCTCACCTTGCGTTCGGTGAGCGTCGCCTTGGAGAGGATGAAATCGACCACCTTCTCCTCGAACAGCGGCGCGCGCAGCTGGGCGGCAGCCAGCGCATTCTCGGCGAAATAGCGCTGCACCTCGCGCTCCTGCCCCGGGTAGCGGGCCGCCTCCTGGGCAACGAGCCGGTTCATCTCGGCCTGCGTCACCTGCACGCCATTCTTCTGGCCGATGTCCGACAGCAGCAGCCCGAGGCGGACGCGGCGCTCGGCGATGCGGGCATAGTCGGCCCGCTCGGCCTCCAGCGCCACCTTCTGCGCCTCGTCGGCGTCCGCCGTCACCTGCTGCCAGATCGTCTCGAACTCGGCCTCGACCATGGAGGGCGGCACGTCGAAGCTGTGGGCAGCGGCCAGATGGTCGAGCAGCTTGCGCTTCATGTGGGTGCGCGTGAGAGACGAGAGCTCGGCCTCCACCTGGTCCTTCAGGATCTCCTTCAGCTTGTCGAGGCTGTCGAGGCCGAGGTTGGTGGCGAGCGACTCGTCGATGGCCGGCAGCTGCGGCTGGCGGACCGCCGTCACCTTCACGGCGAACTCGGCCGGCTTGCCCGCGAGAGTCTCGGCCGGATAGTCGGCCGGGAAGGTCAGCTTCACCTTCGTCTCGTCGCCGGCCTTCACGCCAATGAGCGCGTCCTCGAAGCCGGGGATCAGCCGGCCGGACCCCAGCTCGATCTCCATCCCCTCGCCGGTGCCGCCCTCGAAGGCGACCCCATCGACGGTGCCGGCATAGTCCATGACGACGAGATCGCCGATCGCCGCCTTGTGCTTGGCGGGCGCGTCCACGAACGTCTTCTGCTGCTCGGCCAAGCGGGCGAGCGCTGCGTCGATCTCGGCGTCCGTGGCTTCGACCACCAGCTTCTCGAGCGCGATCCCCTCGACGTCGGCGGCGGGCACCTCGGGCAGCACCTCGAGGCTGACCGAGAGCTTCAGGTCCTCGCCCTCGGCCAGGCCGCCGTCGATGTCCACGGTCGGCTGCATGGCGGGGCGCAGGCCATGGTCGGCGACCAGCCGCTCGACCGATTCCTTGACCGCCTCGTTGAGCGCCTCGCGGCGCAGCGCCTCGCCGTGCATCCGGCGGATCAGGTTGCCGGGCACCTTGCCGGGGCGGAAGCCCGGCATGCGCACCTGCGGGGCAACTTGCGCGATGGCGGCATCCACCCGGGCGGCGATGTCGCCCGCCGGGATCGTCACGGCATAGGCGCGCTTCAGGCCCTCGTTCAGCGTCTCGGTCACGGTCATCTCGGGATCGGATCCTCTTGCAAACGGTCGGTCACGTGGGCCGCGAGGCCGGCGATGGTGCGGGTGGAGGGATTCGAACCCCCACATCTTTCGACACCGGAACCTAAATCCGGCGCGTCTACCAGTTCCGCCACACCCGCTTGGCGGTCACCGACTGGCGACCCCCTGCACCGCGTTCCGATGGAAGGGCGCGCTTATAGCAGCGCCCCCTGCCCGCGCAAGGCGAACGAGGACCGGTCGCCTCGGCCGCCGGGGGAATCGGTTGCATCCCCGCAGAAAGGGCAGTATTATTGCCCTAATTTCGGGAGACCCAGATGGCAGACCTGCTCGCTCCGCCGGCGCCCGCGCGCGCCGTCCGCCTCGAGGATCGCTACGATCTCGGGGCGACCCGAATCTTTCTCTCGGGCACGCAGGCGCTGGTGCGCCTCACCCTCGTCCAGAAGGCGCGCGATGCCGCCGCCGGCCTCAACACGGCCGGCTTCATCTCGGGCTATCGCGGCTCGCCGCTGGGCGGTTTCGACCAGGAGCTGTGGCGCGCGAAGAAGCAGCTGGAGGCGAGCGACATCCGCTTCGTGGCGGGAATCAACGAGGAGCTGGGGGCAACCGCCGTCTGGGGCTCGCAGATGGTGGCGCTGAACCCGTCGGCGCGCTTCGATGGCGTCTTCGGCCTGTGGTATGGCAAGGGCCCCGGTCTCGACCGGGCGATGGACGTGCTGAAGCATGCCAATGCGGCCGGCACCTCGCGGCATGGCGGCGTGCTGGCGATCGTGGGCGACGATCATGGCGCCAAGTCCTCGACGCTGCCGCACCAGTCCGACCACAATTTCTCGGCCGCCTTCGTGCCCTTTCTCAGCCCCGCCTCGGTGCACGAGTTCGTCGAGTTCGGGCTGCTCGGCATCGCCATGAGCCGCTTCGCCGGCACCTGGGTCGGCTTCAAGGCAACCGCCGACACGGTCGAGACCTCGGCGACGGTGGACACGGCGAGCGAGCAGCGCGCCATCCTCCTGCCCGACTTCGAGATGCCCGAGGGCGGCCTCCACATCCGCCCCAACGACATCTGGCGCGAGGAGGACACGCGCCTGCAGCGCTACAAGGGCTTTGCCGCCCAGGCCTTCGCACGCGCCAACGGGATCGACCGGCTGGTGTGGGACACGCCGAGGCCCCGCATCGGCATCATCGCGACCGGCAAGGCCTATGCCGACACGCTCGAGGCGCTCGACGAACTGGGGATCGACGCGAAGGTCGCCGCCGACATCGGCTTGCGCCTCTACAAGGTCGGGATGCCCTGGCCGCTGGAGCCCGACGGCGTGCGCGCCTTCGCGGAAGGGTTGGAGGAAGTCCTCGTCATCGAGGAGAAGCGCGAGTTCATCGAGCACCAGCTGAAGTGGCAGCTCTACAACTGGAAGCCCGGTGTCCGCCCCGTGGTCGTCGGCAAGCAGGACGAGGTGGGGCAGTGGCTGCTCTCCCCTGACAATGAGCTGACACCCGGCATGATCGCGCGGGTGATCGCGCAGCGGATCCGGCGCGTCCACCGCACCGAGCGGATCGAGAATGCGCTGGCCTTCTTCGAGAAGCGCGAGGCGCTGCTGGCGAAGTTCACGCCGCCGGTGAAGCGCACACCCTATTTCTGCTCGGGCTGCCCGCACAACACGTCGACCAAGGTGCCCGAAGGCAGCCGGGCGCTTGCCGGCATCGGCTGCCACATCATGGCGCTGTGGATGGACCGCGCGCAGACCTTCACCCAGATGGGCGGCGAGGGCGTGACCTGGGTGGGCGAGGCGCCCTTCGTGGGCGAGGGCCATGTGTTCGCGAATCTGGGCGACGGCACCTACGAACATTCCGGCCTGCTCGCCATCCGCCAGGCGATCGCGGCAAATGCCAACATCACCTACAAGATCCTGTTCAACGATGCGGTGGCCATGACGGGCGGCCAGCCGGTGGAAGGCCAGCTGACGGTGGACAAGGTCGCCCGGCAGATGCTGGCCGAAGGCGCGAAGCGCGTCTGGGTGCTGACCGAGGATCTCGCCCGTTACGGGCCCGACAGCCTGCCGGCCGAGGTCACGCTTCTCGACCGCAGCGAGCTGGAGCCGGTGAGCCGCGAGGCGGCCGCCACGCCCGGCACCACCGTCATCATCTACGACCAGACCTGCGCGGCCGAGAAACGACGGCGGCGCAAGCGCGGGCTGATGCCCGATCCCGACCGGCGCGTCCTCATCAACCCCCATGTCTGCGAGGGCTGCGGGGATTGCTCGGTGCAGTCGAACTGCGTCTCGGTGGAGCCGCTGGCCACCGAGTTCGGGCGCAAGCGGCGGATCAACCAGTCGAGCTGCAACAAGGATTTCTCCTGCCTCAAGGGCTTCTGCCCCAGCTTCGTCACCATCGAGGGCGCGAAGCCGCGCAAGCCTGAGCGCCGCAAGCTCGACCTCGCCGACCTGCCGGAGCCGGCGCTCCCCCCGCTCGACCAGCCGGTCAATGTGCTCGTCACCGGGATCGGGGGCACGGGCGTGCTGACCGTCTCGGCGCTGCTCGGCATGGCGGGGCACCTCGCGGGGCTCGCCTCGACGACGGCCGACATGGCGGGCCTTGCCCAGAAGGGCGGTGCGGTCTGGAGCCATGTGCGCCTCGCGCGCTCGAACGACCAGCTGCTCGGCCCCCGCATCATGACCGGCACGGCCGACCTCGTGCTGGCCTGCGATGCCGTGGTGGCGGCCGACCGGCCGGCGCAGAATCTGATGGCGCCGACGCGCACCCATGTCGTCGCCAACGCCAACATCGCGCCGACCGCCGATTTCGTGCGCAACCGCGACATCGACTTCCGCGAGGCGCTGGTGATCCGGACTCTGGAGCAGGTCGCGAAAGCGCACTTCATGCTTCCGGCCGAGCAGATCGCAACGCAGCTGATGGGCGACGCGATCGCTGCCAACATCCTCCTCATGGGCTTTGCCTGGCAGAAGGGGCTGATCCCCCTGCCCCTGTCGGCGATCGACGGCGCGATCGAGCTCAATGGTGTCGCCGTTGCCTTCAACCGCGAGGCCTTTGCGCTCGGCCGGCTGCTGGCGCACGCGCCCCAGCGGGTGGAGGCGATGCTGACGCCGCCGGCGCCGCTGTCGAAGACCCTCGACGAGCGGATCGCCGCGCGCGTGGCCGACCTCACGGCCTGGGGCGACGCGGCCTATGCCCAGCGCTATGCCGAACGCGTAAGGCGCGTTCGCGCGGCCGAGACGCGCGTGCGCCCCGGCAGCGAGGCGCTGACCGAGGCGGTCGCGCGCGCGCTCCACAAGCTGATGGCCTACAAGGATGAATATGAGGTCGCGCGGCTGATGACCGACGGGCGGTTCGACCAGCTTGCCGGCGAGACCTTCAGCGCCAAGGGCAGGCGCACCTACCATCTCTCCCCGCCGATCTTCGCGAAGACCGATCCCGCGACCGGCCGGCCGCGCAAATATGCCATGCCCGGCTGGCTGGTCGAGCCGCTGTTCCGCCTGCTCGCCAAGGCCAAGGGGCTGCGCGGCACCGCCTTCGATCCCTTTGGCCGCAACCCGGAGCGTGTCGCCGAGCGCGCGGCGATCCCGGCCTATGAGGCCGAGGTGGACCGGCTGGCGGCCGAACTGACGGCCGCCAATCTGGAACTGGCGGTCGAGATCGCAGCCCTCCCCCTCTCGGTTCGCGGCTTTGGCCCCGTGAAGGCGGCGGCCGAAGCGAAGGCGGCCGAGACCCGCCGGGCGCTCTGGGCGCGCTGGCCGGGCGAAGCGGTGGCGAAGGCGGCCTGAACCCGGCGCGAGGCCGACGGCGGCGCCGGCGGGGGTGGCGACTGACCCAACGCGATTGCTAGGACACGGGGCCGGCATCCCGGCCTAGTCGGGAGGCGAGGAGAGCGGACATGAACTTCGACCTGTCGGATGACGCCAAGACGCTGCGGGAGGCGGCGCGCAAGCTGCTGTCGGCCGAGGCCGGCCCGGCAGCCGCGCGCCGGGTGATGGAGGCCGGCGCCGCCCAGGATGAGGCGCTCTGGGCGAAGATCGTGGAACAGGGCTGGCCGGCGGCCGCCGTTCCGGAAGCGCTCGGCGGGCTCGGGCTGGGCGCGGACGAGGTCTGCGTGCTGGCCGAGGAGATGGGCCGCAGCCTTGGGGCCGCACCGCTGGTCTCGACGCTGGCGGCGATCGAGGCGATCAGGCTCGCCGGCAGCGAGGCGCAGCAGGCGACATGGCTGCCGAAGCTGGCTTGCGGTGAGGCCGTCGGCTGCATCGCCTGGGCGGAAGGCTCGAACAGCCCGGCGCAGATGCCCGCCGCCCGGCTTGCGGACGGCAGGCTCCACGGCACCAAGGCGCCGGTGATCGACGGCCTCGTCGCGACGCTCGCGATCGTGACGGTCGCCACCCCCGATGGCCCGGCCATGGCGATCGCGCCGCTCGAGGGCGCCAGCCGCGAGAAGATGGAAACCCTCGATCTCGTCCGCCCCTCGGCGCGGATCAGCTTCGCGGGCGCGGCCGCCGAGCCGCTTGGCACGGCTGGCGACTGGGCGACGCTCGCCGAGCGCTATGCCGTGCTGCTTGCGTTTGAGGCGCTGGGCACGGCCGAGATGGCGCGCGACATGGCGGTTGCCTATGCCAAGGAGCGCGTCGCCTTCGGCCAGCGGATCGGCCGCTACCAGGGGTTGAAGCACAAGCTCGCCGACATGTACATCAAGGCCGAGCTGGCCCGCGCGCACGCGCTGCACGGCTGCTGGGCCTGGGCTGCGGGAGCGGCCGAGCTGCCGCAGGCGGCCGCCGCCGCGCGGGTCGCCAGCCTCGATGCGCTGAAGCTCGCCGCCGAGGAGGGGCTGCAGCTGCACGGCGGCATCGGCTTCACCTGGGAGCATGACTGCCAGTTCGCCTACCGCCGCAACCGCCAGCTGGCTGCCGCCATCGGCAGCCGAGCACACTGGGCCGACCGGCTGGTGCGCGCGCTGGAACGGCGCAACCGCGCGGCCGCCTGAGGGAGACCTGCCATGGACTTCAACGACACCCCCGCCGAAGCCGAGTATCGGGCCCGCGTGAAGGCCTGGATCGCCGAGAATGCCGGCGAATATCTGCAGCCGCCACCCAAGCCCTGGGGTCTCGACGAGTTCGTCGAGCGTTCAAAGGCGTGGCAGCTGAAGAAGTATGAGGCGGGCTATGTCGGCCTCACCTGGCCCAAGGCGATCGGCGGGCAGGGCCTTACCCCCATGCACCAGATCATCTTCAACCAGGAGGAAAGCCGGACGTACGTTCCGACCGGGCTCTATTCGATCGGGCTCGGCATGTGCATCCCGACGGTGTTCACCCATGGCAGCCCGGAGGTGATCCAGCGCTATGTGCCCAAGGCGCTGAAGGGCGAGGAGGTCTGGTGCCAGCTCTTCTCGGAGCCCGTCGCCGGCTCCGACCTCGCCTCGATCCGCACGCGGGCCGTGAAGGATGGCGACCGCTGGATCGTCAATGGTCAGAAGGTGTGGACCAGCTTCGCCCACCGCTCCGACTTCGGGATCGTGGTGACCCGCACCGACTTCGACGCGCCCAAGCACAAGGGGCTGACCATGTTCATCGTGGACATGAAGGCGCCGGGCGTTGAGGTCCGCCCCATCCGTCAGATGTCCGGATCGAGCGATTTCAACGAAGTCTTCTTCACCGATGTGGTCATTCCGGACACGCACCGGCTGGGCGCCGAGGGCGACGGCTGGAAGGTGAGCCTGACGACCCTCATGCACGAGCGCCTCGCCGTCGGCGGCAAGCCGCGGCACGCGCCCGGCTACCAGACGCTGATGAAGGTGGCCGCGGGCCTTGAGACCGACAGCGGCCCAGCGCTGGAGCGCGCCGACGTGCGCCAGCGCATCGCCGACACCTACATTGCCGACGAGGGCGTGAAACTCACGCAGATGCGCGCGCTGTCGGCGCTGTCGAAGGGGGCGATTCCCGGCCCCGAACAGTCGATCTCGAAGGTGGTGGTCGCCAAGACCATGCAGGACATGTCGGCCTTCGCGCTCGACCTGACCGAAGGGGCGGGCCTTGCCGTCGAGCCAGGCTCGGACCTCGAGAAGCTGCAACAATCCTATCTCTGGTCGGCGGGCCTGAGGATCGCAGGCGGCACCGACGAGATCCTCAGGAACATCATCGCCGAGCGCGTGCTCGGCCTGCCGGGCGACCTCAGGCCCGACAAGGAGACCCCCTTCAGCCAGCTGAAGCCGCTGTAGACGGCCTTCGCTCTCCGCTCAGGCCGGCTGGAAGCGGAACAGGGCGGCAGGCCGGAAGCGGGCCGAGACCTCGCCCGAGAAGAGGTTCGACTGGTCCGGCCCGAGGTCGAGCTTGCGAACGCCGGCCCTCGGGCTGAAGTCGAGCTTCTTCAGGTCCACCCAGAAGACATTGGGGGAGACGGTCGATTCGAAATAGTAGAGCCGGTCCTTGTGGTCGGCGACGACCCGCCAGCGGGTGGTCGAGATGTTCGGCCGGTCGGGCGTGCTGATTCCGATCGGCACCGAGACGTTGCGCATCACGCTGAAGGTCGCGGCAGCCGCCACGCGGGGATCGTCGCGCTTCGTGACGGCCCCCATGTAGAAGCTGGCGCGGGCGAAGCGGTCGGCCGCGCGGCTCGTGCCCGGCAGGAAGGTGAGGCCGCCGACGTCGCGCCAGTAGCTGGTGATCGCAAGCTGCTCGGGGAAGGTCGGCTCGTTCGTCATCACCTTGTAGGCGCGGTCGTGGTGGATCTGGAGCTTCGCATCCACCCATTCGAGGATGGCGCTGTCCCCGCTCGCATCGGAGAGCGCGAAATGCATGGTCGCAAGCCGGCCCTGCCCCGGGACTTCCCCAGTCAGCAGCAGCAGCGGATTGGCACGCATCCAGGCAACCGCCTCGGCCACGGTCGCGAAGCGATCGAGCAGGAACTGGGCGAAGATGGAAATTGCGATGGTCGGCGTCCTGCCGTCGGCTTGCGGGTAGGTCGCACCGGCAAGCCACTGGGCATTCACCATGAGCCCCGCCTCATTGAGGCCGTCGGCGGTTGCGATGTCATAGCCGGTCGCGATCACGCTGCCATAGGTCGAGGTCCATTTGAGCGAGGTGGGGCCAGCCGCGCCGTCGCGGTCCATGCCGCGCGGCAGGGCCCAGAGGTTGGTGCGGATATCCTCCTTCCAGTCCATGGTGCGGCCGGTGACGAAGCGGCCATTGCCACCGTCGTAGATGGCGCGGGTGCAGGCATCGGCCGCCGGCGCGGCGAGGCCCAGGGGTGCGACGACGGCGAGCACGGCTTGGCGGACAGGCATCGACGACTCTCCTTGCAGGAAGGTCAGAAGATGAAGCTGGCCCCCAGCACGGGGCCGCCGAGGCTGAGGTCGAGCCGGGCGCCGCGGTCACGCCAGTCGACCATGAGGTAGCGATAGCCGCCCGACAGCCAGATCCGCTCGGCGACCTGGGCGTTGATGGTGGTGACCGACTGGGCCGTGAACTTGGAGCCGGCACCCAGCCCGCCGAAATCACCCTGCGCCAGCAGCGACCAGCCCGGGGCGAAGCGCCAGTTGACGCGCGCCATGGCGATGGGATCGACGAAATCGCCGCTGGGCGCGCGGGCGACACCGGCCGCCGGCACCGCGACCGAGGCGCGGATCCACCAGGCGCGGAAACCGGCCATCAGGTCGACCGTGACATCGGCCTGATCGACGACCCGATAACCGCCCGTCAGCGTCCAGCTGGTCTGCCGGAGGCGCCCCTCGGCGGGAAGCACGGGGGCGGCCGGGTTGCCCGTGGGCACCAGCCCCTCGCGCGAGGAGGAGGTGTGGCTGAGGTCGCTGACGGCGACAAATCGGTCGATCCGGACCAGGCCGGTCACGAACAGCGCGCCATCGAGATCCTCTAGCAGCTCCCCGAAGGACTTGGAGACCCTGAAGCGCGGCCCGCCGGGAAAGGGCTGTATCGTGCCGCCGAAGCCGGCGAGCCAGACATAGGGGGTGATCTGGACGGCGGTCGGCGCGCGATCGGCCGTTTCGGCAAGGGCCGGCGAAACCCCAGCCAGCAGCGCTGCCGCGACCAGCATCCTGATGCGCTTCACCATGGCTTCCTCCCCCAACGCAACCGGAGCCAGGGGCAGGATGGCGGCTGAACCGTCAGCCGGCAAGGGCCTTGCGCAGCAGCTCGTTGACGACGGCCGGGTTCGCCCTGCCGCCGCTCGCCTTCATCACCTGGCCCACGAAGAAGCCGAAGAGCTTGTCCTTGCCGGCGCGATACTCGGCGACCTTGTCGGCGTTCGCCGCCAGCACGTCGGCGATGGCGGCTTCGAGCGCGCCGGTGTCCGACAGCTGCTTCAGCCCGCGCGCCTCGGCGATCGCGCCCGGGTCCTCGCGGGTTTCCAGCATGATCTCGAACACCTGCTTGGCCAGCGGGCCAGACAGCGTGCCATCTGCGACCAGCGCCAGAAGCTCGGCCCCCTGCGCCGGCGTGACCGGGCTTTCGGCAACCGACAGGCCCATGCGGTTGAGCGCGCCGAACAGCTCGCCCGTCATCCAGTTGGCGGCGCGCTCGGCGACGTCCGCCTCCGCCCGTCCCTGCCGCCTGGCGGTCTCGGCGAGCAGCAGCTCGAACCAGAGCGACTCCTCGACATCCGCCGTCAGCACGCCGGCGAGATAGGGCGAGAGCCCCAGCGCCATCTCGTAGCGCCGCCGCCGCGCCGAGGGCAGTTCGGGGAGGCTCGCCCGGCAGGCGGCGATGAAGGCTTCCGAAAGTTCGAGTGGCAGCAGGTCCGGCTCGGGGAAATAGCGATAGTCGTGCGCGTCCTCCTTGGACCGCAGGCTCCGCGTCTCGCCCCGGTCGGGATCGAACAGGCGCGTTTCCTGGACGATGCTGCCGCCGGCCTCGAGGATGTCCACCTGCCGCCGCGCCTCGTGGGCGATGGCCTGGCTGATGAAGCGGATCGAGTTGACGTTCTTGATCTCGCAGCGCGTGCCAAGGGGCGCGCCGGGCCGGCGGACGGAGACGTTCACGTCGGCCCGTATCGAGCCTTCCTGCATGTTGCCATCGCAGGTGCCGATGGCCCTGAGGATCGCCCGCAGGGTCGAGACATAGGCGGCGGCCTCCGCCGGCGAGCGCATGTCGGGCTTCGAGACGATTTCCATCAGCGCAACACCCGCCCGATTGAGATCGACGAAGCTCATCTCGGGCGAGAGGTCGTGGATCGACTTGCCGGCATCCTGCTCAAGGTGGATGCGCTCGATTCCGATGGTGCGGCGGCTGCCGTCCTCCAGTTCGATCTCGATCGCGCCCTCGCCCACCACGGGGTGCTGATATTGCGAGATCTGGTAGCCGGCCGGCAGGTCGGCGTAGAAATAATTCTTCCGGTCGAAGCGCGACCAGCGGTTGATGGCACAGCCGAGCGCAAGGCCGGTCCGCACCGCCTGGCGGACGCATTCACCGTTCAGCACCGGCAGCATGCCCGGCATGGCGGCATCGACGAAGCTGACCTGGGCATTCGGCTCGCCGCCAAAATCGGTGGGCGCGCCCGAGAACAGCTTCGACTTGGAGATGACCTGGGCGTGCACCTCAAGGCCGATCACCAGCTCCCAGGGGCCGGTCCCGCCCTCGATCACATAGGGCTCGGCCATCACGCAGCCTCCCACCAGCAGGCCGGCCGCGCGGTGAAGCCGGCGCGCTGCTCGAGCGCAAGCGCGGCATCGAACACCCCCTGCTCATCGAGCGGCCGGCCGATCAGCTGGAGGCCGAGCGGCAGGCCATCGGCGTCGAGGCCGGCGGGCACCGAGATGGCGGGCAGCCCGGCCAGCGAGGCGGGCACGGTGAAGACGTCGTTCAGATACATGGCGATGGGATCGGCCGATTTCGCGCCCAGCTCGAAGGCGCCGGTCGGCGCGGTGGGGGTGAGCAGCAGGTCACAGGCCTCGAAGGCGCGCTCGAAGTCGCGCGCGATCAGCGCGCGCACCTTCTGCGCCTTCAGATAGTATGCGTCATAATAGCCGGCGGAGAGCACATAGGTGCCGATCATGATCCGCCGCTTCACCTCGCGGCCGAAGCCTTCAGCCCGCGTTGCCTCGTACATGTCGATCAGGCTGCCGCCCTCGGGCGCGACCCGCAGGCCGTAGCGCACGCCATCGTAGCGCGCGAGGTTGGACGAGGCCTCGGCGGGCGCGACGATATAGTAGGTGGGCAAGGCCTCGGCGGTGTGCGGCAGCGAGACCTCGACGATCTCGGCCCCGGCGTCGCGCGCCCAGTCGATTCCCTGCTGCCACAGGGCCTCGAGGCCCGGGTCCATGCCGTCCACGCGATATTCGGCCGGGATGCCGATGCGCTTGCCGCGCAGATCGGGATCGAGGGCCGCGGCCCAGCCCGGAACCGGGGCCGACAGCGAGGTCGAATCCGCCGGGTCGAAGCCCGCCATCGCCTCGAGCAGCAGGGCCGAATCCTCGACCGTCCGGGCGAGCACGCCCGCCTGGTCGAGCGAGGAGGCGAAGGCGACGATGCCCCAGCGCGAGCAGCGGCCATAGGTGGGCTTGATGCCCACCAGCCCGGTGAAGGCGGCAGGCTGGCGGATGGAGCCGCCCGTGTCGGTGCCGGTGGCGGCTGCCACGAGGCCGGCGGCAACGGCGGCCGCCGAGCCGCCCGACGAGCCGCCTGGCGTGAGCGCTGCGTCCGACCCCGCCTTGCGCCAGGGCGAGATGACGTTGCCGAAGGCCGAGGTCTCGTTGGACGAGCCCATGGCGAACTCGTCGAGGTTGAGCTTGCCGAGCGAAATGCAGCCGGCGGCCTTGAGGCGCGCCGTCACCGTGCTCTCGTAGGGCGGGATGAAATTGCCGAGGATGCGGCTGGCCGCCGTCGTCCGCACGCCTTCGGTGCAGAACAGGTCCTTGTTGGCGATCGGGATCCCGGCGAGCGGCCCGGCCGTGCCGGCAGCCCGCGCCGCATCGGCCGTCTCGGCTTCGGCCATCGCGGCCTCGAGCGTCTCGGTGATGAAGGCGTTGAGCGGCCGCGCCGCCTCGACGGCGCGGACATGCGCGCCCACCAGTTCGCGCGCCGAGAAGTCGCGGCGGCCAAGGCCGGCCAGCATGTCGGCCAGCGTGAGGTCGGTGAGGCTCATTCGATCACCTTGGGCACGGCGAAGAAGCCGTGGGCGGCGCGCGGCGCATTGGCCAGCACCTTGTCGGCGATGCCGCCGTCGGTCACCTCGTCGGCCCGCCAGTCCCGGGTCGTCGGGATCACGGCCGACATCGGCTCGACCCCGTCCGTGTCCACGGCCTGGAGCTGGTCGATCCAGCCGAGGATCCGGTTCAGTTCGCCCGCAAGCGGTTCGGCCTCGCCGGGCGCCAGCCTGAGGCGCGCCAGCCGCGCCACGCGCGCCACCATCTTGTCATCGACTGCCATGGCGGCCGCGCCTAGCAGCGGCGGCCGCCCTTGTCAGCAGGCAGGAACCAGCAGGCCGGAACCGGCAGGACTCAGAGGAGCGTCGCGTCGGTCGGCAGGCCCAGCAGCACGCGGCCCGCCACTTCATAGGTGCCGGGCTGCACCATCATGTGCTGCGTCATGGCATGCGCGTCGCGGAAGCGGCGCTGCAGCGGGCTTTCGAGATAGAGGGCCGAACCCCCACCCAGGTCATAGGCGATGCGCGTCACCTCGGCCGCGGTCCGGACCATGTGGGTCGCCGCCAGCCGCAGCCGCGCGCGCGTCTCGAGCGTGACCTCGCCGCCGGCAACGGCTGCGTCCCAGGCCCGCTGCATCGTCTCGAACAGCAGCGCGCGCGCCGCCGACAGCTTCGCCTCGGCCTCGGCGATCCCGGCCTGAACGGTCGCGCGCTCGGCCGCCGAGCGGCTGCTGCCCTGCGGCCGGCGGGCGCCGAGCGCGGCCTTCACCGCGTCGAGAGCAGCGCGGGCGTTGCCGCTAGCCGCCCCCGCGATGCCGAGCGCCAGCAGGCCGAAGACCGGGAAGAGGTAAAGCGCGCCCTGCTCGACCGGGGGATCGAAGGCGATGTCCACGCTGCGCTCGTGCGGGACGAGCAGGTCGTTGACTGCCATGTCGCCCGATCCGGTGCCCTTGAGGCCGGCGGCGTGCCACGTATCGATCAGCTCGACGTGCGCCGCCGGCATCAGCACCATGCGGGTCTCCGGCCGGCCGTCGGCGCGCAGGCGGGGGCTTCCACCTTCGCGGATCACGCAGCCGCCGAACAGCCACTGGCAGTTGGCGCTGCCCGAGGCCCAGCTCCAGCGGCCGGAGACGCGGTAATGGCCGTTCTCCACGTCCGCCCGGCCCATGGGCGCAAAGACGCCGCCAGTGATGAGGCCTGGGGTGGCGGCGATGGCCCCGGCCTCGGCGCGCGGTAGCCAGGCAAGGCTCACGGCCGTCGTCGAGCCGATCATCACGCACCAGCCGGCCGAGGCATCCGCCTCGGCCACCGCCTCGATCACCTCGACGATTCCCGCCGGCGGCAGCTCGTCACCGCCGAGGCCTTTCGGCAGGGCAATTCGGAACAGGCCAGCCGAGGCCATGTCGGCGGCGAGATCGGCGGGCAGGCGGCGCACGGCCTCCATCTCGGCTGCGCGCGCGGCGATCCGGGGGGCGAGCGCGCGGGCCTGTTCCAGCGCGCTCACAGCTTCAGCAGGCTTGCGAGGTTGTTCTTCTGCATGTCCGACGAGCCGCCGACGATCGGCATGCCGAGAAGATCGCGCACGTGCCGCTCCATCTCATAGGCGTCGGACAGCGCATAGGCGCCCATCACCTGCTGGCAGGCGAGCGCGATCTCGACCCCCGAATCCGCAATGAACAGCTTGGCCATCGAGGTCTCCACCGAGCAGGGCCGGCCCTCGCTGGCCAGCCAGGCGGCATGATAGAGCATGTGGCGGCAGGCCTGAAGCTTCGTCCGCGCGGCCACCAGCCGGTGGCGGATCGCCTGGTGCTGGGCGATCGGCCGGCCGAACTGCACCCGGTCCTTCGCATAGGCCCAGGCTTCGTCCAGTGCGGCAGCCGCAATGCCATAGGCCGTCGCCGAGATCTCCAGCTTCTCCACGTCGAGCGCGCGGCCCGCCAGCAGCTCCCACCCCCGGTTCCACATGGCCGGCCCACCGACGATGTGCGACGCCGGCAGGCGAACCTCGTCGAAATACACGTCCATGCTCTTGGTGTAGCGCAGGTTCACATGCTCGATCGGCGCCATGCGGACGCCGGGCGCGTCGCGGGGGATCAGCAGGAAGCTGAGGTTGCGGTAGCGCTGGTCGGCAGGCCCGGAGCGGACAAGGCAGTAGATGATGTCGGCCCAGTCGGCCCCCGTGCACCAGCGCTTGGCGCCATGGACGACGACGGTCTCACCATCGTCGGCGAGTTCGGCCCGGGTCTCGACGGAGGCGAGATCGCCGCCGACATTCGGCTCGGACAGGCCATAGGCGAAGAACAGCTCGCCGCGCGCCAGCTTCGGCAGGTAGCGCGCCTTCTGCTCCGGGCTGCCATTTTCCGAAAGGTTCATGCCGCCATAGAAGGCGGTGTGGATATAGGGGCCTGCCAGGAAGGGCCCGGCGCGGGCGAGCTCGTCGATGACGGCGATCGCCGCCACAAGGTCCTGCCCGGCGCCGCCATGCTCGGGAGGCACGGTGAGCGCCGTCAGCCCCAGCTCGTTCAGCTTCGCATAGACATCGCGCGGCCAGGTGGACGCCTTGTCCCACGCGATCCGCTTCTCGCGCGGGGCATGCTCCGCGATGAAGCGGCGAAGCTGGTCGCGGATGGCGGCCACATGCGCCGGCTCATCGATGAAGCTCTGCATGGTCATTCCCCCGACAGCTTCGGCGCCCGCCGCTCGCGCATGGCGGCCACCGCCTCGGCCCGGTCGGCCGTCATGTTCGACAGCGTCTCATAGGCGATGGAGGCGTCCATCGACTGGATGGCAAGCTGGCGGAGCGGCTGGTTCATCACCAGCTTCGTCCAGCGCACGGCGTGGCGGGGATTGGCGAGGATCTTCGCGGCGACCTCGGCCACCTTGCTGTCCAGCTCGGCCGCCGGCACGGCATGGTTCACGAGCCCGATCGCGGCCGCCTCGCGCGCGGCCAGCATCTCGCCCGTCAGCAGCCATTCCTTGGCGCGCGCCATGCCGATGAGCGCCGGCCAGATGATGGCGCCGCCATCGCCGGCAACCAGGCCCACTTTCACATGCGGGTCGCCGATCACCGCCTCCTCGCTGGCGATGATGACATCGCACAGAAGCGCGATGGTGGCCCCGAGGCCGGCGGCCGCGCCATTCAGGCGGCAGAGGATCGGCTTTTCCAGCTCGAGGAGCGACTGGACGATCCGCTTCGCCTCGAAGCCGATGTCACGGAAGCGGGCCGGCTCGGCGATCTGCTCGGCGAACCAGTCGAAGTCGCCGCCGGCGCAGAAGGCCCGGCCCTCGCCGGTCAGCACGATGAGGTCGCTTTCCGCGTCGTGCTGGAGATCGGCGAAGATGGTCGCCAGCTCGCGGTGGAGCGCGCCATCGACGGCGTTCACCTTGCCCGGCGCGGCGATGCCCACGTGAAGGATCCGCCCGTCGCGGCGGAAGCGGAAGCGGCTGTAGCGGTCGAAGTCCATCAATCCTCCGCGAGATCGGCCCCGAGATCAGCAATCCGCCGCCCGAAGGCGTCGCCCGTGAACAGGCCGGCGAACAGGCCCGGCAGCGAGGCGAGGCCTTGGCCCACCACTTCGCGGGTTGCCAGCGCGCCATCGCGAATGAGGCCGGCCACCTCCGACTGGGCGGCGGCGAAGCGCGGCAGATCGTCGAACACGACAAGCCCCTCCATCCTCAGGCGGCTGGCGATGAACCAGCGCGTGTCGCGGATTCCGGGCACCCGGTCGGGCGGCAGGTTGTAGTCGGCGACCTGGCCTGAGACGACGATCCGCCCCCCGCGGCGCAAGCGCGGCAGCATCCGGTCGATCATGGCATTGCCGACATTGTCGAACAGGATGTCGATCCCGTCCGGAAGGGCCGAGTCGAGCTGCCGGTCGAGATCGGCGGCACGGTAATCGAGCGCCGCGTCGAAGCGGCAGTCGTTCATGAGCCAGGCGCGCTTCGCCTCGCTTCCGGCCAGCCCCACGACGCGCGCCGCGCCGAAATGGCGGGCGAGCTGCCCGGCGGTCGCCCCAACCGGCCCGGCGGCCGAACTGACCAGCACCGTCTCGCCGGGCTGGAGTGCGGCCACGCGCCTGAGGCCGAACCAGGCGGTCATGCCCGGCACGCCGAGTGCGCCCACCCAGTGATGGTGGGGAAGCCCGAGATCGGGCAGCGCCAGGCAATAGCCCCGGCCCGAGAGAAGGGCGTGGCTCGCCCAGCCGCCGCCATGGGTGACGAGCGCGCCGACCGGCCAGTCGGGGTGGCGGCTTTCGACCACCCGGCCGACGGCGAACCCATCGACCGTGTCGCCGGGCTTCAGCGGCGGGGCATAGCTGGCGCCGGGCGACAGGCGCGAGCGCGTGCCGGGATCGGCCGAGACGAAGCGGTTGCGCACGAGGAACCGCCCCTCGGGCACCTCGGGCAGCGGCAGCTCCTCCAGCCGGAAATCATCTTCGGTCGGCACGCCCTCGATATGGCGCACGAGCGAGATCCGCTGCATGCTGGCCAAGCCTCGCCTCCTCCTGCCCCCGGGAACTTCAGTATGGAACCGCGAATCTCGATCGTCACGCTTGGAACCGCCGATCTCGACCGGGCCTGTGCCTTCTGGGAGGCGATGGGCCTCACCCGCAAGGCGCGGCAGACGCCGGGCATGGCCTTCTTCCAGCTGAACGGGCTGCTGCTCGGCCTCTACCCCTTCGGAAAGCTGGCCGAGGACTGCGGGCTTCCGGGCGGCCCGCCCAGTGGCGCCGTGACGATTGCCTACAATGCCCGAAGCGAGGCCGAGGTCGATTCGATCCTCGCGCGCGCGGTTGCCGCCGGCGGCCACCTGCAGGTGCCGGCGCACCGCGCCTTCTGGGGCGGCTGGTCAGGCTATTTCCTCGATCCCGACGGCCACCCCTGGGAAGTGGCGCACAACCCCTTCTTCGAGCTCCAGCCCGACGGGAACCTGCTGCTGGCCGACTGAGCGGCTCAGGCCGTGAGGGTGCGGGCGATCGCGGTGACGTGCCGCAGGTCAGACCCGCAGCAGCCCCCGACCACGTTGAGCCAGGGCAGCTGCGCGCGGAGCGCGCGGTAGAGCCCGGCCAGTTCAACGGGGTCGCCATCGTCCAGTTCGGTCGCCTCGTCGAGCTCGGCATGGCTGCGCCGAGAGGCATTGGCGCGGATGCCCCGGATCCGCCGCACCCAGGGCGCATCGGGGTCGAGCACGTCCGCGAAATGATCGGGATGGGCGCAGTTCAGCATGTAATAGGCCGCAGCGCCCTGCGTCGCGGCATCGACCGCCTCGATCGCATCGGCCAGCGCCATGCCGTCGGGCAGGCGCCCGTCCGTCTCGACCGTGAAGGAGACGACGGCCGGAAGCCCGAGGGCGCGGGCGGCGCGGACGAACCCCGTCGCCTCCCCGGACTGGTTGAAGGTGAGCGCCGTCACCATGTCCACCCCGGCGTCGGCCAGCCAGCGGAGCGGGCGGGCGAAATAGGCTTCGGCGTCCCCGGCATTGATTCGGATCTCGGGCCGGTAGGCGTCGCCGCACGGTCCCAGGATCCCGTTCAGCACGATGGGCAGGCCCGAGGCCGAATGCCGGTCGCGCAGGCCCGCGATGAAGGCAATGCTGTCGGCCGTCGCCGCCTCCAGCGCGGCCTCGTCCACGCCGAGCGCCCCGGCCCAGTGGGGGTGGGCGCGCCACGTCTGGCTGTCGAGGATGAAGCCCGCGCCAATCTCCGCGGCGAGACGAAGGAACGCCTCGAAATAGCGCGCCAGCGCAACGCGCCCCGCCTCGTCGGCAAGCAGCGTGTGCGCTGCGAAGGCCGGTATGTCGAAGCCGTGGTGAAAGATGAGATCGGTCTCGAGCCCGGCGTCGGTCAGGAAGAGTCCGCCGTCGAGCTGCGGCAGGTTCGAGCGGTATCGCGACATCGGCCGTTCCCTGTCAGCTGGTGCTGCCGATCCCGCTAGCATCCGGTCCGCTGCGTGTCATGCCGACGACGGCCCGGTTTGTCGCGGCGGCGCCGTTCGTCTAGGGGCCGCCCATGTCCCAGCCGTCCGCGGGCGCCCGGCCGGAGCGCCGCACCTTCGCCATCATCTCCCACCCCGACGCCGGCAAGACGACGCTGACCGAGCGGCTGCTGCTCGCCGGCGGCGCCATCCATGCCGCCGGCGAGGTGAAGGCGCGCGGGGCTGCCCGGCGCGCGCGCTCCGACTGGATGAAGATCGAGCAGCAGCGGGGTATCTCGGTCACCTCCAGCGTGATGAGCTTCGAGCGCGGCGGGCTTCGCTTCAACCTGCTCGACACGCCCGGCCACGAGGATTTCTCGGAGGACACCTATCGCACGCTGACGGCGGTCGATTCGGCGGTGATGGTGATCGACGCCGCCAAGGGGATCGAGGCGCAGACGCTCAAGCTGTTCGAGGTGTGCCGCCTTCGCTCGGTGCCGATCCTCACCTTCATCAACAAGGTGGACCGGGAAGGAAAGCACCCCTTCGAGTTGCTCGACGAGATCGCCGACAGGCTGGCGCTCGACGTCGCGCCCATGACCTGGCCGGCCGGCATGGGCGGCACCTTCGAGGGCCTGTGGGACCGGGCCCGCGACCGCTTCATCCACCCCGACGGCCGCGAAGCGCCGGGGCCGCTCGCCGAGCGCGTCTCGCCGGCGCTTCGCGACAGCCTCGTCGAGGAGCTGGCGCTGGCCGAGGCCGGCTATCCCGCCTTCGATGCGGCCGCCTATCGCGCCGGCGACCTCACCCCCGTCTTCTTCGGCTCGGCGCTGCGCGAGATCGGGGTGGAGCCGCTCCTCGATGCGCTCGCCGCCCATGCGCCCGGCCCGCGCCCCCAGCCGGCGGAGCCCGCCCCCATCGACCCCCGGGCCGACACCGTGACCGGCTTCATCTTCAAGGTGCAGGCGAACATGAACCCGATGCACCGGGACCGCGTCGCCTTCATGCGCCTGTGCTCGGGCCAGTTCCGGCGCGGCATGCGCCTGACCCAGGTGGGCACCGGCAAGGCGATCGCCATCCACTCGCCCGTCCTCTTCTTCGCGCGCGAGCGCGAGACGGCGGACGAGGCGCTGCCCGGCGACATCGTCGGCATCCCCAACCATGGCACGCTGCGCGTCGGCGACACGCTGACGGATGGCCCGCCCGTGCAGATCACCGGCCTTCCCAACTTCGCGCCCGAGATCCTTCGCCGCGTGGCGCTCAAGGACCCGACCAAGGCCAAGCAGCTGAAGAAGGCGCTGGACGACCTTGCCGAGGAAGGGGTGATCCAGACCTTCACGCCGGCGATCGGCGCGCAGACGGTGGTGGGCGTCGTCGGCCAGCTGCAGCTCGACGTGCTGCTCTCCCGGCTGGAGGCCGAGTACAAGGTGCCGGCCGCCCTCGAGCCCAGCCCCTATGAAACGGCGCGCTGGCTCGCCGCCGACGAGGCGGGCGCGCTCACGAAGCTCGAATCCGAGCATCGAAGCCAGATGGCAACCGACCGGGATGGCCACCCGGTGTTCCTCGCGAAGGACCTGTGGGACCTCAACTACATCCAGGGCCGCCACCCGGCGGTGCGATTCACGGCAACCCGCGAACGCGCCTGACGCGCGACGGGCGCGAACGCGCTCGAGCCCCGAAGGAATCGCCTTGCTGGCGGCCGGCGGCCCGCTAGGCTCGGCCCCATGCGAGTCCTCCACGCGCTCAGGATCGCCGCCAGCCTGCTGGCCGCCCCCGCCTCGGCCCAGCCCGCCACGGCCCCGGCGAGCCCGCTCCCGGAGATTGCCGCCATCCGCGCCGGCTTCGCCGAGTGGCGGACGGCGCAGAATGTGCCCGGCCTCGTCTGGGGCGTGGTGAAGGATGGCGCGCTCGTCCATGTCGAGGCCTCGGGCGTCGCCGACCTCGAGACCGGCCGGCCCGTCACGCCCGACACGCGCTTCCGCCTTGCCTCCATGACCAAGGCGCTCACCGGCTACACGCTGCTCTGGGCCCGCGACCAGGCGCAACCACCCTACACGCCGCGACGCCACCTCGACATGACGGTCGCCGAGGTGACGGGCCGCTTCACCTGGGCGCCGACGATCCGCCTCGCCGATCTCATGCACCACAGCGCCGGCTTCGTGACCGACGACCCCTGGGGCGACCGGCAGGAGGACATCGACGAGGCGACCTTCGACCAGCTGTTCGGCGAGGCCGTCCCGCTCTCGCGCGCGCCCGGCACGGCCTATGAATATTCGAACACCGGCTATGCGCTGATGGGGCTCGCGGTCGAGAGCTGGACGGGCAAGCCCTGGATCGATGTGGTGGAGGAGCAGATCTTCGGCCCGCTGGGCATGACGGCCTCGGGCTTCGACATCGCCGCGAAATCGGCCCGGCCGCTCGCCATCGGCTACCGCTTCGAGAATGGCGCCCACGCGGTCGAGCCGCAGCTTCGGCCCGGCCTGTTCACGCCGATCGGCGGCCTCATCACGACAGCCAGGGACTATTCGAAATGGGTCGCCCACCTGCTATCGGCCTGGCCGGCCGAGGCCGACCCCGCGCCCGAGGGCAAGGCGCTCGAGCGCGCCCGGCTGCGCGAGGTGGAGCGGGTGGGCGGGCACATGCACAGCCGGGCGGGCCCGGGCGCCAACCCCTCCAATTGCCCGCCGCTCGTCGCCGGCTATGGGGCCGGGCTCGTCGTCGCGAAGGACTGCGCCCTTGGCGACCTCCTGTTCCACTCGGGCGGCTATCCCGGCTATGGCTCCCACATGCTGCTGATGCCGAACGCCGGCGTCGGCATCTTCGCCTTCGCCAACCGAACCTATGCCGCGCCGCTCGCGCCCGTGTGGGACGCGGCCGACCGGCTGCGCAGGGCGGGCTACATCGCGGACCGGCCGATCCCCGTCTCGCCGCATCTCGCCGCCGCGCACGCGGCCGCCACGCGGATCTGGGCGGCTGGCTCGGTCGAGGGGCCGGGCGAGGCGCCCTTCCTTGCGATGAACATGCTGCTCGACCGCTCGGCGACGAACTGGGCCGCCTATCTGGCCGAGCTGAAGGCCGCCGTCGGCACCTGCGACACCAGCGCGCCCATCGCGCCGACTGGCCAGCTTTCGGGCACGTTCGAATGGCGGTGCGAGCGGGGCTCGGTCCGCGGCCAGCTGCTGCTCGCGCCCACGCGCACGCCGCAGATCCAGGCGCTGCGCCTCAGCCGCCCCTGATCAGCCCACCGGTCAGCCTGTCGTCTCGCCCAGCCCGAACAGGGCCGCGGCGAGCAGGACGGCGACCGCGATCGGCACCGGCCCGCGCACCAGGAGGCGCCACAGCCGGAAGCCGGGATGGTCGGGCGAGACGCCCAGCTCATCGGCGGCGTTCGCGCGCGAGAGCACCCAGCCCGCGAACAGCGCGCTGACGAGGGCCGCCGTCGTCAGCCCGATGTTGGAGGCGAACCAGTCGGCGATGTCGAAGGGCGTGCGCGCCTCGAACCCCGGCAGGAAGGCGAGCGGGTGCACATCGGCCCAGACGTTGAACGACAGGACGGTCGTGAGCCCGACGAGCCCGGTGCCGCCGGCGATCGCCCAGATGGTCCGCTCGCGGTGCCAGCCCCATTCCTCGGTGACGGCGATCACCGTTTCGAACAGGGCGAGCATCGAGGTGATGGCGGCGATCGCGAGCAGCGCGAAGAACAGGAAGGCGATCAGCCCCGGCACGCCGGTTGCCTGCAGCGCCACCGGCATCACCACGAACATGAGGCCCGGCCCCTGCGCCGGGGCGAGCCCTTGCGCGAACAGGAAGGGGAAGATGGCCAGCCCGGCGAGGATCGCGACGCCGGTGTCGGCGGCCGCGACCGTCGCCGCCGTGGGCGCGATCTTCACGTCGCGCTGGAGATAGGCGCCATAGACCATCATGCCGCCCGCCCCCACGGACACCGAGAAGAAGGCCTGGCCGATGGCCGCGACCCAGGTCTGCGCCGTGACATCCGAGAAGTCCGGCGCGAACAGGAAGCGGAGCGCCTCGGCCGCGTCGCCCGCGACCATGGCCCAGAGAACGAGGCCGATCAGCATCGCGAACAGCATCGGCATCAGGATGCCTGTTGCCTTCTCGATCCCGGCCTTGATTCCGCGGCCCACTATGAGCGCGTTGATGGCAAGGAACAGCAGCATCCAGCCGGCCAGCTCCCAGGGCGAGGCGAGGAAGCCGCCGAACAGCGCCTGCGCGGCCTCGGTATCTAGACCCGAGAGCGCACCCGACGCCGCCTTCCAGCTGTAGGCGAGCGTCCAGCCGCCGATGACGCCATAGAAGGTGCCGATGACGAGCGTGGTGAGGACGGCGATGACCCCGCCGATTCCCCACGCCGAGGATCGGCCCTCGGCCCGCGCGAGGCTGACGAGGCTCGCCATGGGCGACAGCCCGCCCCGCCGGCCGATCATCAGCTCGGCGATCAGGATGGGAAGCGCGATCCCCGCCACGCAGAAGATGTAGATGAGGACGAAGGCGCCGCCGCCATTCTCGCCGGCAAGCCAGGGGAAGCGCCAGATGTTGCCGAGGCCGACTGAATAGCCGATGGTCGCGAACAGGAAGGCGAGCCTCGACGACCATTGCCCGTGCACCGAGGGCGCCGTTGCCGCCATCCGCCTCACTCCCCGTGGTTTCTCCCGCCCGCCTCGTGGCCGAGCCGCCCGGCGAGGTCAAGGAAGGGCGGTCAGCCGCCCAGTTGGCGGCGCGCCGCAAGCGCCCGGGCCTCGGCGGCGTCCGCACTCCGGCCGGCGGCCGCCGCGAGGCTTTCCACCGCCTGCCGGTCGGGATCATCGGCGGGCAGGCTGTCGATGGTCCGCAGCAGCGGCGACAGCCGGGCCTCGACATCGGCATAGGGCGCACGCGCCACCTCGAAGCGCGACAGGATCATCTGCGCGTCCGACCAGGCCGCCGAGCCGGGCGGGGCGCGCCGCGCCGCGGCCAACGCCCGCTCGAACGCGCGGTCCGCTGCCGCCAGATCGGCCTCGAGGGCGGCAAGCGCGACCATCTCGCGCTCGACATCGGCCTCGAGCGCGGCGCGCTCCTCGGCCGACAGCGTCGCCGGCCCGCTGCCGCCGGGCGCCACGATCACCCGGGGCTGCTCGGCCGGGCGCGGCGCGAGCGTCGGGAAGGATCCGCCCGGCGCGGCGCAGGCCGAGACGAGGAGAAGGGCGGGCAAGGCAGGCCGGGCGCGCATCGACCGCCCCCTAGGCGGCGCGCCCGAGGCTTGCAATCGCGCCCGCGCTTCCGTAAGGCCGCGCTTCGCTCAAGCGCCCGTAGCTCAGCTGGATAGAGCACCAGACTACGAATCTGGGGGTCGGACGTTCGAATCGTTCCGGGCGCGCCATTTCGGTTCAAAGGCACGAACGCCTAGCACCGCCGCCTCTACGCCAGAGGCGGCGGTTAGGGTTCGGAGCAGTTCGCTCCGCAGTCCACGGATGCGGACCTCCTTCCGGCTCACCACTTCAACCCGCTGCGCGACCGCGCGAACCTGATCGCGAGCGAACGTCCCATCGCCGTTCCGCAGCTTCTTGCGCAGGGCCGCCGCAAACGCCCGGAGGGTTTCCGGCGTGATCGCTGGGCCGATCTTTACGATATGCGCCAAGGCGCGTTCGGAATCGCCCTTGGCCTGGTCGCGCGTCGCGGTCAGCTCGGTGATGCGATCCTTGAGCGATGGATCGTTCACGTCGATCACGCCGTTCTCGATCGCGTCATAGAGGCGCTTGAGCTTCGCTTCGGCCTCGGTCGCGCGCCGTTCAAGATCGGCGACATGCTCGCGGCGCTGGTTCACCCACTCGTCGCGCCGTTCGAGGATCTGATCCATCAGAGCTTCGAGCCGCGTAGGATCAAGCAGCCGTGCCTCGAGATGATCGACCACGGCCTCATTGAGCCGGTCCATCGGCACCGTGATGCCGGGGCAGCCGGTCGCGCCCTGCCGCGCCTTCGTCGAGCAGGTGTAATAGCGATACTCCCTCCCGACACTGCTGGTGCCCGTGCGCAGCGTCATCGCGCCGCCGCAGCACGCGCAGAAGCAGATGCCGGTGAGCAGCGTCGGGCCGCCCACTGCCATCGGCGCCATCATCTTCGGGCTGCGCGCCTTGAGCGAGCGCTGCACGGCCTCGAACTGGGCTTCCGACACGATCGCCGGCACTTCCATGACGGCGTGCTCGCTCTCCGGCTTCGGCGTCTTCGTCTTGTGATCGCGGGTGTTGAAGCGGTGCTGGCCGATATAGGTCGTGCGGGTGAGCACCTGATGCACCGCGCCCAAGCCCCACCGACCGCCGTCGCGGGTGCGGATGTTGTTCTCGTTGAGCCAGGTCGCGATCGACTTGAGGCCCATCGGCCCTTTGTTATCGACGCCGTTCAATGCCATCCGGTAGATGCGCCGCACCGTCTCGGCCTGGATCGGGTCGATCTCCAGCTTCTTCTTGATCTTCGCGCCGCGCTCGCCGGCCGCGACCACGCGATAACCGATGGGCGCCCGCGCGCCGTTCCAGAAGCCTTGTCGGGCGTTCTCCTTCATCGCTCGCAACGTGTGCTTGCCGTTCTCCTTCGACTGATACTCATCGAACAGCGTCATGATCTGACGCATCATCACGCTCATCGGATCGTCGCCCAAATCCTGTGTGATGGAGATCAGCCGCACACCGTTCTTCGCCAGCTTGCGAACGTAGAACTCGAACTGGAACTGGTCGCGAAAGAACCGCGAGAAGCTGTGGACGAGAATGACGTTGAACGTCGGCGGCTTCACCATCGCCGCGTCGATCATCGCCTGGAAAGCTGGGCGACGATCATCGGTCGCGGTGTTGCCCGGCTCGACGAACTCCGCGGCGACCTCCCAGCCGCGCGACAGGCAGTAGCCTTCGATCTGGCGGCGCTGGTCGGGAATCGACAGATCGCTATCGGCCTGCCGACCCGTCGAGACGCGCAGGTAGAGCGCCGCGCGAGCGGTCGCCACGACTGGCGCCTCATCCTCATTTCGTCGCACGGCGGCGCTGGTCATGACGCTTCACTCCTCACTTCACGGCAGCGGCCCGAACAGCTTGTCCAGCTCTTGCCGCATATGGCCTTCGATCGCGCGCAGTTCGGCGTCGCCGATCGGAACTTGCTCCGGCCAGTCATCGGTGACGACGATTGGCCCATCATCTTCGCGCGACCGGCGCGAAGCCCGGCGCGGCGCGGCGCGATTGGTGTAGTCGTGCAAGTCATCCGGGCTTTCGGCCCAGCGACGAGGCGTGCGGCGGCGGAGCTTGCGAGGAAGGGCCATCCCGACACGCTGCGACGCGACCGCGCCGCGTGCAAAGCCTCTGTGGCGGCGTAGCGCAGATAGGGGCGCGCTGCGGCGGGCGTCATGCTGCGCCCCACGGATCGACGACCGTGATCCCGCAGTCGGCGAAATCGCGGACGTTGCGAGTCGCCAGCCGCGCGCCGCGCGAGCGCACGATGGCGGCAATCTGCGCGTCGATCTGGCTGATCGGTTTGCCACCGTGTTTCCGACCGGCGGCGATCTCGGGATAGGCCGCGGCGGCATCGGTATCGAACGGCAGGACGCGCCCCGCCAGATCGACATCGAACATCGGACGCGCGGCCGCCAGCAGATCATCGCGGCGGCGTCCCTCGGGGAGCAGCGCCAATCCGTAGAAGATTTCCGCCTGGGTCAAGGTCGTCGTGAACACCCCCGCCATCGGTTGCTCGGCGATCCACGCCATGACCTTCGGGTCAGGTTCGCGCCGCATCAGCTCGGAAATGACGTTGGTGTCGAGGACGATCATCAGCCGAAGTCCACCGGCTCGCGGATCGCTTCGCGCGGCACGTCAGGCAGATCGACGCCGCCCAGCGGGCCGAAGCGTTCGTGGATTGCCTGACCAAGATTGCGAGGGCGAGGATCGTCAGTGGAGAGCGCCGAGCGCAGGATGTCCCGCGCCTCGTCTTCCATCGAACGGCCATTGACGGCCGCGCGCACGCGAAGGCGCTTCTTGATCGCATCGTCGATGTTTCGGATCGTCATCACCGCCATATGCACCTCCATAAGTCACTGACTTCATATTAGTCGATGAAGGTGAAAATTGCAAGATGGGTTGGCGCCTCCCTTCGGGACCGCCGCTCTATCTTCGCTGCGCTTCGACCGAACCCCTGAAGGGTTTCGGCCCTGCCGGGTGACGATCAGCATGGCGGGGCGGCGCTGGCGCGCCGGTCGGTCAATCCGCCCCTGCGGATTGTAACTGTTCTGAGGTGCGGAGATCGGGCCAGGGCTGCGCCGGCCCGATCGCATTGTTTGTAGCTCTCCCCGTCGGTGGGGTGGGCGACGCTTCCCTTTAGGCCCGCCGCGCCGGGCCGCAACGCGCGCTGCGCGTCCTCCACGATGTTCCGGCCCTTCGGATGCTGCCCGGCTCCGCCGGCGGGCCTGCCGGTCCGCTCCTTCGCCGCCCACCCCATTCCGGGGTGAGTGCGGTTTGAAGGAGAAGTGTGATGAACGCTGTTACCGAAACCGCAGCCGCCGAGCCAGTGTCGGGCGTCGAGATTTTCGTGCCGCTCGCCAAGCTCAAGAAGTCCCCCAGGAACGCCCGCAAGGTGCCACATGGGGAAGCCGCTATCGAGGCGCTGGCCGCGTCGATCCAGCACAAGGGGCTGATCCAGAACCTTGTCGTCGAGCCGGAAACCAAGGAGGACGGGACGCCGACCGGCAATTATCTCGTCACCGCTGGCGAGGGCCGCAGGCTGGCGATGCTGCTGCGCGCCAAGCGCAAGCAGATCAAGAAGTCCGAGCCGGTGCGCTGCTGGCTCGACACCACCAATGACCCGTCCGAGATCAGTCTGGACGAGAACGTGACCCGGACGCCCATGCACCCCGCCGACCAGTTCGAGCGGTTCGCGGAGCTTTCCAACGAGAAGGGTTGGGGCGCGCAGGAGATCGGCGCGCGGTTCGGCGTGTCGGCTTCCGTGGTGAAGCAGCGGCTTCGCTTGGGGGCTGTCAGCCCGAAGCTGTTGCAGGTCTATCGCGAAGACGGCCTTACGCTGGACCAGCTTATGGCCTTCGCCATCACCGAAGACCATGAGCGGCAGGAGCAGGTGTTCGCCAATCTGCATCACAACCGCGAGCCGTGGATCATCCGGCGCGACATGACCGCCAGCAATGTCCCGGCGACCGACCGGCGCGCGGTGTTCGTCGGAGCCGACGCCTATGTCGAGGCGGGCGGCAATATCATCCGCGACCTGTTCAGCGAGGACCGGGGCGGTTTCTTCGAGGATGCGGGCCTGCTCGATATGCTCGCTGCCGAGAAGCTGCGCGAGATCGCGGGCGAGGTTCAGGCCGAGGGCTGGAAATGGGCCGAGGCGCATATCGACTATCCCCACGCCCACGGGATGCGGCGCTTCTATCCGCAGCCAGTTCCCCTGTCGGACGAGGACGAGGCGCGGCTGGAGGCGCTGTCCACGGAGCATGACGAGCTTGCCGAAGGCTATTCGTCCTATGACGAGATGCCCGAGGACGTGGCGGCGAAGCTGGAGGCGGTGTCGGACGAGATCGACGCCATTTCCGAGAGGCGTTCGGCCTACGACGCCAATGTGATCGCGCATGGCGGCGCGTTCGTCGTGCTGCACCATGACGGCAGCGTTCGGATCGAGCGCGGTTTCGTTCGGGCCGAGGATGAGGCGCTGGCGGACCCCCAGCCCGAGCAGGAAGCCGAGGGCGATGCCACCGACCCGCAGACCGGGGAGCGCGAGCAGCCGGAGGACGGCGACGAGGACGCGCAGGAGATCGAGGAGGACGAGGAACCGGGCAAGCCCATTTCCGACAGCCTCACTCGCGACCTGTCCGCCTATCGGACGCTGGCGCTTCGCGTGGCCTTGGCCGACCAGCCGGATACGGCGTTGATCGCGCTGACCCACACGCTCACCGCGCAACTGTTCTACAGCTATGCGGAGGCGGGTTGCCTTGAGGTCCGTCCGACCGTGACCCCTTTGGGGAGCCACGCGGACGGGATCGAGAACACTCCCTTGGCGGCGCGGGCTAGCGAGGCGCATGAAGCGTGGGCCGAGCGGATGCCGCGCGACGTGGCCGACCTGTGGAGCTTCATCGTCAATCTGGACGACGAGAAGCGGTTGGCGTTGCTGGCGCATTGCGCGGCCCGCACCGTCAACGCCCTGCGGCTGCCGTGGGACCGCAAGCCTCGGACGCTGCAAACCGCCGACCGGCTGGCGAGCGCGCTGGCGCTGGACGTGGCGAAGGACTGGACGCCCACCGTGGACAGCTACCTTGGCCGCGTTACCAAGGCGCATATCGTGGAGGCCGTGACCGAGGGCGTTTCGGAGGATGCCGCGCGCTGTATCGCGGACATGAAGAAGCCGGAGATGGCGCAAGCCGCCGAGCAGCTTCTGGCCGGGACCGGCTGGCTTCCCGCAGTGCTGCGGACCCCGCAGCCGGAAGCGGAGCAGCCCGCCGAGGCCAGTGCGAGCGCGCCGCAGGACGCGGACGAGGAAGGCATCTACGCCGTCGCTGCCGAATAGCGGCACTTGGGCCGGGGCCGTGCGAGCGGTCCCGGCTTTCTTCGGAACGACCAAAAAAAATTGCGGCCGCGCCCCTGATCGGGCGCGGCCGCTTGGTGTCGGCTCCGGTGCGCCCGCCGCTCGGGCAGAGCGGGGGCGCTTGGAGGCGTGTCAAGAGAGGGCGTCGCACCATGCCGGTTCAACAGGTGTTTACCGATCCCGTGAGCAGGGTCGCCGTTGGCGATAAGCACGCACCAAGCGGCCGGGATCTTCCACCGTGGCGCTGACATGCCCCGCCGTCCATCTAGGGCGGCGCGCTGCCGGACTGCCGCATCATGTCAGTGTGGCAGAGTTCAGGCGATGAGAGCGGACACGGTTTGAGCTGGTCCGGCCGGATAGGCGGCATGGGTTTGGCAGTGCGGGGTCGCCACAGCATTCCATCCTCGCATCGGCGCGACCGCATGGCCTCTCGATTGGCTTGATCTAACCGGGGCCGGCTTCGCCTTGCTCGGCCTGGCGCAACGCCGCCGCGCGGCTTTTTTCCGCCGCCTTCGGCTTTGCATCGCGAAACAAAAAAGCCGCGCGTCGCCATCCTCCGCTGTGCTCCGGCCGCAAGCGGTGCGCGTCCGATCATCCCCGCTTCACCGATCGCCATCGAGGCCGCGGCAGTCGCGGTCCGAAAGCGAAAGGAACTTCGACATGGCGATCATCGGCACCTTCACCCAGGCGGACAACGGCACCTTCACCGGCACCATCACCTCCGCGACTCTCAAACTCAAGGCGACTCTCCGCCCCATCGACATCGAAGGCGACAAGGCGCCCAACTACCGACTCCTGGTCGGGACGGTCGAATGCGGCGCAGGTTGGAAGAAGACCAGCCGCCAAGAGCGCGACTACATCTCGGTCAAGTTCGACGATCCGACCTTCCCGGCGCCGATCTACGCCACCCTGTCCGAGACCGACACCGCTGGCGAATACGCGCTCATCTGGTCTCGCTGACCCCCAACGGCGCCCCCGCTCCACCTGAGCGGGGGCGCCTTGTCATGCCTCTTCTGGGCCATGAGAGACGGACGGGCTGGAGGCCCGGCATCGTCTGTGAGGTGCTTGGGGCGCTGCCCCCAGCGCCCTTCGGAGCGGCTTCCGCCCAGCTTCCTCCACGCGCGAGCGCGTTCCGTGCAGCCGGTTCCCCGCGAAGCCGCCCACTCCGGTTGCACCCCCGGTCTCGCCGACGGGCAGGGTTTCAGCGCGGCGCTCCGCTGCGCGAAAACCCAAGCCCAAGGAGTTCAGCATGTATCACCAACTCGCCACCCGGTTCGGCCGCAACGCCCATCAGATCAGCGGTCGTGAGGCGCTCGACAACGAAGCGCTGTATCGCCACGTTCCGTCCATCTTCGCCCGTGAAGCGCACGGCAGCCGTTCGGAGCGGTATGTCTATGTCCCGACCATCGACATCGTGGAGGGGCTGCGCCGGGAAGGATGGTTCCCGTTCTTCGCCGTCCAATCAGTTCCGCGTGACGGCAGCCGCCACGGCCACGCCAAGCACATGCTGCGCCTGCGCCGGGATGACGGTATCGGCAAGCCCGAGGCCGCCGAAGTCATCATCGTCAACAGCCATGATGGGACCAGCGCCTATCAGATGTTCGCCGGGATGCTGCGGTTCGTCTGCACCAACTCGATGATCGCGGGCGAGCGCTTCGAGGAGGTCCGCGTGCCGCACAAGGGCAATATCCAGCACGACATTATCGAGGGTGTTTACACGGTCGCGGAGGACTTCCCCCGGCTGATCGACGCCAGCGAGACGATGAAGGAGGTTCGGCTTTCCGAGGATGAACGGCGGTTGCTCGGCGAGGTCAGCCTTGTCGCCCGTTATGGCGAGGACGAAAGCCCGCTCACCCCCGAGCAGATCATCGAGCCGCGCCGCCGCGAGGACACCGACCTTAGCCTGTGGACCACGTTCAACGTCATTCAGGAGAATGTCGTTCGGGGCGGATTGCAGGGCCGCAAGCGCAATGCCGAAGGCCGCATCCGCCGCAGCCAGACCCGCGCCATCAACGGCATCGACCAGAACGTGACGCTTAATCGCGCGCTCTGGACGCTGGCCGAGGGGATGCAGCGTCTCAAAGTGGGGTGAGCTTCCAACGCCGCAGGGGCGGAGTTCCGGCTCTGCGGTGTTGCCATCGCGCGCCGATCCGCTGCGCCGGATCGCCGGCGGGGGGGGGGGGGGGAAGGGGAGGGGGGGGGGGGGGGGGGGGGGGGGGGGGGGGGGGGGGGGGGGGGGGGGGGGGGGGGGGGGGGGGGGGGGGGGGGG
>JBKBUL010000081.1:0-7116 GCA_046290045.1 Sphingomonadaceae bacterium
ACCCATCCATGGTAACGTGTGGGCGGCCGGGCGGGGGTGCGGGGCGATGGGCGGGCGCAGCGACGGCGAACGCCGGCGCGAGCAGCGCAGGAAGGCGCGGGCGCAGCGGCGGCCAACGCCGGCGCGATCAGCGCAAGGAACCGCGATCAGCGCACCCTCAGGCCGCCGCCGCGGCTCGCTGCTCGGCCAGCACCGCGTCCGCCAGCTTCTCGGCGATCATGATCGTCGGCGCATTGGTGTTGCCCGAGGTCAGGCGCGGCATGATCGAGGCGTCGATCACCCTGAGGCCCCCCACGCCATGCACCCGCCCTTCCGGGTCCACCACGGCGCCGGGATCGCTCGCCTGCCCCATGCGGCAGGTGCCGACCGGGTGGTAGATGGTCGAACCCCGCTCGCGGGCATGGGCCAGAAGCAGGTCGTCGGGCATCGGCTGGTCGAGCGCGCCGGGCACCGGCTCGATCCGATGCTCGATGAAGGGCGCCAGCGCCTTCTGCCGGGCGATCACGTCGCCGAAGCGCAGCCCCGCCACGATGGTCGCCTGGTCGATCGGGTCAGCGAGATAGTTGGGCCGGATCGCCGGCCGCGCCAGCGGATCGGCCGAGGTCACGTGGATCGTTCCCCGGCTCTCGGGGCGAAGCTGGCAGGGCGCGATCGTCAGCCCCGGCGCCCGCTCCAGCTCCCAGATCTGCTGCTCGATGAACTTGGGCACGTCCACGGTTGCGGGGAGGATGTGATATTGCACGTCCGGCCCCTGCAGGCCGGGCCGCGAGCGCCAATAGGCCTGCACATGCGCGGCCGACAGCGTCAGCAGTCCGGTGCGGGTCACGGCATAGCGCAGCGCCTCGGCCACCAGCCGCCAGCCGCGGCTCAGCTCGTTCACGCTGACGGTCCCGGCCTTCAGCCGATACTGCATCGAGACGACATAATGGTCCTGCAGGTTGGCCCCCACGCCGGGCAGCGCGTGCCGCACCGGAATGCCGGCGGCGGCCAGCACCTCCGGATCGCCGATCCCCGAAAGCTCCAGCAGCTGCGGCGAATTGACCGCCCCGCCGCTCAGAATCACCTCGCGCCGGGCGCGGGCGTGCACCGTTCGCCCGTCCTGCCGGTAGGTGACGCCGGTCGCCCTCAGCCCGTCGAAGCTGACGCCAAGCGCCTGCGCCTCCGTTTCCACCTTCAGGTTCGGCCGCGCCATCGCCGGCTTCAGATAGGCCATGGCCGTGGACCAGCGCCGGCCGTTCTTCACCGTCAGCTGGAAATAGCTGATCCCGTCCTGCATCTCGCCGTTCACATCGTCGTTGAATGGCAGGCCCGCCTCGATTCCGGCTTCCACCACCGCGTCCGACACCGGGTGCCGCGTGGACGCGTCCGACACGTTCAAGGGCCCGTCGGTGCCGTGCAGCTCGTCGCGCAGCCGCTCGTTCGCTTCCGCCTTGCGGAAATAGGGTAGCACGTCGGCCGCGCCCCAGCCGGTCGCCCCCAGCTGCGCCCAGTTGTCATAGTCGGCCATCTGCCCGCGCACATAGAGCAGCCCGTTGATCGAGCTGGAGCCGCCCAGCACCTTGCCGCGCGGCCACACATGCACCCGCCCGCCCGAGCCGGGGTCGGCCTCGGTCTCATAGAGCCAGTTGACCGACGGATCCTTCAAGGTCGTCGCATAGCCGACGGGGATGTGAATCAGCGGATTCCAGTCGGTCGGCCCCGCTTCCAGCAGCAGCACCCGGGTCACCCCGTCGGCGGTCAGCCGGTTGGCCAGCACGCAGCCGGCCGAGCCGGCGCCCACGATCACATAGTCGGCGTCGAACATCATCCCTCTCCCCGCCTCCGATCTGCCCGTTCGGCGCGCCTTTCTCAACCTGTCGCTTGTCCCTATTAGCAGCCTGCATGGCAGCCCCGACTCGCGCCGACATCGCCCCCGTCCCCCTGTCGCTGGTCGAAACCGACCTCGCGGCCGCGGCGCAGGCGCTGGGGGACAGTTTCCGCCGCACCGGCTTTGCCGTCGTCAAGGGCCATGGCATCGACGAGGGGCTGATCGCAGCCGCCTGGGCCGAGGCCGCCCGGTTCTTCGCCCTGCCCGAGGCGGTGAAGCGCCGCTACCATGTGCCCGGCGGCGCCGGCCAGCGCGGCTACACGCCCTTCGGGATCGAGACCGCCAAGGGCGCCGCCGTCCATGACCTCAAGGAATTCTGGCACGTCGGCCGCGACCTGCCCGAAGGCCACCCGCACGCCGCCATCATGGCGCCCAACCTCTGGCCCGACGCGGAACGCCCGGCCTTCCGGCCCACATTCCAGGCGCTGTTCGCCGCGCTCGAGGGGGTGGGCGCCCGCATCCTGAAGGCGATCGCCGTCCATCTCGGCCAGCCGGCCCACTTCTTCGTCGAGCCCGTGCGCGACGGCAATTCCATCCTGCGGCTCCTCCACTATCCGCCGCTGCCCGAGGGCGCGCCCGAAGGCGCGGTGCGCGCGGCCGCCCACCAGGACATCAACGTCATCACCCTGCTGCTCGGCGCCGAGGAAGCCGGCCTGCAGCTCCTCGCGCGTGACGGCCGCTGGCTCGAGGTGCCCGCCCCGCCCGGCAGCCTCGTCGTCAATGTCGGCGACATGCTCGAGCGCCAGACGGGGGGTGTGCTTCCCTCCACCACCCACCGGGTCGTCAACCCCCCGGCCGAGCGCGCGCATGTCGCCCGCTATTCCATGCCCTTCTTCCTCCACTATCGGCCAGACTGGCTGATCGAACCCTTCACGCCCAACCCCGCCATGCCGCCGATCACGGCGCATGACTTTCTCCTGCAACGTCTGGCCGAGATAAGGCTCGCATGATGCGTCTCGCTTTCCCCGTCGCCCTCCTCGCGATCGCGCTCGCCGCGCCCGCCCCGGCCCAGCCCCTCAGGACGACGGCCGCTGCCGAGCCCAGCTGGGCGGCGGCCAGCGCCGAGGTGGAGGCCCGGGCCCGCGCTGCCGGCCGCCAGCCGCGCGCGAGGAATGTCATCCTCTTCATCGGCGACGGCATGGGGATCAGCACCGTGACGGCCGCGCGCATCTTCGAGGCGCAGCAGCGCGCGAAGGCCGCCGGCGGCAGCTTCCCCGGTTTCGGAGGCGGCGAGGAAAACCGCCTCGTCTTCGAACGCTTCCCGCATGCGGCGCTGGTCAAGACCTACAACACCAACGCCCAGGTGCCCGACAGCGCCGGCACCGCGACCGCGATGACGACCGGCACCAAGACGCGAATCGGCGTGCTGGGCCTGCTGCCGGGCCAGGGGCCGGAGACCTGCCGCACGCCCGAGGCCTTCCCGAAGCCGCTTGCCCGCCTGGCGCGCGAATCCGGGCTTGCGGTCGGAATCGTCACCACCACGCGCATCACCCACGCCACCCCGGCCGCCATGTTCGCCCATGTCCCCAACCGGGACTGGGAAGCGGCCGACCGCGACTATCCCGTCGAGGCCCGCGCCTCGGGCTGCCCTGACATCGCCGCGCAACTGACCGGCTTTTCGGGCGGCCTCGACGTCGCGCTGGGCGGCGGCCTTGCCCGCTTCCGCCCCGTCTCGGCCGGCGGCACGCGCGACGACGGGCGGGACCTGATTGCCGAATGGCAGAAGGCCGATCCGCGCGCCCGCTTCGTCGGCGACAGCGCTGGCCTCTCGGCCCTCGATCCGGCCGCGCCCGGCCCGGTGCTCGGTCTCTTCAACCCGTCGCATCTCGATTTCGCCTTCGATGCCGACCGCACGAAGGAGCCCAGCCTCGCCGACATGACGCGCTTTGCCATCCGCAAGCTCGCAGCCGAATCGCGCCGCCGGCCGGGGCGCGGCTATGTGCTGATGGTCGAGGGCGGGCGGATCGATCACGCCCATCATCTCACGAACGCCTATCGCGCGCTCGACGAGACGGTCGAGTTCGCGCGCGCCATCGAGGCGGCGCAGGCGCTCGTCGACCCGCGCGACACGCTCATCCTCGTCACCGCCGATCACAGCCATGTGTTCACGATCGCCGGCTATCCGCCGCGCGGCAATCCGATCCTCGGCTTCCTCCGCCCCATTCCCGGCGGCGAGGGCCGCACCCGCACCGACGCCGACGGCAACGCGCTCGACGAGGACGGCCGGCCGATAACCACGCTGGGCTATGCCAATGGCCCGGCCAGCGTCCGCATCGGCGAGCGCACGCTCGATTCGAACCGCGCGCCCACCGATCCCGACTATCTCCAGGCCAAGACGCACCGCCTCATGTCGGAAACCCATGGCGGCGAGGATGTGGGCCTGTGGGCGACCGGCCCGGGCAGCGCGCTGGTCTCCGGCACGCTGGAACAGAACGCCATCTTCCACGTCATCGCCCGCGCGCTCGGCTGGCGCTGAGGCGCCGTCAGGCCGTCCGGTCCCCGTCCGGCGGCCCGGGTTCGGCTTGCTCGCCGCCCCGCGCCTGCGCCTTTCGCTTGAGCAGGTTCGCCCGCAGCGCCGCCTTCAGCCGCGCCGCGCGCGCCTCGCCGTCCGTCTTCCCGTCCGCCGCCATGGCCCGGCGATAGCGCCCGCCGCGGCGCAAGGCCACTGTCGCCCTGGCCGACAGTTGGTGTAAAGGAAGTTGACAGGAAGCAGGCCCGGCCTTGCCCGGCGCCCAAAGGGGGGGAATTAGGCAGCCGCCACGCGCCATGCTGGGAACCATCGGACAGCTCAGCCACGCCGCCGCCCTTGTCGCCTATGTCGTGCTGGCGGTCGCCCTCGTCGCCCGCCGCGCCACCTCGGGCGTGGTGCTGGCCGTCGCGCTCGCCAGCCTCGTCACCGCCTTCTGGGCCGGGGCGGTCGTGCTGGCCGGCAGCTATGGCCGCGACGCCGTGCCATCGCTCTCGGCGCTCGAGACGATCCGCACCGCCGCCTGGATCGGCGTGCTCCTCCTCATGCAGCGACGCTCGCTCGGCCTCGCCGACCGGCCCAGTTCCTCCTTCCTCGTCGCCGCCGCGCTCGGCTTCGTCATTGCGCTGCAGCTGGCGCTCGACCTCATGTTCGGCATCGGCCGCTCGGCCGCCCCGCTCGGGGAGCAGCCGGTCTCGGCGCTGCTGTTCGTGGCCACCCGGCTCGTGCTCGCCATCTCGGGCCTCGTCCTGCTGCACAATCTCTACGTGAATGCCGAGGCCGGCGGCGGCCTTGCCTTCCGGCTGTTCGCAGTCGGGCTCGGGGTCATCTTCGCCTATGATCTCAACCTCTACACGCTCCACTTCCTCTCCGGCACGCCCAGCACCGACCTGCTTGCCATCCGCGGCGCAGTGAACGCGCTGGCCGCCCCGCTCATCTATCTCGCGCTGCGCGACGCCCGCGCCGGCCGGATCCAGCTGTCGCGCCAGGCGGCCTTCCACACCGTCAGCTTCTCGATGATCGGCCTCTATCTCATCGCCATGTCGCTGCTCGCCTATGGCCTCAGGCTCACCGGCGGGAACTGGGGCAAGCTGCTGCAGGTCACCTTCCTTGCCGTCACGCTCATCGCCGGCGCGCTCGTCATCCTCTCGCCGCGCGTCCGCGCCGAGCTCAAGGTCCGCATCGCCCGCAACTTCTACCGCTACCGCTACGATTACCGGGTCGAATGGCTTCGCTTCATCGACAAGATCGACGCTGGCGCGGTCGGCTCGCAGGACATCCAGCCCTTCCGGGAGCGGCTCATCGAGGCGATCGCCGACGTGCTCGACTGTCCGGGCGGCGCGCTGCTCGAGCCGGGCGAAGGCGGCGCCTTCGAGGCGAGCGCCCGCTGGCGCTGGCCCGATCTCGATCCGCCGGCGCTGGCCGCCAGCTCGGCGCTTGTCCTGTTCCTCACCGAAACCGGCCGCATCGCCGATTTCGACCGGCTCCGCGCCGAGGCCGACGGCCTCGCGCCTGCCGGCTCGCACGGCAGCCTGGCGCTGCCCGGCTGGGCGCTCGAGGATGGCTCGGTCTGGCTCGCCATCCCGCTCGTCCACCGCGAGCAGCTGACGGGCATCCTGCTATTGAAGCGCAGCCTCGCCCCGCGCGACCTCAACTGGGAGGATTATGATCTCCTGCGGACGCTCGGCCGGCAGGGCGCCTCCTATCTCGCCGAGGCCGAAACCCAGGCGAGGCTCGACGAGGCGAAGAGCTTCGACGACTACAACCGCCGCTTCGCCTTCGTGATGCACGACGTGAAGAACCTCGTCTCGCAGCTGGCGCTGGTCGCCCGCAATGCCGAGCGCCACGCCGACAAGCCCGAGTTCCGCGCCGACATGGTCGCCACCCTCAACAGCAGCGTCGCCAAGATGAGCGATCTCTTGAAGCTCATGTCGCGCGAGACCGGGCGAACGGCCGTCGGCGGCAGCGCGCCCGTCGAGGCCCCGGTCGGAACCGCCGATCTCGCGCGGATCCTCTCGGTCGTCGCCGCCGCCGCCCGCCGCCAGCACAGCGCCCTCGAGCTCGACGGCGCCGACCAGCCGCTCGCCATCCCCGGTGATGCCGCCCGGCTCGAGGCGCTGTTCACCCACCTCGTCCAGAACGCCATCGACGCCAGCGCGCCCGACGCCCCCATCCGGCTCTCGATCCGCCAGGCGGGCCCCGAAGTCGAGGTCAGCGTCGCCGATTCGGGCCATGGCATGTCGGCCGCCTTCATCCGCGACGAACTGTTCCGTCCCTTCCGCTCCACCAAGGAAGGCGGCTTCGGGATCGGCGCCTATGAAGCGCGCGAGATCGCCCGCGCCCACGGCGGGCGGTTGGACGTCGAAAGCCGCCCCGGCGAAGGCAGCCGCTTCACCGTCATCCTGCCGGTCGAACGCGCGCCTGCGCCGGCCCGCACGCTCGCAAGCCGATCATGACCACCGCCATGCCCAGCCCCTCGCCCACCACCGAAGACCGCCCCGTCCTCCTCATCGTCGAGGATGATCCCGGCCTGCAGCGCCAGCTGCGCTGGGCCTACGAGGATTATGAGGTGGTGATCGCCGGGGACCGTCCGGCCGCGCGCGAGGCGCTTCGCGCCCACCGCCCGGCGGTGGTCACGCTCGATCTCGGCCTGCCGCCCGATGCCGACGGCGCCAGCGAGGGTTTCGCACTGCTCGAGGAGATCATGGCGACGGCGCCGCACACCAAGGTCATCGTCGCCTCCGGCCACGGCGCGCGCAACAGCGAGCGCCGCGCCATCGCG
>JBKBUL010000007.1:0-48031 GCA_046290045.1 Sphingomonadaceae bacterium
GACCCCATGCCGAGGATCGCGCGCTCGTCGTCGGCGCCGCGATCGGCTATTCTGCCGCACTACTTGCGCGCCTCGTCGCCCACGTCGTCGCGCTCGAAGCGGACGCGGATCTCGCCGCCCGCGCGCGCGAGACCCTGGCCGACGTTCCCAACATCGAGCTTGCCGTCGGCCCGCTGGAGGCTGGCTGGCCGGCGGGCGCACCCTATTCGCTCATCCTGATCGACGGGGCCATCGAGGAGATGCCCCAGCCGCTGGTCGCACAACTGGCCGAGGGGGGCCGGATGACTGCGATCGTCCATGGCAGCGACGGAGTCGCGCGCGCGGCGCTCGGGCGCAAGCAGGCAGGCCAGCTGCAGCTTGTGCCCTTCGCCGAGGCGCCGGCGGCCATCCTGCCGCCCTTCCGAAAGGCGCCTGCCTTCCAGTTCTGAAAGCCCCCTCGCATGTTGAGATCGCTGATCCCGGCCCTCGCGCTTCTTGCCAGCCCTGCCGCCGCCGATACCCTGCCCGAGGCGATTGCCGCAGCCTATGCAACCAATCCCCAGATTGCAGCCGCGCGCGCCGCGCTTCGCCAGGTGGACGAAGGCGTGCCGCTCGCGCGCTCGGCAACGCTTCCCAGCGCGTCCCTCGACGGGAGCTTCTCCCAGAGCCTGTCCGACCAGTTTGGAGACCTTGGCCGAATCTGGCGCGGCGGCGTCACCCTTCGCCAGTCGATCTTCCAGGGCGGACAGGTTCGCGCCAACATATCGGCAGCCGAGGCCCGCATCCTCGCCCAGCGGGCCCGGCTTCGCGCGACCGAGTATCGCGTGCTGGTCGATACGGTCACGGCCTATGCCGACGTCCTGCGGACGGAAGCTGTCGTTCGCCTCAACGAAAACCAGGTGAAGGTGCTCGGCGAGCAGCTTCGCGCCTCGCGGGATCGGTTCGAGGTCGGCGATCTCACCCGCACGGACGTGGCACAATCCGAAGCACGCCTCGCGGCCGCCCAGGCCCAGCTGATGGCGGCACGCGCCCAGCAGGTGGTCGCCCGCCAGGCCTATCAGCGCCTTGTCGGCCGGCCGCCGTCCCGGCTTGCGCCGCTTCCGGCCCTGCCGCCCGTTCCCGCAACCGAGAACGAGGCGCGGGAGATCGCGCTGGAGCAGAACCCGACGCTCGTCGCAGCCCGCCTCGACGAAAAGGCGGCGTTCGATGATGTTCGCGCCGCCAAGGCGCAGCGGGGACCCTCCGTCGGCCTTCAGGCCTCGGGTGCCTACACGCGCTTCGAGGGACAGCCGGCGGGTCTCGGGCCGGGCGCCAGCCAGTCGGGTTTCGATCCCCAGATCGGTGTGAGCGCGTCGCTCCCCCTGTTCACCGGCGGCGCGATCGCCGCGCAGGTCCGGCAGGCACAGGCCCGGCAGAGCCAGGCGCTGGAGCTGATCGCGCTCAACGAGCGACTGGCCGCCGAAGGCGCCGTGGACAGTTTCGTGCAGCTGAGGACGGCTGAGTCGGTGATCGAGTCGGCCAAGGTGCAGGTCAGTGCGAACGAACTGGCCGCCGAAGGCGTCAGGCAGGAGAATCTGGTCGGCAGCCGGGACATCCTCGATGTCCTCAATGCCGAGCAGGAGCTTCTCAATGCCCGCGTCAGCCTCGTTCAGGCCGAGCGCGACCGCTATGTCGCGGCCTTCCGGCTCCTGGAGGCGATCGGCGACATCGAGCCCGTGCTGGCAGGCGCCCCGGTCGGCCGCTACGATGCGGCTGCCAATGCGGCTCGCGTTCGCGGCAAGGGCCTGCAGGAGTTCGGCTATGATCGCGATCCGCGAACCGACCGCACGCAGAACCAGGCCCCGGGCTTCGTCGGGCCGCAGCCCTGAGGTGACAGAATGACCCGCAAGACGCTTGATCCCAACCTCGCCTCCATTCTCGATTCGATCCGCGCCACGGTGGGCGGCGAGACTCCGCCCAACCCGACCCCGGATTCGGATCCCGAGCCCGAGGTCGAGACCAGGCCCGCCCGCGCAGCGCGTTCGAAGGCCGCTCAGGCGGCGCCTGCACCCATTCCGCCCGCCGGCAAGACGGTGGAGGAATTCCTTGCAGAGCTGGTGCGCCCACAGGTGGAGGCGTGGCTGAAGGCGCATCTCCCCGAGATCGTCCAGAAGATGGCGGCCGAGGAAATCCGGCGGCTGACCGGCCGCGCGTGACACCGCAAGCCACCACGATCCTGTTGCTGACAGGATCGAACCTGCTGATGAATCTGGCCTGGTACGGCCACCTCAAGTTCAAGGCCGCGCCCCTCCTGCTGGTGATCCTGGCAGCCTGGGGCGTCGCCTTCTTCGAATATGCCCTGCAGGTGCCGGCCAACCGCATCGGCCACCAGGTGTTCACGGCGCCCCAGCTCAAGGGAATCCAGGAGACCCTGTCGATCCTCACCTTCTTCGCCGTCAGCACGCTGTGGCTCGGCGAAGGCGTGAGCCCGAGGCAGCTTGCCGGCTTCGCGCTCATGATCCTGGCCACCGTGCTGATCGTGGGCGACTGAACGGCGGCTTTCGTTTCCCTCGGCCCCCGGCTAAGCGCCGCCTCCATGCTCGACAAGACGTTCGACCCCGCCGCCATCGAGGCCCGCTGGTATCGGCACTGGGAGGAAAGCGGTGCCTTCCGCCCGCATCGGCCCGATGCCCGCCCCTATACCATCTGCCTGCCGCCCCCCAACGTCACAGGCACGCTGCACATCGGCCATGCCCTGAACCAGACCCTGCAGGACATCCTTATTCGATGGCAGCGGATGAAGGGACGGGATGCGCGCTGGATCGTTGGCACCGATCATGCCGGCATCGCGACCCAGATGGTCGTCGAGCGGACAATTGCCGGCCAGGGGCTGACGCGACAGGCCATGGGCCGCGAGGCCTTCGTCAAGACGGTGTGGGACTGGAAGGAACAGTTTGGCGGGGCCATCACCCGGCAGATGCGCCGGCTGGGCGCAAGCTGCGACTGGGCGCACGAGCGCTTCACCATGGATCCAGCCTATGCGAAGACTGTTAACCGTGTCTTTGTCGAACTTTACCGGCGTGGATTAATCTATCGAGACAAGCGGCTGGTGAACTGGGATCCGAAGTTCCAGACGGCGATCTCAGACCTCGAGGTCGAGACCCGCGAGGTCACCGGCCAGTTCTGGCACCTGCGCTATCCGCTGGCTGACGGAAGCGGCCATCTGGTGGTCGCAACCACCCGGCCCGAGACGATGCTGGGTGACACGGCGGTCGCCGTGAACCCCGCGGACAAGCGCTATCGGCATCTCGTGGGCAAGCTGATCGCCCATCCGATCACCGGGCGGCAGATACCCGTCATCGCGGACGAGTGGGCCGACCCCGAGCTCGGGTCGGGATGCGTGAAGATCACCCCGGCGCACGACTTCAACGACTGGGCCGTCTATGAGCGCCATCGCGAGATCGGCTGGATCAACGTGCTCGATGCCGAAGCCCGGATTGCCGAAGCGCCCCGCGTGCCCGACCGCTTCGTCGGGCTCGACCGCTTCGAGGCCCGCAAGCGGATCGTGGCCGAACTGGATTCGCTCGGCCTGCTGGAGCGGGTGGAGGACAAGACCATCCAGGTGCCCCACGGCGACCGCTCGGGCGTGGTGATCGAGCCATTTCTCACCGACCAATGGTATGTCGATGCCGGCAAGCTCGCCGTCGCCGCGCGCGCGGCCGTTGCCGAAGGCCGGACGAAGTTCGTTCCGAGGACGTGGGAAAAGACCTATTTCAACTGGCTGGACAATATCCAGCCCTGGTGCATCTCGCGCCAGCTCTGGTGGGGACACCGCATCCCGGCGTGGTACGCCCCCGACTGGTCGATCCATGTGGCCGAGACCGAGGCTGAAGCAAGGGAAACGGCTGGCCCGGATGTACCCCTCAGACAGGACGAGGACGTCCTCGACACCTGGTTCTCAAGCGGTCTCTGGCCTTTCGCGACCCTGGGCTGGCCGGAGCCGACGACGGACCTCGCCCGCCACTATCCCGGCGACGTGCTGGTGACGGCCTTTGACATCATTTTCTTCTGGGTTGCCAGAATGATGATGCAGGGTATTGAACTGACGAATGAAGTTCCCTTCCACACCGTCTATTGCCACGGCCTGGTCCGTGACCGGCACGGGCAGAAGATGTCCAAGTCGAAGGGGAACACTGTCGATCCGCTCGAACTGGTCGATCGCTATGGGGCGGACGCGCTTCGCTTCGCGCTGGCCGCCAGCGAGTCCCAGGGCCGCGACGTCAGGTTCGACGAGAAGCGCGTGGAGGGCTATCGCAACTTCGCGACCAAGCTGTGGAACAGCGTTCGCTTTGCTGAGGCGCAGGGCATCAAGGCCTCGCCCTCGCCTGCCCCGCCTGTTGCCAGGCTTCCCGTCAACCGCTGGATCCTCGCCGAGACCGCCGCGGCTGCACGCGAGGCCGAGGCAGCGCTCTTGGCCTTCCGCTTCGACCAATATGCGCAGGCGCTCTACCAGTTCGTCTGGAACCGCTTCTGCGACTGGTATCTCGAACTCATCAAGCCGCTGCTGGCGGAAGGCGGGCCCGACGCCCAGGAAACCCGTACGGTCGCCGGCTGGGCGCTCGACCGGATCCTCACCCTGCTGCACCCGGTGATGCCCTTCATTACCGAGCATCTGTGGCATGCCCAGGGCGAACGTCCGCACGATCTCATCCTCGCCGACTGGCCCGACCTCGAGGTGGAGCGTGACGAATCGGCAGATGAAATCGGCTGGCTGATTGACCTTGTGACGGCCATCCGCTCGGCCCGCTCGGAACTGAATGTCCCGCCTGCCGCCCGGCTGGCCCTGCATCTGCCGGATTCGGCACCCGGGCTCGCCGGGCGGCTTGAGCGCCATCGCGCGGCGCTGGAACGGCTTGTCCGGGTCGAGGCGATCCGCTTCGAGGCGCCGCCGCCCGGTGGGCACGCCCAGATCGTCGTTGGCGGGGTCGTCTATTCCCTGCCGCTTGCCGGGGTCATCGATCTTGCCGCCGAGCGCGCCCGGCTCGAGAAGGCCGCGGCCCAGGCCGAGACCGAAGCCCGCAGCCTTGCCCAGCGGCTCGCCAATCCCGGCTTCGTCGAACGAGCGAGGCCCGAGGCTGTCGAGAAGGCGCGTGAGGATCATGCCGCCCGCAGCGCCGACGCCGCCCGCCTTCGCGCTGCCCTGGAAACGCTTGGCTGAACCGCTTCAGCGGACCCGCTTCAGGTAGAGCTGGCCGTCCCTGACTTCCGTCTGGAAGTTGGGGATGGCCTGCACCAGGTCGGACAGGCGCCGGAAGCCATAGTTGCGCGCGTCGAATGACGAACGGTTGCCAGCCCGATTGCCGACTTCCGACAGGCTGGCGAACCCCCGCTCGTCGCGCCTGGAGTCCTTCCAGGCCTCGCCAAGCAGGTCGATGAGGGCCTGATCGACGGTGGCTGGCCCGGCCCCGGGCCGAGGCTCCACGTCGCTTCCGAGCCGGTCGACCTCGATGAACCGCGTGCAGGCCGCGCGAAAGGATTCGGGCGTCGTCGCGCGCCCGAATCCATAGACGGGCAGGCCATCCTGCCGGATGCGGTTGGCAAGCGGGCCGAAGTCGCTGTCGCTGGACATCAGGCCGAAGCCATCGATCCGGCCGCTCCACAACAGGTCCATCGCATCGATGGTCATGCGCATGTCGGTCGCATTCTTGCCCTTGGTCACGTCGAACTGCTGCCGCGGCTCGAGGCCGTGGCTGTGCACCAGCCCGGCCCAGCCCTTCAGCGCCGACTTGCTCCAGTTGCCATAGACCCGGCGGACATTGACCGAGCCGAGGTCAGCAAGCGCCGCCAGCACCGCGTCGAGCTTGTCGGCGGCCGCATTGTCGGCATCGATCAGCAGCGCCACGTTCCGCCGATTGCCCGCTTCTTCCATCCCCCTCCTCCCAAACTGCCGCCGCTCAGCTTTCCGGCAGCGGCGGCGGCGCTTCGGCCAGCCGCTCGATGGGCGGCGCGTTGCGGACGATCAGCAGGTACATGACGGGCGTGACCACCCGGCTCAACAGCGTCGAGGAAATCAGCCCGCCGATGATCACCCAGGCCAGCGGCGAATAGAGGCCCGAGCCCGACAGCGCCAGCGGCAGCAGCGCCAGCACCGCTGTCACGCTGGTGAGCAGCACGGGCAGGAAGCGAACCTCGCCGGCCCGCTCGATCGCCTCGCGGAGCTCTAGGCCCTGCTGGCGAAGCTGGGTCGTGAAATCGACCAGCAGGATCGAATTCTTGATCTCGATCCCGATGAGCGCGACGAAGCCGATCACGGCCGTGTAGCTGATGGAGTTGCCGGTCAGCAGCAGGGCGATCAGCCCCCCGAACATGCCGAGCGGAATGACTCCGGCGACCACCAGCGTCTCCCGGAAGCGGCTGAACTCCAGCACCAGCACGGCGAACACGCCAAACACCGCCAGCGCTATGATGCCGCCGAGGCCCCCGAAACTCTCGGCGCGGGCCTGCGCCTCGCCCCCTTCCACGATCGAATAGCCCGGCGGCAGGTCGATCGCGCGCAACCGGTCGGCAATGTCGGCATTCACCTTCGAGGTGAGATAGCCGCTCGCGCTGTTCGCCGTCACCGAGACGCTTCGCTGCTGGCCGTAGCGGAAGATGGTCGCCGGGCCCGAACTGATCTCGGGCTGCGCGAGGCTGGCCAGCGGCACCGCATCGCCGGCCGCCGTCGGCACATAGATGCGCCCGAGCGCTTCGACCGAGTGGAGCGCGCCGGGCTCATCCACCGGTCGGCCACCGGGCAGGCGGACCATCACGTCATAGCTGTCCCCCTCCGCGTCGCGGAACCGGCCCGCCGGCTCACCGGCGAGCGCGAGGCGGGCAACGCGCCGGGCAGAGGCCGGGGAGACACCCAGCAGCGCGGCGCGATCGGCATCCAGCCCGAGGTCGAGATCGAGCCGGTCGAAGGCCAGAGGGTTGCGAACGTCGCGCGCGCCCGGCGTTGCGCGCACCACCGCCTCGACCTTGCGCGACAGGGCCTTCAGCTGGTCGAGATCGGCGCCGGTCACGAACCACTGGATCGGCGCTTCGATCGGGGCCCCGTTCTGGAAGGGCGCCAGCGTGATCCGTGCCTCGGGGTAGGTCGCAAAGCGCGCCCGGAGCCGCTCGATGAGGGCCGGCCCCTCCACCGGATCCCAGCGGGACAGGGTGGCGGCCACCGCGCCATAGCTGGACCGCTGCGCCACCTCGCGGACATTGTAGAAGATCTGCGGGTTGCCGCGGCCGACATTGGCCATCCGGTTCACGACCAGCGGCTCGGCTGCCAGCGTCTGCTCGACGAAGCGGACAGCGCGATCGGTTGCCCCGAAGTCCGCGCCCTCGGATGCCTCGACCTCGACCAGGAAATAGGGGGCATCGGCCGGCGGGAAGAGGCTGGTGCCCAGCACGGGGATGAGGCCGAGCGCTGCAAGGCAGAGTGCCATGGCGCCGACCAGCGCCCGGCGTGGACGCTCCAGCGCCCAATGCAGCACGGGCGCGTAGAAGCGATGGATTCCCCCCTGCACCGCCTGCAGGATCCGGTTGCCTTCGGGCGCCTCGGTTCGCGGCAGGATTCGCGAGGCGAGGAAGGGAATGATGGTCAACGAGATGACGAGCGAGGCCAGAACGGTCGCAATCACCGCCATCGGCAGCCCGCGCGTGAACTTGCCCGCCCCTTCGGGCAGCGCCGTCAGGGGCAGGAAGGCGAACACCAGCACGGCCGTGCAGCCCAGCACGGCAATCGCAATCTGCTGCGTGCCGGCCAGCGCTGCGGCCGTGCGCGAATAGCCCATGCGCAGGTGGCGAGCGATGTTCTCGACCACGACGATCGAATCATCGACGAGGATGCCCAGCGCCAGGATGAACCCGGTGATGACCAGCTGGTTCAGCGTATAGCCCAGCAGCGCCATCACCATCACCCCGATCGCGAGGCTGAGCGGCACCGACACCATCACGACGAGCGACGCGCGCGGCCCCAGCGGCAGCAGGGTGAGCAGCACCAGCGACAGGGCGATTGCGAAATCGCGCCCGAGCAGCGCCAGCTTGCGCCGGACATCGTCCGACTGGTCGAAGGCCAGCTCCAGTTTCAAGTCGGGCGCGAGCGTTTCCCGATAGGCATCGGCCGCTGCGACCAGTCGCTGCTGGACATCGAGCACATTCACATTGTCCTTCTGGGTCGCCGTGATCCAGATGGCGCGCTGGCCGTTGAAGCGCGTGACATGCGCGCGCTCCGCCATGTCCCACTCGACGCTGGCGACATCGCCCACCCGAACGAGGCGACCATCGACCGCCCGAAGCGGCACGGCACGAACCTCGTCCTCGCTCCGGAAGGCCCCCCCGGCCTTCAGGTTGAAGCGCTGCTCGCCCGAGGAAACGGGCCCGGGCGGCAGATCCGTGCCGCCGACGCGCAGCGCGTCGGTCACCTGGGTGACGGGAATGCCGAGTTCCGCCAGCCGCCCGAGATCGAGCGAGACCCGCATCTCCGGCCGGGGCACGCCCCAGGAGACGGCGGCTCGGACCCCGGGCTGGCGCTGGAAGGATTCCCGAAGATCCTTGGCGACCTTTTCCATCCGTCGCCAGGAGGCTGTCTCGGAGATCAGCGCATATTGCACGACCACGGCCTCGGTGGTGCGAAAGCGGCGATACTCGAGACGCTGCAGGCCCTGCGGAAGCTGTGCGCGAATGGCATTCACTTCGCGCACCGCCTCGTCGAAGTTGCGATCGGGATCGCTTTCCCAGGTGAATTCGGCGGTGATCACGGCCTGCCCGTCCGCCGAGGAGGACTGGAGTTCGGTGATGTTGTCGAGGCTCGCAAGCGCATCCTCGATCGGTTTCGCGACCGTCTGCTCGATGTCGGCAGGGTCGGCGCCGGGCAGGATGGCGATCACCGAGACGAACGGCGCCTTGAAGTGCGGATCGACCGACCGCGGGATGGTCAAGAAGGCCTGCAGGCCCAGCACGGCGGCAAGCAGGAAGACGACAAGCGTCACCTGCCAGCGATGGACGGCAAAGGCGATGAGCCCGTTCATGCGGTCAGATTCGCCCTGCCCTGCGGCGTCACTCGCGCGATCACCCGGCCGACGCGCCGGCGGCGACGGGTGACACCTTCTGCCCCTCGACCAGGCGATCGACGCCGCCGGCGATGATCAGGTCGCCGGCAGAAAGACCGGACCGGACCTCGACGCCATCGGGCAGCACCGCCCCCAGCCGGACCAGGCGGGCCGAGATCCGGCGGGTCCTGGAGTCGAAGAACCACACGAACCCCTCATCCGCGCGCGCGGCGAAGAGCGCGGTCGTCGGCACGACCAGCCGCCCGGCTTCACCGCGCTGCTCGATCGTCACGTCGGCGATCTGGCCGGATCGAAGTGACGGGTGCGCCGGCAGGGAATATTCGACGAGGAAGGTTCCCGTTCGCGGATCGGCCCGCCCGGCGATCTCGATCAGTCGCCCGGTCATGTCGGGGGCAGCCCCGTCCCGGAAGCGAACGCTTGCCATGTCTCCGCGTGCGAGGCCGGCAATCTCCCCGGCGGTGAGCGGCACCCGCAGCACGAACCCGCTTGCAAACTCGCCCAGCACCACGACCGGCGTGCCGGCGGCCAGGGTCTGGCCGGGCTCGGCCTGCCGTGCGAGGATGATGCCGGCCGCCGGGGCACGGATGATCGAATACGCCTGCACGAAACGCGCCGATTGCCTGTCTGCCTCGGCTGCCCTGGCTGCGGCTTCGGCCTGTTCGACCCGCGCCTTGGCGACCCAGCCCTGTTCGAGCAGCCTGCGCTGGCGGGCAAGCTCACTGGCCGCCTGGGCCGCGCGCGCATCGGCGGCGAGGACGGACGCATCCACGGCCGTCCGGTCGAGCGTGGCGAGAATCTGCCCCGACGCAACAATGTCGCCTTCCCGAACGAGCAGGGTCGCGATTCGGCCATCGGCCAGAAAGGCCAGGGGGGTCTCGCGACGAAGGCGGACCGTCCCGCTGATCTGCCGCTCGACAGCGCCAACGGTCGAGCCAACGCGATGCAGGCTGGCGGCACTGGGTGCAGGATCGGCGGCCGCATCGGGGGCCCGATCGGCACAGCCGGCCATGGCAAGGCCCAGAAGGATGGCAGCCCGGCGCCGGAACAGGCGGTTCTGGCTCAGTCGAACCATGCCGAGCTCGAGACAGACTGCATCGTTCCAGCCCCGCACCCTTGCCGGACCATTCCGGATTTGGGCGCGACTCAGTTTCTAGCCGGGCTTGGCCCCTGGCGCAATCGCCCTGCAAGCCGGGAACGAGCGCGCCCATGCAGCCTGACTCCCGACTTGAGGCTCCGCCCGCAGAGTAGGAGCATGGGTTTTCTCCTATTCCCCGATGGTCAGAACCTCGAGGATGATGACGATCTCGCCTGCCCCTTCGACGATCCGTGCGATGGCCACATCTGCCACGAAGGACCCCGGAAGTCGCGGTGAGCGGCGTTCGCCGAGCTCGCAGAGAAGCAGTTCCAGGTCCGTGTTGGCGGGGAGCGGCCGCAGCAGGCGCAGCACCAGTTCATGCCGCTCGCCAACATAGGTCAGGCTGGCCCAGGGCCTCGACTCGACGCGATCGACAATGATCGAAGGAACCTCGCCTGCGTCCCCACATAGGTCTTCCAGCAGGGCCCGGACGGCCCGCAGCAGCGCGGCCTGAACTGGGCTGAGACGGCACCTCACGATTGCTGCCCCTTGCCGGTCAGCGGATCGGCGGTTGCGCGCGACGAACGAAGACAGGCCTCGATATGCGCCCGGACACGACGCTCCATCGCGGGGCCCGGCTGGCGGCCGCGCCGCAAGTCATGGACAAGCCGCGGATCGCGCACGCTGTCCCGCCCGAAGCGGGATGGCGGAATCCGCGTCTCCCTGAGGCAATTCTCGATCGCGCGCAGCAGAGTCATCCTGGCAGTCTCCCGCATTCGACCCTGCTGATGTCCGATCCCGGCCCCCCGCCGTCCCGCGAATCGAACAGGTGAACAGTGTAGGCAGATTTCCTACTAGTCTAGGATAAAAAAGATGGTAAAGATGGCTGCAGGGTCGTCTGGCGCGCATTGGCACGCGCCGGCAAGCAGGGAGGAGCCGGCAGTTTGGCGGAGCCAGGCGTCAGGGAGACACTCGAGGATCTGATCAGGCGCTCGGGTGAGGGCTATGCCGCCATCTCGCGCATGCTTGGGCGAAATCCCGCCTACATCCAGCAATTCATCAAGCGCGGCGTGCCGCGCAGGCTTTCCGAGGAGGATCGGCGCCGGATCGCCGCCCATTTCGGTGTCCCGGAAGCCCTCCTCGGCGCGCCCATTCCCTCGCCCGCCAGCGAACGGGCCGGCCCGGTTTCCATTCCCTTTCTTTCGACCGAACCCGTGGCACACCCCTGCCCGCCGCTTCAGGTCGATTCCCGGATCGTCAACCGGATCGCACCTACCTCAGAGGCAGTGCTCGTCGCGCATGTCATCCGGGGGGACGCCATGGCGCCGACGCTTGCCGACGGGGATTGTGTGCTGATCGACACCGCCGACCGCCTCTGCCCGCGCGACGGCCTTCACATGATCGCCAGCGACGGTGGACCCGTCGTCAAGCGCCTGTCGATCCACCCGGTGACGCGGCGCGTCGCCATCCTGTCGGACAACGCGGCCTATCCTTCCTATCCGGATCTCCCGCCGGATTCGATCCGGATCCTCGGGCGGGTCGTGTGGGTGGGCCGCAGATTGCCCTGAGAAAGGCCCTGAGCCAAAAACCGCTCGAGGCACGGGATCAGTCGCCGGCCTTCAGGCGAAGCGCCAGCGCCACGAGACCGCCCAGCCCCAGCCCGATCACGGTTCCCGCCGAGGGTTCGCCGACGGCGATCCCCGCTGCGAACCCCACCAGCAGGCCGATCAGCAGCAGCACACCATAGCCGCTCGAAGATGCGCGAGGCGCGGGCATGGGAAGAACTCCGCCTTGTCGGAATGGATGCGGTGGGGCGACCGACGGGACTTGAACCCGCAACCCCTGGTACCACAAACCAGTGCTCTGACCAGTTGAGCTACGGTCGCCACGCTGTGCTGCGGCGCAGGGCGTCGCAGGCCGCGCGGCATAGGCTGCACGCCGGCCCGGCGTCAAGCAGCGCGGCCCGCTGCTCAGGCCTGGCCGTCGAACAGGCTGGTCAGGAAGAGGTGCAGCCGCTCGGTCGCCGGGCTTGCCGAAGCGGATTTCAGAAGGGCAACGGTCTGGCGCGGCAGGGGCGGCAGTCCCTCGGCCGAATTCAGCCGGTGGATCCCCGCGACCAGGCTGCCGCGCGGAAGGGCGCCAATGCCGAGCCCGACGCCGACGGCGGCCTGGACGCCAGCGCGCGAACTGGCCTCGACCACAGTCCGCCAGGGGAGACCCGCCGCATCGAGGGCGGCAATCATGGCGCGTCGCACCGGGCAGGGCTCGGTCGTCAGGATGAGCGGCAGGGGTTCGCCGGCCGCGACATGCATCAGGTCCTGGTCGGCGCCGTCCGCCACGCACCACAACAGGGTTTCGCGCAACAGGGGCTGCCCGTCCGGCTCGTTTCCGACATCGGCCGTGATCAGCAGGTCGAGCCGGCCGTCCGCATAGGCCTGCTTCAGGGCAGGCCCGGGGCCGGACGCAACCGTCATCCGGGCCCGGGGAAAGGCGCGCGTGAAGCGGGCCAGAAGGGGCGCGAGATGCTCGGTCAGAAAGCCCTCCGGCGTCCCGATCCGGACGACACCCTCCACGGTCGGCTCGGCCATCCGGCCGACAAGCTCGTCGTTCGCAGCCAGGATGCGCCGGGCATAACCCAGCAGGAGCGTTCCCGCCTGGGTCGGCTCCACGCCGCGGCCGCCGCGTTCGAACAGCCGGCAGCCCAGCTGTTCCTCCAGCCGCTTCATCTGCAGGCTGATCGCCGACTGGGTTCTGAGCAGGCGCTCGGCAGCTCGCGTGAAGCTTCGAACCTCGACGATGGTCACGAAGCTGCGCAGCAGGTCGATATCGATGTTGCGCCGATGCGGCATGTCCTTACCCGTGAGGCCTGCCGACCAGGCGGCGGCGCATATGTTGCCTGTCAGAAATGAGTTGGACCAATCAAATCAAGCAATAGCCATCGATGATGTTACATTAGGCCATTAATGGCCCTGATGGAACTGCTGCTCAGCGGCCGACATTATAGGCGAGGCTTGCATCATCCAGCTGGAAGCCGACCAGCACCTCGAAGCTGGCTGCCCGAACGGCGGCGCGGACCTGCGGATCCGACAGGGGATCGACCAGAGCATCAGGCTCGTCGGGCCGCCGCTCACGCGTGATGCGCGCCTGCACGTCGGCCGGCAGGGCCACGGCCGAGCGATGAACCTCGGCCCGAGCGCCGCCGCGCGCCTCGGCCCTGAGCCCGCCCGCCGGGAAATCGAGCGTCACGCCCGTCAGCTGCTTCGAGACCAGCACATTCCCGCCCTGCGTCAGTGCCACGAACATCGGCAGATAGACCTGGCGGGCCGGCCCGGCCGTCCGCCGCTGCGCAGCGACCGTGAAGGTCACGTCCTTCACGAGAAACTCGCCGCCTTCGATGCATCGGCTGTCCAGGTCGATGATCTGCGCCGTCAGATCGATCGCGTCGGCATTGCGGCTCTGCGGCGGGTCGAAGCGGGTGATGTGACCGGCATGGACCGGGATCGCAACGGCCGGACAGGGCGAGCGGGTGACCTTGAGGGGATTGCTGTTGCAGCCGGCAAGCAACAGGGCGGCAGCGGCCACCAGGATCGCGGAAACGGGATTCGGCAACGCAGCTCTCTCCTCGGCAGGGCGGCCCGCCCCTTCATGACAGCCCCCTGATCGAGCGGTTGCCATAGGCGGGCCCATCTTTCTAGGCAATTGCGCAAAGGGGGGCTTCATGGGCGCTGCATCCTCGCCTAAGGAACCGCCATGTCCTCAAGCGCCAAAAACGCCCCTGCCCTGCGCGTCCTCGTCGCTGCCCCGCGCGGCTTCTGCGCCGGCGTCGAACGGGCCATCCAGATCGTCGAGCTGGCGCTCGAGAAGCATGGCGCCCCCGTCTATGTCCGCCACGAGATCGTCCACAACCGCTTCGTGGTCGACAGCCTTCGCGCCAAGGGGGCTGTCTTCGTGAAGGAACTGGATGAAGTGCCCGATGGCGGCCACGTCGTCTTCTCGGCACATGGCGTGCCCAAGGCGATCCCGGCCATGGCGCAGTCGCGCGGGCTCGACTGGCTGGATGCCACCTGCCCGCTCGTCTCCAAGGTTCATCGTCAGGCCGAACGCATGGTGGACCAAGGCCGACACATCCTGTTCGTGGGCCACGCCGGCCACCCAGAAGTGATCGGCACCTTCGGGCAGGTGCCCGACGGCGCCATGACCCTCATCGAGACGGTGGAGGATGCCGAGGTCGTCTCGCCACCCGATGGCCCGCTCGGCTTCCTGACCCAGACGACCCTGTCGGTCGACGACACCGCCGAGATCGTCTCGGTGCTGCAGCGCCGCTTTCCCGAGATCCTCGGCCCCAAGGGCGAGGACATCTGCTATGCCACCTCCAATCGCCAGACGGCGGTCAAGGCAATCGCCAGCCATTGCCAACTGGTGCTGGTGATCGGCGCCGAGAACAGCAGCAACTCGCAGCGGCTGAAGGAAGTGGCGGCGCGCGAGGGCGCGCGCGCGCACCTCATCCAGCGCGCGGCGCTGATCGACTGGGCCTGGTTCGACGGCGTCAAGACGCTGGGGCTGACGGCGGGCGCATCGGCGCCCGAAGTGCTCGTTCAGGAAGTGCTGGATGCACTTCGGCAGCGCTTCGACGTTGCGGTCTCAGAGGTCACGACCGCGACCGAGGAAGTGGTCTTCAAGCTGCCACGGGCGCTGGTGGCCGCCTGAGCGGCCGGTTGCGACCGGAATGGCCGTCTACACCGATGTCCCGGCGGAACGACTGGTCGAATTCCTCGGCCGATACGGCCTTGGCGAGCTGACGTCCTTCAAGGGGATCGCCGAGGGTGTCTCGAACAGCAATTTCCTGGTGGAGACCGCCGGCGCCCAGGGCCCGGACCGCTTCATCCTGACCCTCTACGAGCGGCGGATCGATCCCGCCGATCTCCCCTGGTTCATTGCCCTCATGGAACATCTGGCTGACCGGGGCCTCCCCGTGCCGCGCCCCATGCGCGACCGCGAATGCCGAGCGTTGCAGACGCTCGCCGGCCGGCATGCCTGTCTCATCCGCTTCCTGCCGGGCGTCTCGGTCTCCGCGCCGACCGCCACCCAGGCTGCAGCAGCGGGCCGGGCGCTGGCCCAGCTTCACCTCGCAGGCCGGTCCTTCACCGCCTTCCGGCCCAACGGCCTCGGGCTTCAATGGTGGAACTCGACGGCTGGCCTGCTGGGCCCGCGGCTCGACACGATCGAGCCCGGCCTGGCTGCCCTCGTCTCGGGCCGGCTCGACCATGTGCGCAACGCCTGGCCGGCTGATCTGCCCAAGGGCACGATCCATGCCGACCTCTTTCCCGACAATGTGCTGATGCTGGGCGACGAGGTGAGCGGCCTCATCGACTTCTATTTCGCCTGCAGCGACCTCTTCGCCTATGATCTGGCCGTCCTGCTGAACGCCTGGGCCTTCCCTGCCGATGGCACGCAGCCGCTCGCAGACAGGTGGGAGGCCGCGCTGGCTGGCTATGGGGCCGTCCGCCCCCTCGACCCGGCCGAGCGCGCCGCGCTTCCCGTCCTGTGCGAGGGGGCAGCGCTCCGGTTCCTGCTCTCGCGCGCGCAGGACTGGCTGGAGCCGGCCGAGGGCGCGCTGGTCGCGCGCAAGGATCCCCTGCCCTTCGCGCGTCGTCTTGCCTGGCACGCCGCCCATGGCTGACCGGCCCGCAATCCGCATCATCACCGATGGCGCCTGCAAGGGCAATCCGGGCCCGGGCGGCTGGGCTGCCATCCTCGAGTGGAACGGCACGGAAAAGCTGCTGTCGGGAGCGGATCCGCATACCACCAACAACCGGATGGAGATGACGGCCGCGCTGCGGGCGCTCGAAGCGCTGAAGCGCCCGAGCGACGTGACACTCGTGACCGACAGCCGCTACCTGATGGACGGCATGACGCAGTGGCTGCCCGGCTGGCAAAGGAACGGGTGGCGCAATGCCTCGAAGCAGCCGGTCAAGAATGCCGATCTGTGGATGGCGCTGGAACGGGCGGCACGGCCGCACACCATTCGCTGGGAATGGGTGAAGGGCCATTCCGGCCACCCGGCGAACGAGCGCGTGGATTCGCTCGCCAACCAGGCCATCGCCAGCCTGCTCGAGACCGGCTAGGCCCCATCCATGGCATCGGGTCTTCTCGCCCTGCTCGACGATGTCGCCGCCATCGCGAAGCTCGCGGCGGCCAGCCTCGACGATGTCGCCGCCGCGACCGGCAAGGCTGCGACCAAGTCGGCCGGCGTGGTGGTCGACGATACGGCCGTCACGCCGGGCTATGTGATGGGCTTCAGGCCGGAGCGCGAGCTGCCCATCGTCTGGAAGATTGCGCGCGGCTCGCTTCGCAACAAGCTGCTGATCCTGATGCCCGGCTTCATTGCGCTGGCCGCCCTGCTACCGCAGGCGCTCACCCCGCTCCTCATGCTGGGCGGCGCCTTCCTGTGCTACGAAGCCGCCGAGAAGGTTCTGGAAAAGACGGGCCTGCACGGCGCGCAGGCAGCCGACGCGCCCGTCGTCCTCGATCCGTCCGCGCGCGAATCCTCGATGGTGAACGGCGCGATCCGAACCGATCTCATCCTGTCGGCCGAAATCCTCGCCATTGCGCTCGGCGAGTTGCAGAGCCTGCCAATTGCCACGGTCGCGGCTGCGCTGGCCGGCGTCAGCCTTGCTGTCACGATCCTCGTCTATGGCGCGGTCGCCCTCATCGTGAAAATGGACGACATCGGCCTGCACCTCGCCCGCCAGCCCAATGGCGCGTCGCAGGCGCTGGGGCGCGGGCTGGTGGCCGGCATGCCGAAGCTGCTTGCGACGCTTGGGCTCGTCGGCATCGCCGCCATGGCCTGGGTCGGCGGCGGAATCGTGCTGCACGGCATGGCGGAGCTCGAGATCCTGGCCGGGATTCCCCAACTTTTCCATGGACTGGCGCATCGGTTGGCGGATCATGTTCCCGCCCTGGGGGCAGCCGTCGATTGGATTGCCAATGCCGCGCTGGCGGGCCTGTTCGGCCTTGCGCTTGGCCTCGTCGTCGTCGCGCTGATCGGTCTTCTCGGGCGCGTGCGCACCCTGGCTGGCCGAGCGTAACATATTGAATTTATGATGATCCAAAGAGGGAGCTGCCCATGACCGTCAGCCGTGAAATCCGCCTCAAGGCCCGCCCCGTCGGCACGCCAACAGCGGCCGACTTCGAGCTTGCCACCGTCACCCTGCCCCAGCCCGGCGCCGGCGAGGTGCTGGTTCGCAACCGCTGGATGTCGGTCGATCCCTACATGCGCGGCCGGATGTACGACCGGCCGTCCTACGTGCCGCCTTTCCAGATCGGCGCGCCGCTGGAAGGCGGTGCCATCGGCGAGGTCATCGCCTCGGGCGACCCGGGATTCGCGCCCGGTGACCTCGTCTCCTCCCTATGGGGCTGGCGCGAGGCCTTCGTCATGCCGGCCGCATCGCTCCAGAAGCTGCCTGCGCTCGAAGGCGTGCCTGCGCAGGCTTTTCTGGGGGTGCTCGGCATGCCGGGGCTGACGGCCTGGGCTGGTCTCACCCAGATCGGCGAACCCAAGGCAGGCGAGACCCTGTTCGTTTCCGGCGGGGCCGGCGCCGTCGGCTCGGTGGTGGCGCAGATTGGCAAGATCCTCGGGCTGACCGTGGTGGCAAGCGCCGGTTCGGACGCCAAGTGCGAGTGGCTTCGCTCCGTCGGGGTCGATCACGCCATCAACTACCGGACGGCCGGCAACCTGCTGGAGGCTGTGCGCGCCGCGGCGCCCAAGGGGATCGACATCTATTTCGACAATGTCGGCGGCGAGCATCTGGAAGTCGCCCTGGAACTGGCTCGTCCCTTCGCGCGGCTCGTCGAATGCGGCATGATCGACCAGTACAATGCGACAGATCCTCGGCCCGGCCCGCGCAACCTCATCTACATCATCGGCAAGTCGCTGAAGATGCAGGGGTTCATCGTCACCCAGTTCCAGCATCTGCAGGGCGAGTTCCTGGGCCAGATGATGGGCTGGATCCGGGAGGGCCGCCTCAAGTGGGAGGAAACGGTCGTCGAGGGCATCGAACGCGCGCCCGAGGCCTTCATCGGCCTGTTCGAGGGCGCCAACACCGGCAAGATGCTCGTCCGGCTCTAGGGGGCGCCGGATGCGCGCGCTGGCGCTGCTTGCCCTCCTCATGGTGGCGGCCTGCGGCGCGCCACAGCCCCCGCGCGGCTTTCCGGGGCCGGGGCCCGTCGATCCACGCCCCGGCGCGAGCCGGATCGACCGGGCGCAAGTTGCGACCGCCAACCGCGACCTCGGCTATTGCCGGGCGCGGCTGCAGGCTGCAGGCGCCCGCCACAGCGTGGCGCCCGGGTTCCAGGGCCCGGGCGCCTGCGGCTACCCTTGGGCGATCCGCCGGGAGGCCGACCCGCGCGGCCCCCGCTGGCTGCCCGAAAGCCCACCCACCAGCTGTGGCGTGGCGCTCGCCATCCACATCTGGGAGCGGGACATCCTCCAGCCGGCCGCGCGCCGCCATCTCGGCGAGCCCGTCGTCGCCGTTCGCCAGATGGCGGCCTATGGCTGCCGAACCATCGGCGGCCGACCCGGCGGGCAATTGTCCGAGCATGCCCGCGCCAATGCCATCGACATATCCGGCTTTCGCACCGCCTCCGGGCGCGAGATCAGCCTGATCCGCGACTGGCACGGGGATCCGCGGGCGCGCGCCTTCCTGCGCGAGGTTCGCGATGGCGCCTGCGGCCTGTTCGGAACCGTCCTGTCACCCGATTACGATCGCGCCCATGCCGATCATTTCCACTTCGACCAGGCCGACCGTCGCACCCCCTTCTGCCGCTAGGTCCGCTCCCGCTCGTAAGGCGTTCCATCCCGCCTCGTGTAGCGCCCGTCGGCTGTGAACAACATGTCGATGTCCGAATAACCACCGCCGGTGCGCACCCCGCCGCCGACCACGACGAAGCGACAGTCGCGCCCGCTCCGGTTCTGCAGATGGTGGCCATTGCCCGTTCCCTTGGGAAAGGCCGCGCAGTCGCCTGCCCGAAGCAACGTTTCCCCGTCATCCTCGACGAGCACAGCCTCGCCTTCCAGCATCACGAGGAACTCATCCTCACCATCGTGCCAGTGCCGCTGCGAGGACCAGGCGCCCGGTTCGAGCCGCACCAGGCTGACGCCGAAGTCCGTCAGGCCGCCAACCGGCGCCAGCCGTCGATACCAGCGCCCCGCGACGGCTTGATCGTAGGGCGGCGGATAGCCGGTCGCGTTCGTCTCCGCGATGGAATCCTGGTCGAGTCGTGGCATGGAACCAGCCTAGCGTTGCGCCTGATCCGCGTCCCCCCACGGCGGCGGAGGAAGGTCGACGGGCCGGGTGAGGTCGAACTCCACGCGGAAGTAGCGACCCTCGCGGCGAAGCTCATAGGCGAACAGCCGGCCGGGCACATGCTCGATCGCCCAGACATTGGTGGTCGACTGCGGGATGCCCTCGGCGACGAACAGGCGCTTCGAATCGTCATCCACCGGGAACTGCTGCCGCCATCCCCCGCCGGCAAGGGGCAGGGGAGGTTCTGTCGCCGTTCCGCCATAGAAGGTGCGCCTGTCGAGCGAACCATCCGCGTGCCGATGACGATGCTTGAGCCTGAGCCCGGCGGGCGTCTGCGTCAGGAACCAGGTCCGTGACCGGTCGTCGCCGACATGAAAGGGGATCTGAACCCCGCCGGCATCACAAACCCGCACATGCATCACCATCGATATCCCGGCCATGTCGGCGTCTGCGGCATCGCTGGAGACCATCCGTCCGGCATAGGCCCGGCCACAATCGGGACTGAGCGGCGTGAACGCCGTCGATGGCGGCAGCGCCCTGACGGCCGGAACGGGGAGTTGGACGGACATCAGCAGCAGGATGATCGGGCCCATCCCGCCAGCCTAGCGTGGCGCGCCGCGCGCGTCACCCGCGTTGCCCGCCCGGGGCAAGCCGGCTATGCCTTGGCTTCGCTTTGCCAAGGAACCTGCCCATGTCCCGCCGTCGCCAGATCTATGAAGGCAAGGCCAAGATCCTCTACGAAGGGCCCGAGCCCGGCACCCTCATCCAGTATTTCAAGGATGACGCCACCGCCTTCAACGCCCAGAAGAAGGGCACGATCAGCGGCAAGGGCGTGCTGAACAACCGCATTTCCGAGCATCTGTTCACGCTTCTCGGCACGATCGGCATCCCGACGCACTTCATTCGCCGTCTCAACATGCGCGAACAACTCGTTCGGCAGGTTGAGATTATTCCGCTCGAGATCGTCGTCCGCAACGTCGCGGCGGGCTCGCTTTCGAAGCGGCTGGGGATCGAGGAAGGCACCCAGCTGCCGCGCACCATCATAGAGTATTACTACAAGGACGACAGCCTCGGCGATCCGATGGTGACGGAGGAGCATATCGCCTGCTTCGGCTGGGCCGGGCAGGACGAGCTGGCCGACATGATCGACATGGCCATCCGCACCAACGATTTCCTGACCGGCCTGTTCGCGGGGATCGGCATCCGGCTCGTGGACTTCAAGCTGGAGTTCGGCCGCCTGTGGGAGGATGATTACAGCCGGGTCATCCTCGCCGACGAGATCAGCCCGGATGGCTGCCGGCTGTGGGACATTAAGACGTCCGAAAAGCTCGACAAGGATCGGTTCCGCCGGGACCTCGGCGGCGAGGTGGAAGCCTATCAGGAGGTGGCCCGCCGTCTCGGCCTGTTGCCCGAGGGGCAAGACAATGCCGTTTTCGACCTCGACGAGGCCCGGAAGGCGCGCAGCGGGAAATGACGCGTGGATCGCTCGCGCTGGCCCTCGGCACTGCCCTTTTCGCGCTGGCGCCCGCATCCGCGCAGCTGAAACCGGCGGAGCTTCCCCGGCTGATGACGGCGCGGTCGGTGCAGTCGCTGCCGGCCGCGGCGCCCGCCGAGACGATCCGCTACGGCGAGGGCGAAAGCCAGGTCGTCGAACTGTTCCTGCCGCGGGGGGCCGCCGCGGGCGATCCGCTTCCCGTCGTCGTCATGGTGCACGGGGGCTGCTGGCAGAAGGCCGTGGCCGGCCGCGAGCTGATCCGCCCGGCGGCCGGCGCCTTCGTCGAGCGGGGCTATGCCGTCTGGTCGGTCGGCTATCGCCGGATCGATGAGGAGGGGGGCGGCTATCCCGGCACCTTTGCCGACGTGGGACAGGCCATCGATCTGCTTCGATCCGAGGCCGCCCAGCGCAACCTCGATCCCGCGCGCGTCGTCTTCTGGGGCCATTCGGCCGGCGCCCATCTGGCGCTGTGGGCGGCCGGCCGCCACCGGCTTCCAGCTTCAAGCCCGCTTCGCGCTGAGAATCCACTGCGGCCGCGCGGGGTGGTCTCGGTGGGGGGTCTTGCCTCGCTCAAGGACTGGGAGCGGGAAATCCGCCTTGTCTGTGGCGACGACACCGTGCCGAGGCTGGCGCCCGGCGACGGGCCGGAGCGCTTTTCCGATACCTCGCCCGACCTGCTCCTGCCGCTGGGCGTGCCCCTCGTGCTGCTGCACGGCGTCTATGATGCCGTCGCCTATCCGGCGATGGGCCTGAGGTTCGCGCAGGCCGCCCGCGCCGCGGGCGATCGTGCCGAGGTTCAGCCCGCGCCGGTCGCAGGCCATTTCGAGCCGATCGCACCCGGAACCCCGGCCTTCGCGCAGGCGCTCGCCGCCGTCGAGGCCTTCGCTCGCCTGTCCGGTCAGATCACGCCGTCGCGCTGAAGCAGCGCCAGGTCCTCGTCGGACAGCCCGACGACGTCCTGCCAGACGGCCCGGTTGTGCGCGCCGAGCGGTGGACCCGGCCATTCGATCGCGCCGGGGGTCGCCGACATCTTCGGCACCACATTCTGCATCACGAGATTGGCGAACTCGGGATGCGGCACCTTCACGAGCGCCTCGCGGGCCGCGAAATGCGGGTCGGCCAGCATGTCGGGCGCCTTGTAGATCCGGCCGGCCGGCACGCCCTCTTGCTCCAGCAGGGCCAGCAGCGTGTCTGACGCGAGGGAACGGGTCCAGTCGGCGATCAGGCGGTCGAGCTCGGCCTGGTTGCGCCCGCGCGCCTGGTGGGTGGCATAGCGGGGATCGACCGCCAGCTCCGGCCGCCCCATGGCCTTGCACAGGCGGCTGAACACGCTGTCCTGGTTGGCACCGATCAGGATGTCGCCATCGGCGGCCGGATAGACATTGGATGGCGCGATCCCCGGCAGGATCGATCCGGTGCGCTCCCGGATGACGCCGGCCTCCGTATATTCCGGCACCGTCGATTCCATCATGGCCAGCACCGACTCGTAGATGGCCGAATCGACCACCTGTCCCTCTCCGGTGCGGTGGCGATGGTGAAGCGCCATCAGGGCACCGAGACAGGCAAAGGTGGCCGCCAGCGAGTCGCCGATCGACAGGCCGACACGCGCCGGCGGAGTCGATGGATCGCCGCAGAGGTTGCGGATCCCGCCCATCGCCTCACCGATCGAACCATAGCCGGCGCGGGCCGCATAGGGGCCCGTCTGCCCATACCCCGAAACGCGGATCATGATGAGGCCGGGGTTCACCGCCGACAGCTCCGCCCAGCCCAGGCCCCATTTTTCCATCGTGCCGGGACGGAAATTCTCGAGCAGGAAGTCAGACTTCAGGACCAGCCGCTTCAAGAGCGACTGGCCGCGCGGATCCCGAAGGTTGAGGGTCACGGCCTTCTTGTTCCGGCCGATCACCGGGAACCAGACGGGCTTGCCCTGCCCCCACTGGCGCATCGGATCGCCGGCCTCGGCCTGTCCGGGCAGCGCCGGCGGCTCGATCTTGATCACCTCGGCGCCATGGTCGGCCATCAGCTGGCCGCAGAAGGGGCCGGCGATCAGCTGGCCCAGCTCGATCAGCCGCAATCCTTCGAGCGCCCCCTGCCCCATGATCCCGCCTCTCCACCACTTGCCTGCCGGGCCTGGAATGCCCAGAAGCATGAGTCTCTACACGCGGGAACGCTCAGGGAAAGAGCATGCCGACAGCATCGGTCCAGATTGTCGAAGTGGGCGCGCGCGACGGCCTCCAGAACGAGAAGAAGATCGTTTCGACCGCCGACAAGCTCGCGCTGATCGAGCGGCTGATCGCAGCCGGCGCCCGCCGGATCGAAGTCGCGAGTTTCGTCAATCCGGCCCGCGTTCCGCAGATGGCCGACGGCGAGGCCGTGATCGAAGGGCTGCCCGACCGGCCCGACATCAGCTACATCGGCCTGGTTCTCAACAAGCGGGGCGTCTTCCGCGCGCTGGCCACGCGCGAAGCTGGCCGGCGCGGCGTGGACGAGGCCGGCTGCGTCATGGTCGCGTCCGACAGCTTCGGCCGTCGCAACCAGGGACAGACCGTCTCGGAAGCCCTCGATGAGAATCGCGCGATGCTGCGGCTGGCGCGGGAAGGCGGGCTGGTGCCGCAGGCCACCATCTCGGTTGCGTTCGGCTGCCCGTTCGAGGGGCCGACCGACCCGGACCGGGTGGTCGGGCTGGCCGTCGAGCTGGCCGAGGCCGGCGCCATCGAGATCGCGCTTGCCGACACGATCGGCGTGGCTGTCCCGTCGCAGGTGAGCGACCTGTTCGGACGCGTGGGCGAAGCCGTGCCGGGCGTTCGCCTGCGCGCCCATTTCCACAACACGCGCGGCCTCGGCCCGGCCAATGTCTGGGCAGCCGTAACAGCCGGCGTCGGCGTCATCGACTCGAGCCTCGGCGGGCTCGGCGGCTGCCCCTTCGCGCCGAACGCGACCGGCAATGTCGCGACCGAGGATGTCGTCTGGCTTCTCGGCCGCTCCGGCATCCCCACGGGCCTCGACCTCGAACGGCTCATCGAGACCAACCACTGGTTCGCCGGGGTCATGGGCAAGACGCTGCCTTCCTCGCTCGGTCAGGCCGGCGATTTCCGTCCGCTCGGCGCCGTCGCCTGAGGCGACGATTGGCTCAGCCGGAACCGGAGCCCGGGCGAGCGGCCGATCCCCCGCCCGACAGGAGATCGGCAATCCAGGCCGTCTGCGGCCGGGCAGCCAGGATGGCGAGGCAGAGGATCGTGATCTGGACTCCGAGGAAGGCGCCCGGAATGCCCCAAACGATCGCCCACAGGAACACGGACAGCAGCACGAGGACGGCCGACATCTTCAGCGCGTTGCCGGCAATGATCGGCTCCACATAGCTGCCGATGGCGAAATTGATGGCCGTCGCGCCGCCGACCACCAGGATCACCATCCACGGGTCCGCGAACTGCGCCGCCGAAAAGATGGTGAGCCCGACAGCGGTGATCAGCGGGCCGATGAAGGGGATGAAGTTGAGAACGCCGGTCAGCACCGTCCAGGCCTCCGGCTCGTCCAGACCCACGAGCCGGAAGAAGCCATAGACCAGCGCCATGTCGATGAGGGTCGCGATCAGGCGCACCTTCATGTAGGTGCCATAGTCACGCCCGAGCCCGCCGAGCAGTCCCGACAGCCGAACCCGGGGATTCTCGGTCTCGATCCGCTTCAGCCGCGCGGCCGTCTGTTCCAGTTCGTTCAGCCCCAGCACGACGAACACGAACACCAGCAGCAGGAAGTTGCCGATGATCCGGAGCTGGGCGAGGATGGCCAGCAGCGGGTCGATGACCCAGCGAGGGTCGAAGCGATCGGGCAGGATCTGCTCCAGCTCGAGGCCGCGCGCATCGAGGATGTCGCGCGTGGCAGCATAGGTCTCCTGCAGCCGCAAGACATTCTCCAGAACCCAGCCGCTCAGCCGGCCGAGGCTCCAGGAAAAGAGCAGAACGAACAGGAAGAGCACGCCCATCGCGACCAGCACGGTCACGATCAGCGAAATCACATGGCCGAGACCTGGCCTCAGGCGGCGGTAGAGCGGCGCGGCAAGCGCGATCACAAACAGGGCGAAGGCCAGCGGCGTGAACACGGCCTGCCCAAGGTGCAGCCCGACAAGCCCCAGCACGGCCGCGCAGACCAATAGCGCAAGACCGCCAGGGCGTGCGGCTGCTGTCGGGTCCGCCATGTCCATCCCCTTCGCTTCGGGGATCCTTGTGGCACAGGGGCCGGCGCCCGGCCAGCCGGGCTCAGCCGGTCGGTTCGCCTGCCCTGAGCCAGCCCGTGACGCTCAGGCGCCCGCGCGGGGCTGCCGGCGAGACGAGGCTGACGCTGTGGCGGCGCGGCACGCGGAACAGGGTGAGCCGGTTCCAGCCCGGCACCAGCGCGGTGAACCGGTCCGCCCGGTCGGCATTGTCCTGAAGCAGCAGCAAGCCGCCCCAGTCGGCGCGCCATCCCCGCGTCATGCTGAACACATAGGCGGCGCGCCGGTTCTTGCCGGCAACATCGTCATCATGATCGGTCAGGAAGTCGCCGGGCGAATAGAGGGTGGCCTGGGCGTCGGCAAAGCCGACATCGGGCGAGCCCAGCAGACGCGCGAAAGCGGCAATGGTGTCGGACCGGTTGAGCGTCGCGGCCAGACGGTGCAGCGGATCGTCGCGCCATGCGCGCCGATCATCAGCCACGCGCAGCCCCTCGAACCGATACTGGAAGCCCTGCGACGCGTTGCGATAGACGGCCGCATCCAGCGCCTCGCGCTTGGCCTTGTCGAACCCGAGCCGCACATGGCGCGGGATCTCGAACAGCTTGGGCCCCTGGTTCACATGCTGGTGCCAGTCGTCGCGGCTCTCCAGGTGCCGGGCAAGCGCCTCGGCGTCGTCGGGATGCAGGAAGGGGTCGATCTGCGCCCAGCCACGGGCGGCCATGCTCGCGCCGGCAGCTTCCCAGTCAGCGGGTCGTGGCGCCAGGCGATAGGGGGCAGGTTCCGTCATGGGTTCATGGTGCTGCCGGCGAGGATTGAACTCGCGACCTCAGCCTTACCAAGGATGCGCTCTACCACTGAGCTACGGCAGCGGGCCATGAACAGGCGGCGGCGCTTGCATGAGGCCATGGGTGAAGTCAAGCCGAACGCCCGGACGACTGGGATGCCGGGGCCGGACAGCCCGGCAGCTCCAGCACCGCCATCAGCCCGCCGAGATCGTCCGACCGGGACAGGCTGACCGTGCCGCCGTAAATGCCGGCCACATCGCGGACGATGGCAAGCCCGAGGCCCGTGCCGGGCTTGCCCGTATCCAGCCGGGCGCCGCGCTCGAACAGCCCCTCGCGAAGCCGCGCCGGAATCCCCTGCCCATCATCCTCGACCGTGATGCTGATGCGCTCGTCCTTCGGCCCGCTGGCGCGCGCCACCGTCACGAACACCCGGCCACCGCCATATTTGGCTGCATTGTCGATGAGATTGCCCACCATCTCCTCAAGATCCTGCCGCTCGCCGCGGAACACCGCGCCCCGGTCCCCGGCCAGATCAATGACGACCCCGCGCTCGGCATAGATCCGCTCGATCGCCGCCACCAGCCGCTCGAGCGCCGGCCAGACCTCGGCGCGTGCCGTCCCGGCCGAACGGCGACCCATCGCGCGCGCGCGCGCCAGATGATGGTCGATATGGCGCCGCATGGTCGCCAGTTCGCGAACGACGGATCGCGCGAGATCGGGGCTGTCGGCGGCGGCTTCGTTCATGAGCACGCTCATCGGGGTCTTCAGCGCATGGGCAAGGTTGCCCGCATGCATCCGCGCCGCCTCGGCCGCCTGCTCATTGTGATCGAGCAGCTCGTTCAGCTCCATGACCAGCGGCGCGATTTCCGGCGGCACATCCTCGGTCGGCGCCCGCCTCGCCCGGCCCGAGCGCACGGCCCCGATCGCCGCCGACATGCGCCGCAGGGGCATGAGCCCGATGGTCGCCTGCAGGATCGCCAGCGCGAAAAGCCCGGCCCCGAGCGCGCCAAGCGCCCACCACAGGGTCCGGCGAACCTCGGCCAGCTGCTGGTCGAGGGTCTGCGTCGACTGGGCGACCGCAAAGCGCCAGACCACGGGCGAGCCGGGAATCACGCCGTCGCGCTCGATCACCCTCAGCGGCTCGTTGCGGAAGGAATCCGACCGCGAGACACAGGGTTCGACGCAGGATTTCGACAGGTCGAGCTTCAGCTCGCGATCCCACAGCGATCTGGACCGGAAGGGCAGCCGGCCCTTGGCGCTGACCTGCCAGTAGAGGCCCGAATAGGGCTCGTTGAACCGGGGATCGACAGGCGGGCGGTTGAAGCGCACCTCGCCGAAGGGATCGAGCTCGGCCGCGCCGATCATCGCCGGCAGGTTCCGCGCCAGCTGTTCGTCGAAGTTCCGCTGGATCGTGCCTGTCACGATCCGGTCGAGCGCGACCCCGCCGACACCCAGAAGCACGGCGATCCACAGCGCCGCCAGCACCAGGATCCGCCGGCTGATGGAGCCGGGAATCCGCCGACGACGTGGCGGCGAGACAGGCAGCGCGACGCCCGCGGCGGGCGCAACCGATTCCTCAGCCTTCGAGGCTGTAGCCGAGACCGCGGATGGTGGTGATGAGATCTGCGCCAAGCTTCTTCCGGATCCGGGTGATGAAGACCTCGATGGTGTTCGAATCCCGGTCGAAGTCCTGGTCATAGATATGCTCGATCAGCTCGGTCCGCGAGACCACCTTGCCCTTGTGGTGCATGAGGTAGGACAGGAGCTTGTATTCCTGCGCCGTCATCTTGACCGGCTCGCCGGCCAGGGTGACCCGTCCGCTTCGCGTGTCGAGCCGGACGTCTCCGGCCACCAGCTCGGAGGAGGCATTGCCGCTGGCACGCCGGATCAGCGCGCGCAGCCGCGCGATCAGCTCCTCGGACTGGAAGGGCTTGGCCAGATAGTCGTCGGCCCCCGCGTCGAGGCCGGCCACCTTGTCCGACCAGCTGTCGCGCGCCGTCAGCACCAGCACGGGCACCTTGATCCCGGCCTTGCGCCAGCGGTCGAGAACGGTCAGCCCGTCCACTTCGGGAAGCCCCAGGTCGAGGATCACGGCATCATAGCTTTCCGTCTCGCCGAGGAACTGCCCCTCCTCGCCATCGTGCGCGCTGTCGACGGCATAGCCTGCCTGCTCGAGCGTCTGCCGGAGCTGGCGAGCCAGCGACGGCTCATCTTCCACGATCAGGATTCGCATGGTGTGCGGTGATCTCCCCTCAAGGAACATCCGGAGGCCCGGCCCGACCGGGCGGGCCCCGGGCTATTGACGCTCGGCGATGACGCGGCCGGTTCGCCCGTCCATGTCGACCCAGACGACATTGCCACCGGGCCGAAGGAACTTGAAGCGATAGATATTGGTGTGGATATCCGGCTCGACCCCCAGATATTCACCGCGCCCGACGACGCGGGCACGCGACAGCAATTCCTCGAGACTCCGGTTCTGGCCGGATTTCATGCCGATGCGGGCCCGATCCTGGTCGGAGACTTCGCGCGCGGTGCCTGGGCCTGACGCCCCTGCAAATCCGCCCCGCTGGGCCGAGGCAGGCGCGCCCCAGCCCAGCGACAGGCCCGCCAGCAACAGCAGCAGGCCCGCAGGAAGCCGGAACGCGGGGCACCAAGGCCTTGATGGATAGGTGCAATTCATGGTCGTCTGTCGGGAGGCGTCGCATAGGATCCGGGCCGTGAACAACTTCTGAATGTCAATCGGGTCCGGTCGCGTTGCCTGCCTGGGCGTCGCCGTGGCATGGGCGCCACGCCATGAGCGCGCCCCTGCTTGCCCTTGAGAACATCGCCCTCCGCCAGGGGGATGGTCTGCTGTTCGAAGATGTCTCGCTGTTCGTGGGCGCGCGGGATCGTCTCGCGCTCATCGGCCGCAACGGCGCGGGCAAGACGACCCTGCTCCGGCTCATCGCCGGCCAACTGGAGGCCGACCGCGGCCGCCGAACCGTGAAGCCCGGCGCCCGGATCGTGCTGCTGCCCCAAGATCCGCCCGTCGAAGGCCATGCCACCCTTCTCGATTTCGCGCTTGCCGGCCCCGATGCCCCGCCGCGCCATGCCGTCGAGGCGATTGCAACTCAGATCGGGCTCGACCTCGGCACGGCCGCGCAGTCCGCCTCGGGCGGCGAGCGGCGAAGGGCCTCGCTCGCGCGCGCGCTCGCCAGCGAGCCGGACCTGCTCCTCCTCGACGAGCCGACCAACCATCTCGACCTCGAAGCCATCGGCTGGCTGGAGGGCTGGCTCGATCGCTACGCCGGCGCCTTCCTCGTCATCAGCCATGACCGCACCTTTCTCACCCGCCTCACCCGCGCCTGCCTGTGGCTCGATCGCGGCCGGCTGCGCCGGCACGAGGTCGGCTTCGGCGGGTTCGAAGCGTGGACCGAAGCCGTCTATGCCGAAGAGGCCCGGGCGGCCGAGAAGCTGGACACGAAGATCGCGCAGGAACTGCACTGGCTGCAGCGCGGGGTCACGGCGCGCCGGAAGCGCAACCAGGGCCGGCTGGAACGGCTTTCGCTGCTGCGCGCCGAGCGGCGGGCCATGCTGGGCCAGGCCGGCACCGCGAAGCTGGCGCTTGCCACCGACGATGTGAAATCGAAGCTGGTGATCGAGGCGTCGGGGGTCTCCAAGGCCTTCGGGGACCGGATGATCCTCCGGGACTTCTCGATCCGCATCCAGCGCGGCGACCGCATCGGGATCGTCGGCCGCAACGGTGCGGGCAAGACGACGCTGCTCAAGCTGCTGACCGGCGAGCTGCCACCGGACGGCGGCACCGTCACCCACGCAAGAACCCTCTCGGGCGTGACGATCGACCAGCAGCGCCGGCTGATGGATCCGAACAAGCGGGTTCGCGACATCCTGGCCGACGGCGGCGACTGGGTGACGGTGCGCGGGCAGAAGAAGCATATCCAGGCCTATCTCAAGGACTTCCTCTTCGCGCCGGGCGTGGCGGACGCGCGGATCGGCAGCTTTTCCGGCGGCGAGCGATCGCGCCTCCTGCTCGCCCGCGAATTCGCCCGCGAATCGAACCTCCTGGTGCTCGACGAGCCGACCAACGACCTCGACCTCGAGACGCTCGACCTGCTCCAGGAAGTGATCGCCGACTATGAGGGAACGGTCCTCATCGTCAGCCACGACCGGGATTTTCTCGACCGCACGACGACCATGACCATCGGTCTCGACGGGTCGGGGCGCGCCGAGATCGCCGCCGGCGGCTTCCGCGAGCTGGAGGCGGTGTGCCGCGCGCGCGCGAAGCCCGAGGCCAGGCCGGCCCAGGCGCGAACGCCAGCCCGCCCGACCGCGCCTCCGGCGCCCCGGGGCAAGCTCGGTTTTCGGGATGCGCATGACCTGGAACGCCTGCCGACCCGGATCGCCGACCTCGAGGCAAAGGTGCGCACAGCTGAAGAAGCGCTCGCCGATCCGGCGCTCTACAGCCGGGATCCGGCCCGTTTCGACAGGCTCACGCGCGACCTCGAGACCTTGCGCGCCGAACTGGTGGCAGCCGAGGAGCGCTGGCTCGACGTCGCGGCGCGCGCCGAGGCGTTGTCGGCCGCCACCTGACCTCGGTCCTCAGGCGAACTCCACGCCTTCGCCCGGGTCCATGTCGACATGGGGATCGTGCAGGCCCTCGCCGTGCAGCGGCACGTCATGGCAGGCCCCGCGGATGAACCGCTCGACGACCGGGGCAATCATGGTTCGCCACTTGCGGCCGTTGAAGATGCCGTAATGGCCCACGCCGGGCGCCATGAAGTAGCGCTTGCAGTCATCAGGCAGATTGGCGGCGAGATCGAGCGCCGCGCGCGTCTGCCCGAGGCCCGAGATATCGTCCCGCTCGCCCTCGATGGCGAGCAGCCGCACGTCGCGGATGGCGCCCGGATCGACCGGAACGCCCCTGTGGGTCATCTCGCCCTTCGGAAGCAGATGCCGCTGGAAGACACGATCGACCGTCTGCAGGTAGAATTCCGCCGTCATGTCGCAGACCGAGCGATACTCCTCGTAGAAGGCCTTGGTCGCATCCGCCGACTCGCCGTCGCCCTGCACCAGGTGCTTGAACATTTCCCAGTGAGACATCATGTGGTTGCCGAGGTTCATTGACATGAAACCTGCAAGTTGGAGGAAGCCCGGATAGACCTTCCGGCCGGCCCCCGGATAATAGGGCGGCACGGTCGCGATCACATTCTGCCGGAACCAGGCATGCGGTCGCTGCATGGCGAGCGTGTTGACGGCCGTCGGCGCCCGACGCGTATCGACGGGCCCCCCCATCATGCTGAGCGTGGCCGGCCGGGCCGGATGATCGGCGGCCGACATCAGTGCCACGGCGGCATAGACCGGAACCGACGGCTGGCACACCGCGAGCACATGCGCCCGATCGCCGCCTTCGGGCGTGATGAGTTCCAGCCAGCGGATGATGTAGTCGACATAGTCGTCGAAGTCGAAGGTTCCGTCCGACAGTGGAACCATCTTCGCGTCGCGCCAGTCGGTGATGTAGACGTCGTGATTGGGGAGCATCCGCTCCACGGTGCCGCGAAGCAGGGTTGCGAAATGCCCCGACATGGGCGCGACGATCAGCAGTCGCGGGTCGTCGCTGGGGCCGCCTGCCCGTTCGAACCGCTTGAGCTGGCCGAAGGGCCGGCGGTCGATGATCGTTTCGACGACGGGCACGATCCGGCCGTCGATCAGCGTCTCGTGAAGGCCGAAGGCCGGCTTTCCGCGCGGTGCGGCCGCATGCGCGAAGACATCAAGCGCGGCGGCCGCCACTTCGCCCATGCCGGTGTAGGCCAGCGGATTGGCCGGGCTCGACCACCAGTCGGCACCGAGTCGCGCTGCGGCACTGGCGCCGGCGAACCAGCCACGCCCCAGTTCATAGGCATTGTAGAGCATCAGTCCAAGGCCTTCGATCTGCTCGAATTCATCCGGCTCGACCGGCCCGCTGCCGATGGGCAGAACGGCCCGGAGGCCGGAATTTGACGGAAGGGTGGCGACGAGCGACGTCCAAGTCCAGCCGATTTTTGCGATGCAGCAGGGTTAACCCGACCCCGGATACAGGTAGTCTCGCGTCAGCGGCGCGGCATCCCGTTGTCTTGCCAGCTGAATCTGGAACACGAGATGGTCGTCGTGCCGGAAGGCCATCATGGCACCAGCCAGGTAGAATTCCCACATGCGCCAGAAGCGCTCGTCATAGAGGGCAATGATCTCGTCACGCCGCGCCTGGCAGCGTTTCAGCCAGTGCTCCAGCGTCCAGGCATAGTGCAGCCGCCAGACCTCGATGTCGGTCGCCCACAGGAAGGCGCGCTCGATATGCGGCGCCAGTTCCGACAGCGCAGGGGTGTAGCCGCCCGGAAAGATATACTTCGCGGTCCAGGGATCGGTGGCGCCCGGCCCGCCAGCCCGCCCGATGGTGTGCAGCAGGGCAAGCCCCTCGGGCTTGAGCAGATCGGCCAGCGACTCGAAGAATGTCGGGTAGTTCGGCCGCCCGACATGTTCGAACATGCCGACCGAGACGATCCGGTCGAACGGCCCCTTCACGTCGCGATAGTCGATGAGCTCGTAGCGGACAGCGCCCGAAATCCCGAGCTCGTCGGCTCGCCGGCGGGCATAGGCCAGCTGCTCCTCCGAAAGCGTGATTCCCAGCACTTCGGCCCCGCTCGCGGCATGGATGTGGCGCGCAAGCCCGCCCCAGCCGCAGCCGATGTCGAGCACCCGCATGCCGGGCCTCAGGCAGAGCTTGGCGGTGATGTGCGCGAGCTTGTCGCGCTGGGCCTGGTCGAGATCGCTGTCGGGCCCGTCATTCCCCGGCCGGAAATAGCCGCAGCTGTACTGCCGCTCGGCATCGAGAAACAGGTCGTAGAGGCGGTCGTCGAGGTCATAATGGTGGGCGACGTTGCGCTTCGCCCGTCGCCGCTCGTTGAGTTCGCTCCAGCGGGCAGCGAGGCGCTGATGCCCCCACAGGCTGACGCGGAGCGCATTGGCGCGATCCCAGCGCAGGTTGCCCGAGACAAGCTCGAGCAGATCGACGATGCCGCCATTCTCGATCGTGAGGCGCCCGTCCATCCAGGCTTCGCCCGCGCCCAGCGCCGGGTTCACGCCGATCGCGCGGGCCGTTGCGGCATCGGCGAGGCGAATCTTCAGCGCCTCGGCGGCCGGATCGCCATAGCGGCGAACACGCCCCCTGTGATCCGTCAGCTCCAGGGCACCCCGGGTGATGGCACGACGAAGGAGGCGATCGAGAAGCCACATGCGGCATTTCTGTCGCAGCCTGCGTGCAAAACTCAACCCCGGCCCTCTCCCTCATTGCATTGGGAGTGGCGCCGGGGCTCGAGCGGGGGACAAACAGTCGCATGATCCGGGATAACCGGACGGGTTCGCACCGCGGGGGTGCGGCCCCACGGGAGGAAGACCGATGACCCAGTGCCGTCCGCGGCTCCGCGCCGCCCTGTGTGCGTCCTCAGCCATTGCCTGCCTGATGGCGCTGCCGGCGCCGCTGCTCGCGCAGGCTGCAACCTCGGCATCGACCGGCGGCGGCATCGACGACATCATCGTCTCGGCCCGGCGGCGCGAGGAATCGATCCAGGACGTGCCGGTCGCGGTTACGGCGATCGCACCCGCCGAACTGGCCAATCTGGCGGCACCCGACATCCGCGACCTCGTCGGCCGCACGCCCAACCTCGTCATCGACCCCGTGAATGCGGGCCCCTCGGCGGCTGCCATCTCGATCCGCGGCATCAGCTTTGAGGACATTGAGAAGAGCTTTGATCCGGCCGTCGGCGTGCTGATCGACGATGTCTACATCGGTACCAACACGGGGCAGCTGCTCGACTTCTTCGACTTCGAAAGCGTCGAGGTGCTGCGCGGGCCGCAAGGCACGCTGTTCGGCCGCAACACGACGGCCGGCGTCATCAAGCTTCGTCGCACACGCCCCACGGGCGAGCTTGGCGCCCGCGTGCTCGGCACCATCGGCGACTATGGCCGTCGTGACCTGCGCGCCGTCATCAACCTGCCGAAGATCGGCAATGTGCTCAGCGTCAAGGGCTTCTGGCTGCACGCCCAGAATGACGACTTCTACAACAACCTGACCCTCGGCAGGGATTATGGTGGCCGGCGCTACGACAATTATGGCATCGCCGGCCGGATCGAGCATGGCAATCTCGACGTCACGGTCACCTGGGACCATATCCGCGAGCGAACCGAGATCGACCAGGCGGCCACCTCGCGCACGGGCGTCGACCTCATCTGCCTTCGCGTGCCCGTGGCGCCCGGCGTCTTCATCCGGCCGACGGGGATCCCCGACAACCAGTGCGACCGGAACACCCGCGGCGATCTCTACACGACCTTCTCGAATGTCGGCGGACTTGCGAAGAACGATGGCGACAATGTCACCATCAATGGCGACCTGAAGCTGGGTGGTCTCACGATCAGCTCGGTCACTGGCTGGCGAACCTCGGACGAATCCGTCCGCCAGGATTTCGACTCCACGTCGATCAACTTCTTCGACACACTTCGGATCCAGAGCTATCGGCAGTTCACGCAGGAAGTTCGCGTTGCCGGCAATGCGACCGACCGGATCGACTTCGTTGCCGGCTTCTTCCACTTCAACAGCCGCTACACCCTCGATCAGAACACCTTCTTCGGCCCCTTCCTGCAGGCGGCGGCAGGCCTGCCGGCGCGCGGCGGGAACGAAGTCGATCACCGCTCCAAGTCAACCGCGCTGTTCGCCGACGTGCAGTGGAAGCTGACGGATGCGCTCCGCTTCTCCTTCGGCGGCCGCTACACTTGGGACGAGAAGCAGATCGTCAACGACATCTTCAAGACGGGCATTCCAGCCCTGATCGTTCGCGGCAAGGAAAGCTGGTCGCAGTTCACGCCGCGCGCCTCGGTCGACTACAGCTTCGGCGCGCAGAGCCGGAATCTCGTCTATGCCGGCTATGCGCGCGGCTATCGCGCCGGTGGTTTCAATGGCCGCGCCCAGACGATCACCTCGGCCTCCACGCCCTACAACCCGGAAACGGTGGACAGCTTCGAACTGGGGTTCAAGACCCAGTTCTGGGAGAACCGCATCACCTTCAACGTCGCCGGTTTTGTCACCAAGTACAATGACAAGCAGGAGGAAGTCGTCCGCCCGGCGCCGCCACCGGCCGGCCAGGAAACGCTGGTGCTCAACGCCGCCAGCGCCACCATCAAGGGGCTCGAGGCGGAATTCCGGGCCCGCGTCACCGAAGGGCTCAATTTCTACGGCAGCCTCGGACTGCTCGACGCCAAGTATGACAAGTTCGACACGCTCATCGGCGGCGTGCTGGTCGACGTTTCGAATCGTGAGATGCGGCGGACGCCGGATCTCAGCTTCTCGGCCGGCGCCGACTGGACCATCCCGGTCGGCTCGGGCGAGCTGATCCTGTCCGGTTCCTACCGGCACGTCGCGCGCTTCCAGACGACGATCGTCGGCGATCCGGCCGACCCGACGCGCAACGACCCCCGTGGCCTTGCCCAGGCCCGCAACCTCGTCGATGCCTCGGCCGCCTACATCTTCGACCTGGGTGGTGCGAAGCTCAGGGCCTCGGTCTTCGGGCGGAACCTCACCAATGATCGCGGCCTCAACTCGACGCTGCCGGTCGCTGGCCTGTTCACCTTCTCGGCAGCGCGCCCACCGCGCACCTGGGGCGCCGAACTGGGCTTTGACTTCTGATGCCGATGGAAGGGCTGGCCTCGCTGGGTCAGCCCTTCCAGCTTGCCTTCGTGCCCACCGACATCGGTCGGGCGCTCGACTGGTGGACGCGCACGGCCGGCGCCGGCCCCTTCTTTCACCTGACCCATGTCTTGCTCGCGGATGTGCGCTACCGGGGGCAGCCCACCGCACCCGACTTCTCCATGTGGCTCGGCTACTGGGGTGATCTGCAGATCGAGCTGATCGTCCAGCACGACCGGTCGCCCAGCATCTATCTCGGCGTCGCCGATGACAAGCGGCTGCACCATGTCTGCCTGCTGGTGGAGAATCTCGACGAGGCGAGAGCGCGGCTGCCCGATGCCGAGACCCTCCAGACGGCTCTTGTACCCGGCGGCGGCGCGGTCGCCTATGTGCAGCCCGCCTTCGGGCCCCTTGTCGAACTGTTGCAGCCAGCACCAGGCACGTCCGACCTGTTCGCGCACATGCGCGCCGCCCATCAGGGCTGGGATGGCTCAGACCCCGTCCGCAGCCTCTGAGCCGCAGACCTCGGCCACATGGGCATGGAATCGCTGCAGGGCGATTTCGTTTCGACCGAGGATCACCTGAAATCCCGCCGGCGCGCCGCGCAGCGCATCGAAGCTCGCCTCGGCCTGCGCATAATCCTCCGTGCGCACGACCTGCTCGGTCAGGTCATAGCCCATCTCGGTTTCGGCCCGGTGCGCCTCGTCCCGGACGCCGCCGGGCGCATAGACCGCGAACTGGCAGCGCATGCGGTCAACCGCCGAGGGGAACAGCCGGAACAGTTGCACGAAGGTCTTGCCCGGCTCCACCGAGCCGACGAAGATGACGGTGTTCGGAAAGAGGAAATGGACGGCGTTATAGTCCCACGCCGGCCAGTCGGAGTCCGGCTTCCCCTTCAGGTCCGCCATTGCCTTGGTCGGGAAGGCGATCCGGTGATGCTGGCCGAGCGCATCGAACACGGCCACGTCCGACATGTGCGTGATCCCGATGTTGCTGGGGTGCAGGCTCGCGAAGTGATAGCCTTCCCCATAGGTGTCGAGGGCATATTTCCAGTTGGCGGCACAATCGATGTGCCCGCGCTTCACGGGCTCGGCGGACTCCAGCTCGAGGAAGGCAAGGATATCGGCCATCGGCCCCAGATGCCGGTCGAGATCGAGCGCGCCTTCGGGCTGCACGAAGATCAGCCCATGCCGCTCCTCGACGGCGACAGGCAGCAACGGCCGCGAACCTTCCTTATGCCCGTCGAAGCCGGCCCTGCCGGGCTGGGCGATCAGCCGCCCCTCCAGATCGAAGGTCCAGGCGTGGAAGGGACAGGTCAGCCGCGCGCGCTTCGCACAGATCCCCTCACCCCCTGTCAGCAGCTTCGCGCCCCGGTGCGTGCACAAGTTGCGAAAGGCGCGAACCGTGCCATCCCGGCCGCGGGTCAGCAGGACGGAGGGGCCAGCGGCCTCGAACAGCATGGCATGGCCTACGGGCAGATCCCGGCTGAGCCCCGCGACCAGCGGCAGGCGCCGGAACAGCGCATCGCGCTCCCGCTCGAACTGCACCGGGCAGGTGTAGGTGCTGGCCGGAAGGGCCATGGGCTCGGCCGCCATGTCGGTTGCCCGCTCCGCCGCATGTTGGACGAGCCGGCGCAGGAGATTCGCTGCGGCCGACGCCCGGCGCGATGCTGGTGACAATCCCGGATCGATATCGGCCATCTCTGCGTCTCCCCGCGCCAACCCTCTTCCAATCGGGGGGCCGGCGCCACTCGCGCTTTCGCCAAGCCGCCAAGGATGCTCTGATGACACGGGAGGTCCCAACCATGCGCTTCATCCGCAAGACCCTTGCCCTCGTCACCGCGCTCGGGCTGGCCGTCTCGGCCCAGGCCGGTGAACGACCCGGCGATCCACCCTTCCAGGGTCGCTCGCCGGCAATCGCTTCCAATGGCATGGCGGCAACCGCCCATCCGCTGGCGACCCAGGCCGCCGTCGAGATTCTCAGGGCCGGCGGCTCAGCCGTGGATGCAGCCATCGCCGCCAACGCCGTCCTCGGCCTCGTCGAGCCGACGGGCAACGGGATCGGTGGCGACCTGTTTGCGCTCCTGTGGGATCCGAAGGCGCGCAAGGTGGTCGGGCTGGATGCCTCCGGATTCGCACCCTTGAAGCTCGATGTCGCAGCGCTCCGGCGCCGCCACGGCGCCGCCATCGACCCGCTCGGTCTCGACAGCGTGACCATCCCCGGCGCAGTCGCCGGCTGGGCAGCGCTCCATGAACGCTACGGCCGGCTGCCGCTCGCGACCGTGCTGGCGCCCGCTGTCCGGATCGCGCGCGAGGGCTTTCCGCTTGCGCCGGTGATCGCCCGGGGCTGGGCCCGCAATCTCGCCGGCTTCGAGCAGGGACGGGCTCGAATCCAGGGGGCAGACCTTGCCTTCGCCCTCTATGCGCCGGATGGCCGCCCCCCCGCCGAGGGCGAGCGCTTCACCAATCCCGATCTGGCCGCGACCTATGAACTGATCGGCCGCGCGGGCGCCGCCGGCTTCTACCGTGGGGCCTTTGCCCGCGACTTCGAGGCCTTCTCCCGGCGCCATGGCCGCGCGCATTCGGCCGCCGACCTTGCCGCCATGCGGGCCGAGTGGGTCGAGCCCATTTCGGCCCCCTATCGCGACGTGCGGCTGTGGCAGATCCCGCCGGCGACCCAGGGTCTGGCGACGCTGCAGATGGCCCGCATCGTGGAGCGCTTTCCCATGAAGGACCTGTCCGAGGCGGACCGGCTGCATGTCCTCATCGAGGCGAAGAAGCTCGCCTTTGCCGATCGCGCGCGCTTCATCGCCGACCCGAGACGGGTGAAGGTGCCGGTGCCCGGCCTGCTCGCCGACGATTATATCGCGCGCCGCGCCGCGCTCATCCGGATGGATCGCGCGCTGCCCGACGATGTGCCGCCCGGCGACCCGGAAGAGCAGAGCGACACCACCTATCTCGCAACCGCCGATTCCGACGGCCTGATGGTCTCGCTGATCCAGTCCAACTATCGCGGCATGGGGTCGGGCGTTGTGGTGCCCCGCAGCGAGGCCGTGCCCGCAGGCCGCGGCAGCTGGGGCTTCATGCTGCAGAACCGCGGCGCGCAATTCTCGCTCGACCGCACGGCCGCCAACCGGATTGAGCCGGGCAAGCGCCCCTTCCACACCATCATTCCGGGCTTCGTGACCCGGGGCGACCAGCCCTGGCTCGCCTTCGGGGTGATGGGCGGCACCATGCAGCCGCAGGGGCAGGTGCAGCTTCTGGTCAATCTCGTCGATCTCGGCTTCAACCTGCAGGCCGCCGGCGACGCGCCGCGCGTCCGCCACCTCGGCAGCCCCGATCCGGGCGACGGGCGCGAGAAAACCCCCGGCGTCTTCCTGGAGCGCGGCATCGGCGCAGAAACCCGCGCCGAGCTGGCGCGGCGCGGGCACCGGCTCCTCGACTCCCACCAGGATGTCGGCGGTTATCAGGCGGTGATGTGGGACGCGCGGAACCGGGTCTGGTGGGGCGCCTCCGAAATGCGCAAGGATGGCGTGGCGCTCGGCCACTGATGGGCGCGCGCGTCGACGCCATCATCATCGGCGCGGGGCACAATGGCCTCGTCGCGGCCTTCGATCTGGCCCGCGCCGGGCTGAAACCGCTGCTGCTCGAACGCCGCGACATCGTCGGCGGCTGCGCCGTCACCGAGGAATTCTGGCCAGGCTTCCGCAACTCGACGGCGAGCTACACCGTCAGCCTGCTCAGGCCCGACATCATCGCCGACATGCGGCTCCACTCGCGCGGCTATCGCGTCGTCGAGCGACCGGTCTCCAACTTCCTGCCGCTCGAGGATGGGCGCGCGCTGACCCTGGGTGGCAGCCTCCAGCGCACGCAGGCCGAGTTCGCGCGCTTCTCCGCGCGCGATGCCGAACGGCTGCCGGACTATGAACGACGGCTGGGTGTCGTCGCCGACGTTCTGCGCGACCTGGCCGGCCGGATCCCGCCTGCGGGCCATGAAGGCGCGCTCGGCCTGTTCGGGGCCGCCCTCAAGCTCGGGGCTGCCCTCAGGCTCGACCTCGAGGCCCGGCAGGATCTCCTCGATCTCCTCACCCGCCCGGCGCGCGAGGTGCTCGAAGGCTGGTTCGAAAGCGCGCCCGTCCAGGCCGCCTTCGGATTCGACTCCTGCGTCGGACATTTCGCCGGCCCCTCAACCCCCGGCTCGGCCTATGTGCTGCTGCACCATGTCTTCGGCGAAGTGAACGGCCGGCGCGGCGCCTGGGGCCATGCGGTGGGCGGCATGGGCGCGATCACCCGCGCCATGGCCGAGGCCGCGACCGAGGCCGGCGCCACCATCCGGCTCGAAGCGCCGGTCGCCGAGGTCCTGACCCATGCCGGCCGGGTCGAAGGCGTGCGGCTGGAAGATGGCGAGACGATCGAGTGCCCGCTTGTGCTCGCGAATGTCGGGCCGGCGCTGCTGTTCCGCAAGCTGCTGCCACGGCATGCGCTCCCGCCCCCGTTCGCAGCCCGGATGGCGCGATACCGCACCGGTTCGGGCAGTATCCGGATGAACGTCGCGCTGGCCGGCCTGCCCCGCTTTACCGCCCGGCCCGAACCGGGCGAGCATCTCCAGTCCGGAATCGTGATCGCCCCCAGCCTCGACTACATGGACCGCGCGCATCGCGACGCGCTCGACCACGGCTGGTCGCGCGAGCCCATCGTGGAGATGCTGATCCCGTCCACCGTCGATGACAGCCTCGCGCCCGATGGCGCGCATGTCGCGAGCCTCTTCTGCCAGCAGTTCGCGCCCCGCCTCGCGCACGGCGACTGGACAGCGGCCGACGAGGAGGCCGCCGCGGACACCGTGTTCGCCACGATCGAGCGGCATGCGCCAGGCTTCCGGCAGCTCGTGCTCGGCCGGCAGATCCTGTCACCCACTGGCCTCGAACGGCGGTTCGGGCTCGTCGATGGCGACATCTTCCACGGCCGCATGAGCCTCGACCAGCTCTGGGCGGCCCGCCCCATCCTCGGCATGGGGAACCACAGGACACCGATTGCCGGCCTCTACCTGTGCGGCGCCGGAAGCCATCCGGGCGGCGGCGTCTCGGGCGCGCCGGGGCGCAATGCGGCGCGCGCCGTGCTGGCCGACCGGGGCCTTGCCGCGCGGCTGGGCTTGCCAGCTGGCCGCGCCTCAAACAGGATCGGGACATGACAGGCTGGTGGGATCGCCATGTGGTGCCGCGCCTCATCGGCTATGCCTGCACCCAGCCGCCCGTGATGCGCCGGCGCGCGCTGGTGGTGCCGAATGCGAGGGGCCGGGTTCTCGAGCTGGGGGCCGGCGGCGGCGCCAATCTGGCCCTCTATGACCTCGGCCGGGTCGAGAGCGTGACCGGCATCGACCCTTCGGACGAGCTGATCGAGCGCGCCGAGGCCGGCCTTCGCCCGGATCTTCGCGATTCCGTCCGGATCGCCAAGGGGGTTGCCGAGGATCTGCCCTTTACGAGCGGCAGCTTCGATACCGTCGTCACCACCTTCACCCTCTGCTCGGTCCAGGATCCGGCGCGGGCGCTTGCCGAGGCGCGGCGGGTGCTGGCGCCCGGCGGGCGCCTGCTGTTCCTCGAGCATGGCCTTGCGCCCGATCCCGGCCCCCGCCGCTGGCAGCAGCGGCTGGAGCCTGTCTGGAAACACATCGCCGGCGGTTGCCACCTGACGCGGCCGGTGACGGCGGCGATCGAGGCGGCCGGCTTTCGCGTGGCCGAACCCCGCGGCACCTACATGGAAAGGTCGCCGAGGTTCCTTGGCTGGGTGGAATGGGGCGAAGCCCGGCCCGGCTGAGCCGGCAAAGCCGGGCTTCGCAGGGGCCAAGCAGAGTTGCCTTGAGGCAGGCTGTGGCGCCTGTGCATCCTCATGGCCATGGATCTCCAGCCCCGCTCCCGTGATGGACAGGCGCTCGACCGGCTGGTGACGGCCGTCGCGCTCGCGGCCACCATCGCCCTCATCCTGCTGTCGCCGCTCGGCTGATCAGAGGCCCGCAAAGCGCAGGAAGCGCGACCGTCGGGCTGCACGCAACTGGGCCGAATCCAGCGCCGCGAGCCGATCGAGCGACTCCGTGATCGCAAGCCCGATCCGCTGGATGGCCGTGGCAGGGTCGCGATGCGCACCGCCGGGCGGCTCGAACACGATCCGGTCGATGACGCCGAGCGCCTTCAGGTCCGGCGCGGTCAGCCTGAGTGCCTCGGCTGCGTCGGCCGCACGACCGGCCCCCTCGCGCCAGAGAATCGAGGCGCAGCCTTCTGGCGAGATCACCGAGTAGATGGCATGCTCGAGCATCAGCACCTCGCTGGCCGCCGCCAGCGCGATGGCGCCGCCCGATCCACCCTCCCCCAGGATCAGGGCGACATGCGGCACGCCGAGCGCAAGGCAGGCCTCGGTCGACCGCGCAATGGCCTCGGCCTGGCCGCGCGCTTCGGCATCGACGCCCGGAAAGGCGCCGCTCGTGTCGACGATGCTGACCACGGGAAGGCCGAAGCGGTCGGCCAGCTGCATCAGGCGCACGGCCTTGCGATAGCCTTCGGGCCTCGCCATCCCGAAATTGTGGGCAATGCGCGTCTCGGTCGTGTCGCCGCGCATGTGGCCCAGCACCATGGCCGGCCGGCCATTGAACCGGGCCGGCCCGCCGAGGATGGCGGCATCCTCGGCGAACAGCCGGTCGCCACCCAGAAGCAGAAGCTCGTCGAACAGGACATCGGCCAGATGCCGGAACTGTGGCCGGCGCGGGTGGCGGGCCACCTGCGTCCGCTGCCAGGGGGTCAGCCGGCCGTAGAGATCGGCCAATTGCCGGTCGGCGCGCGCCTGCAACTGCCGAGCGCCCGCGAGATCGCCGGCGCGGGCTGCTGCCTCGGCCTGTTTCGCCAGCGCAGCCACCGGCCGCTCGAAGTCGAGCCAGTCGTTCACACCGTCATCGACATGCCGCGGTAGATGCGCGCACGGTAGCGGCTGTCCTCGGCGTCGGGCAGCGGCGCGCCCAGCAGCAGCACCGCGCGCGCGAAGCGGCGGACTTCCTCCAGATGCTCGTCGAGGTCGCGCGGCTCTTCCGAGCGCACCCGGCGCGTCAGGTTGATCTGGTTGACCGGCACATCGTGCACCAGCCGCTCATTCTCGACCGCCAGCGTCGCCGTGAAGGCGTGCAGCGTCGTCTTGATGAAATTGGCCAGCGAGAAGGCCGCCCCGTCGGTTCCCATGGGCACGTCTGGCGACACCAGCACCAGCTGGCAGCCATCATAGAGCGAGGCCTTGCGCGCCACCCGGAAGTGGTGGGTGAGATTGGCCTCGACCACTGCACCGAAATCCTCCGGCGGCAACGCCCCATCGGTGTCGAACAGCCGGGTCGGCAATGGCGCCAGCGCCGTCGAAACGATGGTGGTCGGCCGACCCCAGCGCACAAGGGCGTCATCCATCGCCGACTCCAGGCCCTGGTCGAGGCCGATCCGTTCGACCCGGTCGGCTGGCAGATCGGCGAGCTGCGCCAGGATCGCGGCGGCGCCGGCCTCGCTCGCCGTCAGCAGGACGACGCGGGCGACATGGCAATCCTCGACGAAGCGGCGGGTCGCCTCGGCGAGGTAGTCGGTCAGATGCTCGCCGATCAGCCAGACGGTGCGGCCGCGCATCTGCTCGAGGCGCTCGGCCTTGGGGCTGCCGAACAGCTCGCGCTCCGTCGTCGACCGCTCGACCGACAGCCCGCCGGACGGCATGAAGGTCTCGCCCGAGACGGCCCTGTCGGCAAGGAAGAAGACGGTCGCCTGGGCGACGTCGGCCTCGGTCGGCATCTTGCCGAGGTAGAGCTGCTTCAGCACGCCCGAGCCGACCTTGTGCGCTTCCTGGGCGATCCGCTCGGCGGGCAGGAAGGGCACGCCCTCGGGCGGCACCTTCAGCAGCCAGTCGCCATCCTGCGTCGCCGGCCGGTCCGCCCAGCCCGGAACGTCGAGGAGGTAGCCGCCGAGCCGCAGCCGCCCGACCAGCCGTGCGGCAATCGCCGGGGTCAGGAGGTAGCGATCCCAGGTGCAGACGCCGTCGCCCTCGCGCGCGGCCTCGAGCGCGAGGGCGCGGATCTCGCGCGGCGCATCGCTGTCGTGCGAGAGATAGGCGGTGTCGTTGCGGGCCAGCCTGGACAGCAGCGCATCCACCCGGGCGCCGCGCCGGGCGGCGCGGATCACCGCCGAATGCACCGCGTTCAGCCGCTTGTTCTCGAGGATCAGCTTGCCCCGCCGCTCGAACAGGCCCGGCCTTCCGCCCGTGCCCGAGAGCCGGTCGCCATCGACCGGGCCGGGCGCGATCGCGTTGAACTGCACTTCCGGCCCCAGGTGGCGCGCCATGCTTTCCACCATGGCCCGCTGCCCCGCCTTGGAGACGGCATAGTCGGCCCGGTTCGGATAGGCGACCGCAAGGAACTTCTCGCCCCCGAAATAGCTCGACACATTCAGCACATAGCCTTGCCCCTGCCCCTTCATCAGCGGCACCGCCTCGTGCATCAGCACATAGTTGGAGACGAGGTTGGCATCGAGCGTGCGTGCCCAGGCGGCCGGATCCATGTCGACCACCATCTCCTCGGCGCCGGCGATGCCGGCATTGTTGATGAGATAGTCGATCCGCCCGAAGGCCCTGATGGTCTCGGCAACCGCCCGCCTGAGCGATGCGAAGTCGGACACGTCGACATCGGCCATGGTGCGCACCCGCCGCTCCACGCCGGCAAAGCCGATGTCCTCCAGTTCCGAGACGATCCGCGCCCGCATGGCGGCCAGCTCGCTCTCGCGGCGCGCCACCATCATCACCTTGGCGCCCGCCAGCGCCAGCAGCCGGGCCACCTGCCCGCCGATCCCGGCCGACCCCCCCGTGATGAGGGCGACCTTGCCGAGGTGCAGCCCGGTGATGTTCTCCGAGAAGCCGGGCATCGCCTTTCGCGCGCCGGTCGCCTCGCCGATGCTGGCCGGCAGGTAGAGCGTCACCTCGCGAACCCGGCTTTCCTTCATCACGATCCGCGCGGCATGGCCGGCGGTGAAGGGGCCGTTTTCCGCCTCGTCATTGGTGAAGCGGACGATCTGGTTCCCCCACTCCGCCAGCCGGCGCCGGCCGGTCTTCACATCGGCCTCGCTCTCGTCGCGCCACACCCGGATCAGCTGCTCGGTTGCCGCGCGCAGGATGTTGTTGAACACGTCGCCGGCGCCATCCGTTCGGTTCGACAGGAAGACGAACCGCGGGGGCTGTACGAGGCCGGGCTGCCCCTGCCAGTAGCGGGTGAGCGTTCGCGCGATCGCGATCGATCCGCCGATCTCGACATCGAGAATGGCATTCACCGTCGCATCATCGGCTTCGGCTGCCGTCCCCTGATGGTCGAGCGGCCCCTTGGCCGGCATCAGGATCGCCCCGCTCACCGGCAGATTCCCGGCGGTGAAGCTGTCGAGCGCGGCCGCCATCGCCGCCGGATCGCTGCGCGCGAAGCGCACCACCGTCAGCCGCTCGGTGGCGCCCTCGGCCTTCAGGCGTGCCTGGGCGAGTGCGACGTCGGCCTGGCGGGACAGGCCGAGCAGCACATGCGCGCCGGCTGCCACCTGGACGCGAGCGATCTCGATCCCCGCTTCCCACTGCTCGCCGGCCGCCACCAGCACGCCGAGCCCGGCGCCGTCCATCGAGCGCATGGTGGGCCGCGAGAGATAGGCCGAGCGCTCCTCCTTGCGAACGCTCATGCCGTGCGTCACCTCGAAATCATGGCCGTTGAAGGCCGCCGACTCGTCAGACCCCAGGAACAGGCAGGTCATGGCGATGTCGCGCGGGGTCGGCAGCATCCGCGTCGGCTTCCCGTCCGGGCCCGGCCGGTCGAGCGACATCATGCCCATGTAGAGCCTTGCCGTGGTGTCGGCCGGCTCGCCGCGCATCTTGTCCATGGCGGCGAACACGGTTCGGATCCGCTGCGATTCGATCGGCCCCGGGAACAGCAGGTTCACCCGGATCCCCTTCGGCCCCAGCTCCAGCGACAGCTCGCGCGACAGGGCATTGAGCGCGGCCTTGGGCACCACATAGGCCGTCCGGCCGAAATAGGGCGTGCGCGAGAAGATGGTGGAGACGTTGATCATCGAACTGCCGGGCGGCATGTGCGGGGCGGCAGCCCGCGCGACGTTCCAGGTGACGCCCAGCAGGTTGCGAAGCGCATCGGCCACCGTCTCACTGTCGGTCGAACCCGCCTTCTGCAGCGCCAGCAGGTCGGCGTTCGACAGCGGCAGGTCGGCCAGCCTCTGCTTCGGACCGGCAGATCCGGCATTGTTTACGAGGATGTCGATCCGCCCGAAGCGGGCCACCACATGGGCAATCCCGTCGCGAACCGATTGCGGGTCGGCGCCGTCGAGAAGCACGGTTGCAAGCCGCTCGGGCGGCGCGCCCGTCTCCGCCAGCAGGCCGGCGCGCGCCGCCTCCAGCCGCTCGGCCGTGCGCCCGGTCATCACGACGAGCGCCCCCTCGCGCGCATAGTGGCGGACGATCTCTTGGCCCAGGTTGCCGGCCGCGCCGGTCACCAGCGCGACTTTGCCCGCAAGCCGCCCCTCGCCAGCCGGAACCGCCGCGGCCGCAGACCGCGCGCGCCTGCCCGTCACCGTCGTCGTCATGCCCTGTCCCCCTCGCCTGCGGCCCAATGTTCGAACAGCGCGTCACGCCCCCTCAGCCCCAGCGCCGGAAGCGCGTGGTTCACCACATAGGTCGCGCCCGAATGGCGGTTCTCCCACATCGACTGGTGCGCCTCCGGCAACCCCGCCCAGGGCACCACCGTCGGCTCGGTCACATCGAGGAGGCCGGCGGCGATCATCTCGTTCATCCGCGTGACCTCGTAGGCGTTGCACAAATGGGTCCCGAGGATGCTGGCGGTCGGCATCAGGATGCGGCGCTGCCGGGTCCAGACCTGCGGCGCGTAGAAGCAGTAGCGGCGGTGCGCCATGTCCTCGGCATAGACGACCCGCCCGCCGAAGGGCTTCACCAACGCGGTCGAGACGCCAAGGCTGTCCTGGAAGGCGCGCTCGAGGATCAGATCGGGGCTGCCGCGCGGGTTGGCGGCCGAGCGCAGCACGCGGCCAATGGCCGTCCCGAAGGGTTTCAGCACCCGGTCCTGGAAGTCGCGCACGGCCGCGCGGAAGGTCTCGATGTCGGCCTTTGCATCCGGCAGGCGCGGCATGGTGGAGGGCCAGTCGAAGCCGTCCCCCAGCTGCCGCTTCAGCCCCTCGATCGAGACGATCCCCTCGATCGACTCCTCCAGACCAAGGCCCGAGAGGAACTCGCGCTGGCCGTCGCTTCGGGTCGCGACCACGATCCGCGCCCGGAAGCGGCGCGCCGCCTCGATGAGGGCAAGCCCCGTCTCATCCAGCAGTTCGCCCGTGGACGCGCCATAGTAGAGCAGAACGGATTCGCCCCCCTGCAGGCCGGCGCGCGCCAGCATGGCTTCCGGGTCGGCGGCGCCGGCCTTGCCGATGAAGCTGAAGTGATAGCCCGACGAAGCGCCGTAGAAGGCCAGGCTGCCGCCTTCGGCCAGCAGCTGCAAGCTGCGCGGAAAGGCCGTCTCCCCGGCATGGCTCACCACATGGTCGGCAAGCTGCCCGTCGTTGAGCGCCCGGTAGGCGGCGAGGATTGGCTCGCCGGCCTTCTCCCACGCTGTCCACCCGGTCGGATCCTCGGGAACGGGCACGAAGGCCTCGGCCCAGCGTGGGTCGCGCCGGTCGATCGCCCCGACCGCGCCCTCACCCTTCACGAAGGCTGCCCGCTCGGCGCTGGAGACGAGGCCGGTCGCGATCAGGCCGGTTCGGACCGCGCTCTTCAGGGCGTCGAGGCCGGTGCCCGTTGCCGCTCCTTCCACGAAGATCCGCCTGCCCGGCGCGATCTTCAGCGTCGTGAACAGGCAGCGCGTCACCGTGCCGAGGTTCAGGATGTAGCTGCCCGCCTGCTCGAGCGTGAGGTCGGCCGGCACGGGATGGAGCTGCGGCGCCTGCACCTTCAGGAATTGCGCGTGGCTTCCCGTCTCGGTCTCATAGCCCTGGATCGCGAAGTCGGCGAACATCGGGTCGAGCCCGGCCATGGGCGACAGCAGCTCGCTGGTGCCGGAATAGACGGCGACGAGGTCACCCACCCTCAGCCGTCCCTCCCGCTTCGCTTCCGAGCCGAGCGCGGCGACGAGGGCGATGCCGCCCGAGCCGGTCACCTGCACATCCTCCTCGTGTGAATCGAAGGGGGAGACAGGGATTCCGGTCAGCGCCCAGATGTCGTTGAAGTTCACTTCCGACGTCAGCAGATAGACGAGCGCGTCATTGGGCCCCGGCGTCGGCACCGGCACGATCAGTTCGCGCTCGTGCGTGGCTGGCGGCCCGAAGCGCGGCGCACCGGTGTCGGGATC
>JBKBUL010000008.1:0-46273 GCA_046290045.1 Sphingomonadaceae bacterium
CGAACGTGGAAAGCTGTCAAGCAACTCCCCCGCCGCCGCCGGTTGGGGTGGGCGGTGGTGCACCACCCCCCGCCCCACCCCACGCTCGCGCAGGCAGTCGAACACGGCGGGCAGGTCGGGCGGGGGCGGTGCGGGTGCGCGAACCGGCTGCACCGTCCCCAGCGTGCAGCCGCCGATGAACAGGGCGACCGCCGCGACTCGAAACCCTGCCAGCATCGGGCTGGCCTAGCCGCAGCCGGAGGCGGGCGAAAGACGCCCGGCATCCGCCCTTTTCGCGAGGGTGGCAGCCTCCCCAGCGCTTGGCTAGGTTCGGCGCCGGGAGGATGCCATGGCAGACACAGCGGACTTCGTGATCGTCGGCGCAGGCTCGGCGGGCTGCGTGCTCGCGGCGCGCCTCAGCGAGGATGCATCAACGCGCGTCGTCCTGCTGGAGGCGGGCGGCAACGACCGGTCGATGCTGATCAACATGCCGGCCGGGATCGCCGAGATCCTGCCGCCCGAAAATGGGAACAGGTTCAACTGGGGCTACTGGACCGAGCCCCAGACGCATCTCAATGGCCGGCGGCTCTTCTGGCCGCGCGGTCGGGCGCTCGGCGGCTCGTCGGCGATCAACGGAATGGTCTATATCCGCGGCGCGCCCTCGGACTATGATCGCTGGGCGCAGGCCGGCTGCACCGGCTGGAGCTGGTCTGACGTGCTGCCCTGGTTCCGCCACGCCGAGGACAGCGATCGGGGCGAAAGCGAGTGGCACGGCGTTGGCGGGCCGCTGTCCGTCACCCGCCGGATGCTGCCGCACGAGCTGAACGAGGCCTTCATCGCCGCCGCCGTCGAGGCCGGCTATCCACGAACAGACGACTTCAACGGCCCCCAGCTCGAAGGCGCGGGCGCCTATGATTCGACCATCCGCGGCGGCCAGCGCTGCTCGGCGGCGCGCGCCTATCTCCCGCCCGAGGTGCGCCGGCGACCGAACCTCAGGATCCTGACGGACGCGCTCGCCGCGCGCGTGCTGTTCGAGGGGCGGCGGGCCGTCGGCGTGGCGCTGGTGGACGGGCGCGAAGTCCGGGCGCGGCGCGTGATCCTCTCGGGCGGCGCCATCAATTCGCCGCAGCTCCTCCTGCTCTCGGGCGTCGGGCCGGCCGGGCATCTGAAGGCGCTGGGGATCGAGGTCGTCGCCGATCGGGCGCAGGTCGGCCAGAACCTGCAGGACCATCTCGACGTCATCGTGCAGTGGCGCTCCCGCCTGCCGATCACCCTCAACGGCAATTCCAGCCCGATCACCAAGATCGTCTCGGCGCTCAACTGGATCGTCCGCAAGTCGGGCGACGCCAGCTACATGCCGACGGCCGCCGGCGCCTTCGTCTCCACCCGCGAGGGGCTGGCTGCGCCCGACATCCAGATGCACTTCATGCCGGTGAAGGGCGAGCCGCACGGGCGGGGCGGGGTCAATCCCGAGCATGGTTACCAGGTCCATGTCTGCCAGGTCCGGCCGGAAAGCCGCGGCGAGATCCGCCTCGCCTCGCCCGACCCGCGCGCCCATCCGGCGATCGACCCCAATTATCTCTCCGCCCCGGAAGACCTCGAGACGCTCGTGAAGGGCGTCGAAATCGCGCGCGCGATCGGCCGCCAGCCCTCGCTCGCCCGCTACAATGCCGGCGAAGCCTGGCCGGGGGACGACGTGACGGGCGAAGCGCTCGTCGCCAGGATCCGCGACTGGGCCGAGACCATCTACCACCCGGTCGGCACCTGCCGGATGGGCCCCGATGCCGAGGCCGTCACCGACATCGGCCTCCATGTGAACGGCGTCGAGGGGCTGATGGTCGTCGATGCCTCGATCATGCCATGGCTTGTGTCTGGCAACACCAATGCGCCCACCATCATGATCGCCGAGAAGACGGCGGCCGCCATCCGCGCCGAGCAGAAGGCCGGCCACCGGGCGGCGGCATGAGCATCGAGCCCTTCCGGATCCCCGTCAACGAGGCGGAGGTCGACTGGATCCGCCGCCGGGTCGCCGACTTCCGCTTCTTCGAGGAGCCCGAGGGCCATGGCTGGGAGCATGGCGCCAACCGTGCCTACATGGCCCGGCTTCGCGACCATTGGCTGAACCGGCACGACTGGCCGGCGACCGTCGAGCGGCTGAACCGCTTCCCCCAGGTGAGGGTCGAGGTCGAGCCCGGCTTGCGACTGCACGCCATTCACAGGCCGAGCCCGCGCGGCGATGCCCGCCCGCTGCTCATCGCCCATGGCTGGCCCGGCTCGGTGATGGAGTTCGAGGCCCTGATCGACCGGCTGGCCGAGCCCGAGGATCCGGCCGCGCCGGCCTTCCATGTGGTCGCGCCCTCGCTTCCGGGCTACGCCTGGTCCGACAAGCCGAAGGGCCCGCTTGGCCCGCGCGCGGTTGCCCGCCTCTACGACCGGCTGATGGGCCTGCTCGGCTATGAGCGCTTCATCTACCAGGGCGGCGACTGGGGCAGCGTGATCGGCGGATGGATGGGCCTAGACTCATGCCGGATCGAGGCGCTGCACCTCAATGGCTACGGCCTGCGCTCGGCCGACATGTCGGCAACCACGGACGATGAGCGCCGCTGGCTCCAATGGGCGCGGATGATCCGCGCGACCGAGACCGGCTATCTCGTCCTCCAGGGCACCAAGCCGCAGAGCCTCGGCTTCGCCATGATGGATTCGCCCATGGGGGTCGCCGCCTGGCTGGCGGAGAAATATTGCGGCTGGTCGGACACGAAGGGCACGATCGTCGAACCCCCCTTCCCGCTCGACACGCTGCTCGACACCATCATGATCTATCTCACCACCCGCAGTTTCCTGACGGCAACCTGGATCTACCGCGGCATGTTCCTCGAAGGCGGCTTCACCATCCCCGAAGGCCGGCGGATCGAGGTGCCGACCGGCGTTGCCGCCTTCCCGCGCGACCTGCTCGCCTTCCCGCCGCGCTCCATGGTCGAGCGCGGCTACCATGTGGTCCACTGGACGGACATGCCGGCCGGCGGCCATTTCGCCGGGCTCGAGGAACCCGAGCTGTTGCTTGCCGACCTGCGCCGCTTCGTCGCCGCGCTTGGCTGAAGCCCCCCTGCCCGCCGGCCCGGCCCCGGTCGCCGGCTGGCCGCTCGCCGCCCTGCTGGTGGGCTCGGCGCTGCTCGCCTTCGGGCCGCTCCTCGTGCGGCTCTCTGACACCGGCCCCATCGCATCGGCCTTCTGGCGCATGGCGCTGGCCGCGCCCGTCCTCCTCGCCCTCGCCTGGGCAAGGCGGGACATCGGAACGAGGCTCCCCCTTCGCCACCTGCCGATCGGGATCGCGGCGCTTGCCGGCGGCTTCTTCGCGGCCGACCTCGCCGTCTGGCACCTCGGGATCGTGCGGACCACCACGGCCAATGCCACGCTGTTCGCGAACACGACGGCCTTCATGCTGGCCGGCTGGGCGATCCTCGTGCGCGGCGAGCGGCCGGGCAAGACGACCGCCCGTGCGCTGCTGCTCGCACTCGGCGGCGCGGCCCTGCTGCTCGGCAGCTCGGCCCGGCTGTCGCCAGCGAACCTCGTCGGCGATCTCCTCAGCCTCGCGGCCGCGGCCTTCTACACGGGCTATCTGCTCACCATCATGCGCCTTCGCGACCGCTTCACGACGGCGACCGTGCTCGGCCTCTCGACCGCTTCCAGCGCCCTCTTCCTGCTGCCCGCCGCCCTCCTCGAGCCGGCTCCCTTCTGGCCCACCGACTGGCGGCCGGTGGTGGCGCTCGCCGTCTCCAGCCAGCTGGCCGGCCAGGGGCTGATGGTGTTCGCAAGCGGGCGCCTGCCGGCAACCGTCGTGGGGGTGGGCCTGCTGGTCCAGCCGCTCGTCTCGGCGATCGCCGGCTGGCTGGCCTTCTCCGAGACGCTCGGCCCCGTCGCGCTCACGGGTGCGGCAATGATCGGCGCCGCGCTGGTGCTGATCCGGCGCTGAGCCCTACCAGAGCGAGCCGGCGTGTCCGGAAATGTTGATGTAGAGAAAGTCGCGCGGAATCCCCTTGGAGGTGACCGCGGTCACTCCATGATAGCTGCTATTGCAGCAGGGGAAGAAGATCCCGCGATTGGCCTTCGGTCGGATCGTGGCAACGATGTCCACCTCCTCGGGGCGCGGATGGCGCGGCGCCTTCTCCACGGGAAGGGGCTTGCGCAGCCGATAGACAAGCAGGTCTCCCCCCTCGAGGCCAACCTCGTCTGCGTCCGTAAAGTAGATGATCAGCGAGCACAGCCGGTTGGGCCGGTCGCAATGCGGAGTCTTGGCATAGCCGCCGAGCGACCGCGTGATGTCCAGCCGAGTGAACAGCTCGACCGGGCGGCGGCCCCGCAGGCCCCGCGTCAGCCGGTGGGTCAGGCTGGTGATCCGGTCACCAAGGGTCGCATTCGGGTTCAGAAGCTCGCGCGGCTCGACATAGGCGCGATTGTAGGTGGAGGCCGGAATATCGACGGATATCCCGATCGCGTCGGCGTGCGTGCCGAACAACTCCTCATACTTGGCGATGAAGGCCGGGCTGTTGATCCAGGCGTCGAACTCGGCCCAAGCGCTGCTGGTCTCCATCAGCCGATCATAAGCAGCATCGCCCCGGTACACGTCGAAGCCGGTGCCCTTGCCGGCCCGTGAACCCTCGCTGCCGGTCAGGTCGGCCGTGGCCTCGAAGATGGCCTCGTCCGGATAGTCCGCCTTCAGCCGGGCGAACATGTCGGGCGGCAGGATCGCATCGCTCAGCACATGCGGATAGGGTTCTACCATCACGTCGGCGGCGGTCACGTTCAGCATCTCGTCACCCCTGTCGGCTGGCATTGCCATAGCCGGCCGGCCCATCCCGGGCAATCGAGCCCGAAGGTTCACCTTTGCGGATCGCAACCGCTTGCACCCGGCCCGGCGGGCCGGCAGAAGGCGCCAATGGACAGACGCCAGTTCCTGGCCGGCAGCCTCGCCGCCAGCCTTTCCGCCGCCCCCCTCACCGCTTCGACCGACAGGCCCCGCATGCAGCCGCCCCGCGCCCGCAAGATCCCGACGAGCTTCACGAAATTCGGAATCACCGTCGAGGATCCCTACGCCTGGCTTCGCGACCCCGGCTACCCCAAGGTGACCGACGAGGCGATCCTCGCCCATCTGCGCGCCGAGAACGCCTGGTTCGAGCATCACATGAAGCCCCAGTCGATGCTGGTGGAGGCGCTGTTCGAGGAGCTGAAGGGCCGCGTGCCGCCCGAGGATTCGAGCGTGCCCTATCCCGACGGCGCATTCGACTATTGGTGGGCCTTCGAGAAGGGCGCGCAGTATCGCAACTGGTTCCGCCGGCCGCGCGGCGGCGGCGAGGCCACCCTCATCCTCTCGGAACCCGCGCTGGCCGAAGGCAAGGCCTATTTCCGCCTCGGCAGCTTTTCCGTCTCGCCCGACGGCAAGCGCCTCGCCTATTCTTACGACGACAGCGGCGACGAGCGCTTCACCCTCGTCGTCCGCGATCTCGAGACCGGCACCGATCTCGAAACGGTCGCGACCGACAGTCTCGGCGCGCCGGCCTGGACAGCTGACAGCCAGGGCCTCGTCTGGGCGCAGACCTCGGCCGAATGGCGGCCCGATCGCGTGCGCCTCCACCGGCTCGGCACGCCGGCCGGCAATGACCCCATCCTCTATCAGGAAAAGGGCGATTTCTTCACCTCGGTCGGCCAGAGCCAGGATCGGCGCTGGATCCTCGTGACCGCCAGCCAGTCGGCCACCAGCGAAGTCCATGTGATCGATGCCGCCAACCCCACCGCACCGCCCAGGCTGGTGCGCGCCCGCAAGACCGGCCATCAATATTCGGTCGATGGACGAGGCGACACGCTGTTCATCCTCTCAAACGAGAGCAATCCCAACTTCGCCCTGTTCACCGCGCCGGCGGCCGATCCCGGAAGCTGGACCAGGGTGATGGAAGGCGACAGCCGCCTCTACCTGCGCGGCGTGACGCCGTTTGCGAGCTATGTCGCGCTCGAGGAACGGCTCGACGGGCTCGACCAGGTGCGCCTCATCTTCCCCGACGGTACCGAGCGTCGCGTCGCCTTTCCGGAAGCCAGCTACGCAGCCGGACTCGGCACCAATGCGGAGGCCGACGCGCCGCTGCTTCGCCTCGCCTATGAGTCCATGGTCACACCGCGCACCGTCTATGACTATGACGTCGCGGCCGACCGGCTCGTCACCCGCAAGGTGCAGGAAATCCCGTCGGGCTACGACGCGAGCCAGTATGTGACCGAGCGGCTGATGGCCCCGGCGCGCGATGGCGCGCGGGTTCCCGTCTCGGTCGTCTATCGCAGGGATTATGTGAAGGACGGCTCGAAGCCGCTCCACATCTACGGCTATGGCAGCTACGGCATCGCCACGCCGCCGGGCTTCTCGGCCGCGCGCCTGTCGCTGCTCGACCGCGGCTATGCCTATGCGATCGCCCACATCCGCGGCGGCGACGACATGGGCTACACCTGGTATCTCGACGGCAAGCTCGAGAAGAAGGCCAACACCTTCAACGATTTCATCGATGCGACCCGGCATCTGCATGGCAAGGGCTTCGGCCGGCCGGCCACCACCTCGGCCAGCGGCGGCTCGGCGGGCGGCTTCCTGATGGGCGTCATCGCCAACGAGGCGCCCAATCTCTACAACGCGATCGTGGCCCATGTGCCCTTCGTCGATGTGCTGAACACCATGCTCGACACGTCGCTGCCGCTCACCCCGGGCGAGTTTCCGGAATGGGGCAATCCGGCCGAAAGCGAAGAGGTGTTCCGCCGCCTGCTGGCGCTTTCCCCCTATGACCAGGTCCGCCGGCAGAATTATCCCGCCATGCTGGTGACGGCCGGCCTGAACGATCCGCGCGTCACCTACTGGGAGCCGGCGAAATGGGTGGCCCGGCTGCGCGAGATGAAGACGGACGACAATCTCCTGCTGCTGAAGACCAACATGGGCGCCGGCCATGGCGGCAAGTCCGGCCGGTTCGAGGCGCTGCGCGAGGTGGCCGAGGAATATGCCTTCCTGTTCCTTGCGCTGGAGGGAAGGGCCAAGGCGTGACGGCCCTTCCCTTCCGGCTGCCGATCGAGCCGGAAGCGGGCGACATCGACGAGCTCGGCCATGTCAACAATGCAGTCTATGTCCACTGGCTGCAGGACATCGCGACCGCCCACTGGCGCGCGACCGCGAGCGAGCAGGACCAGGCCGACTATATCTGGGCCGTCAGCCGGCACGAGATCGACTATCGCCGCCCCTGCCATCTCGGCGAGCGGCTGCTGGCCGAGACCTGGGGCGAGAATCCGCGCGGCGCCCGCTTCGACCGCTGCACGCGCATCACAGGGCCGGATGGCACGCTGCGGCTCGAGGCGCGGACCACCTGGGTCCTGATGGACCGGGCGCTGATGCGGCCAGCGCGGGTGCCCCGCGCCATGGCGGCGCGGTTCCTCTTGCCGGGCGACGCTTAGGGCCTGTCGGCAAGCGCGCGGGCGGCGAGATCGGCCGCCGGCGTGCCGGGCGCTGCCTTCGTCACCATCGTCCAGACGCGGCGGGCGGATTCAAGGTCGCCATTGGCCGCCGCGATGTTCCCCTGCTCGAACATGATGTCGGGGTCGCTCGGCGCAAGCGTCGAGGCCCGCTCGATGTCGCGAACCGCCTGCCCCAGGTCGCCAGCCCGCCTCGCAAGCGCGGCCGAGAGCATCCACGCCTGCGGCTCCTCGCGATCCAGCTCCAGCGCCCGGTCGAGATCGGCCCTGGCCTCCGACAGGCGGCCGAGCTCGGCTTCGGCCCGCGCCCGGTCGAGATGGAAGGCAGCCAGCCGGCGGGGCGCGAACTCGCCCGCACTGGCAATGGCAGCGGTGAAATGCGCGATCGCCGGCTCCGCCCGCCCGGCGAGCAGGGCAGCATTGCCGGCCTGCCCCCAGAAATCGGCGGCGAAGGGCGATTTCGCGGCGGCCGCCTCGCCGGCGGCCGCGACCAGCGTCGCCTCGGCCTCGGCGAACTTGTCCTGCCGAAGCTGGGCGAGCGCGAGGCAATGCCGGGCGGGAAGACCGCCGCCGCGCGCGGCCCACTCGCGCGCATAGGTCTCGGCGGTCGCCGCGGCGCTCTCGATCGAGCGGACGCAGCCATCATAGCGCTTGCGGTCGAGCGCGGGGTCAAGCGGCGCCTCCTGCGCAACCGCAGGCACGGCGATCAGGAGGAGGAGGGACAGGGCAGTCGGCATCTTCATGGCGCAAGGCTTTCGATGGTTCGGAACAGAAGCTCGAGATGGGCCGGCGCGGACAGGCGATGGTCCCCGCCCTTCACCAGTGTCAGCTGCACATCTTCTGACTGGAGCGCGGCCATCAGCCGGCGGGAGATGTCCCACGGCACGTCCGCGTCGGCCTCGCCGTGCAGCAGCCGGACCGGCCCCGCATAGCCGATGGGGCGATCGAGCAGGCAGGCGCCCCCGGCGTCCTCGATCAGCGCCCGGCTGTAGCGATAGGGGCTGTCGGCATAGGCCGAGGGCCGGCTCACGAACCCCTGGTGGGCGAGGCGCTCCACCTCCTCGGCCGAGAGCGCGAGGCCCCAGCGCGTGAAGTCCGGCGCGGCCGCGATCCCGACCAGCGCATGAATGGAGTCCGGTCGGGCGAGCGCCAGATGCAGCATGATCCAGCCCCCCATGGACGAGCCAATGGGAAGCAGCGCCCCCGGCGCCAGCGCATCGGCCACGGCCAGCGCATCGGCGGCCCAGCGCCGGATGGTGCCGGCCTCGAACGATCCTTCGGACTGGCCGCAGCCCGAATAATCGAGGAGGAGGCAGGCCCGCCCCGAGGCAATGGCCCAGTCCATCAGAGCCGTCGCCTTGGTGCCCCCCATGTCCGACATATAGCCGGGCAGGAACATGAGCGTGGGGCCGCGCCCGGCCTGGTGCCGGGCCGCCAGCCGGGTTCCGTCACCCCGGTCGATCATCTGCACGTCAGGCATGCCAGGCGCCCTAGCCCAGCGGGGCGCGTTGCGCGAGGGGCCGCCAGAACCTATGTTGGGTGTATGTCCGGTCGCTGGCTTCACGGCCTCGTCGCCCTGCTGCTGGCACTCGCCTGCGGCCACCCGGCTGCTGTCGCTGGCCCGATGCCGGAATCCCCACAGCGGGATGAGGTCTCCTCGCCCTGCCGTGCCCATGGCGCGGCGGAGCCAGCCGCGGGAACGGCCGAACGCAAGGCCCCCGCCTGCTGCCCCGACGGCTGCCCGGGCCACTGCATGCTGGCGGCCGCCCTGCCGCCCGCCGATCCACGGCTTCCTCCGGCCCCTGCGCCGGCCCAGGCCGCGGCTTGGGCGCCAGCGCCGCTCCCCTCCCTGCACTCGGGGCCGGCCGAGCGACCACCCCGCGCCTGACCGACGTTCGCGGGCCGGCGTCACCATGCCGGTCGCCCGAAACGCTTGTCAGGAACCAGATCATGCGAACATCGCTTGCAGTCCTTGCGGCTGCATGCCTCACCGTGCCGACGCCGACAGGTGCGCGCCCCGTCTCATGGCCGGGCGGCGTCACCGTCATCACCGAGCTGAATCCCGTGATGGGGTCGGCGCTCGTCCACTATACCCCCAATCGCCACTGGTCGCTCGGCGGCCGCTATCTGCGCATGCGCGAGGAAGGCTGGCAGCTGGTCGGCCCGCAGGCCACCTGGCTCGTCCGGCGCTGGAACCTCCCGGCTGCCCAGGCGAACCTCTACATCGCCGGCATGGCGGGCGCGGCCTTCGAGGATGGCGGCCCGGCCCGGCCCGGCGGCTTCCTCGAGGCACAGGCCGACTGGGAGAACCGCAGGGTCATGGTGATGGGCATGGCGCGCCTCACCGCTGCCGAAGGCCAGGGCCGGTCGGACATGCAGATGCTGCGCCTCGGCTGGGCACCCTACGCGGGCAACTATGGCGACGTGCATCTCTGGCTGTTCGGCCAGCTGATGCGCGACAGCGCTGCCCTGGACGAGGTGCAGCCGGCCCTCGTCGCCCGCCTCTTCTACCGGACCGTGATGCTCGAAGCCGGCGCGACCGATCGCGGCCGGCTCATCCTCAACGCGCAATTGCGCTTCTGAACCGAAAGGATACTCCCATGCGAACCCTTCTGATTGCCGCACTCCTCGCCGCCGCCCCGCTGCCGGCCGTTGCCGCCGCGCCGACGCCGGCGGCCCAGCTGGTCACCGTCAGGGTCAATGGCCTCGTCTGCGACTTCTGTGCCCGCTCGATCGAGGCGATGATGAAAAGGCGCACCGACGTCGAGCGGGTGCATGTCGATCTCGGCAAGGGCGAGGTGCACCTTGGCCTCAGGGCCGGTTCCACGCTCGACGACGCGACACTCCGCAAGCTGGTGACGGACAGCGGCTATGCCGTCACCGCCATCGAGCGGACGCCGCGATGAGCCGCCCGATCGACCGTCGGGACCTCGCGCCCGCCACGCTCAGCCTCTTCGCCTCGACGACGACGCTGGTCTGCTGCGCGCTGCCCGCACTCCTCGTCACTCTGGGGCTGGGGGCCGCGCTCGCGGGCCTCGTGTCGGCGGCGCCGTGGCTGGTCGCCCTGACGCGGTACAAGGCCTGGCTGTTCGCCGGCTCCGCCCTGCTGCTGGTGGCGGCCTTCACAGCCCACCGGCGCGCGGCCGCCCTGCCCTGCCCGGCCGACCCGGCGCAGGCCCGGGCCTGCCAGCGGCTTCGGCAGGCGTCTGCGGCCATGCTCGGCGTCTCCGCGCTCATCTGGGCCGTGGGATTCTTCTTCGCCTTTCTCGCGGCCGACCTGCTGATCTGAAGGCGTCAGAAAGGACGGAGGCCGCGACCCCAGTGGATCGCGGCCCCACCCCTGCGTGACCGGTGACGAACGGGTCAGGCCGTGGCGATGGAAGTCCGGCGGCGACGGGCGACGAACCCGACCAGGCCGAAACCGGCGATCATCATGGCCCAGGTGGCCGGCTCGGGGACGACGCCGCCCGGGAGAAGCGGGCTGCACGGGCCGAGCGGGTCCACGCTGCAGAAGCCGTTGTTGACGGCGGCGATCACGTTGGCAGCGGTTGCCGTGCCGCCGATGGTCACATACTCGTTGAACGCGGTCGGCTCGATGTCCCGGTCCATCGTGCAGCGATAGAGGGTGTTGGCAACCGCCGCGCCCGAGATGTTGCGGATCGTGACGGTCACCTCGTACAGATCGGGAGAGACCGACGGCTGGAACGCGTGCGTGATCTCGAAGACGCCGCCGGCCTTCACCACGCTCGTGGCGGTCGATGCTGTCGACGTGAAGCTCACGAGGCTGACCAAAGGGGTGAAGCCCAGGGTGTCGACCGATGCCCCCAGCCCGTGACGCCGTCCGATATGCCCCAGCCTTCGCACAGACAGCCGGCCGCGGTTCCCTCGAAGCCGGTCCTGAGGTCGCGAAGGCCATAGGTCTCCGTGCCGGCAGCGCTGGGCGGACCGCCAAGCAGGCCGAGATGACCATCCTTGGTGACGCCCAGGCCGATCGTGCCGTTGCCGATGATGGCTGAGGCATTGACGCCGGCTGCGGCAAGACAGAGCGCACCTGTCGCCGCGAGAAGTTTCAGCCGCATCTGCATGTCCAAGTCTCCCCTCCTGAACACTCGGCCAATGTGTTGGCAAGATATGTGCCAACGACTTCGTTCCCATAACCCATTGAAATCCCGTGGAACGCATGATCGACGGGTTGGAAACGTGTAAAAAAATCCGACGCTGAGGTGCCCTCCCTCGACGGGGAAAGCCCCCGGATGGAGCCGCGCCTATCAGCGGCGGCGGCCGGCCGGTTCCAGGTCGAACAGGCCGGCCAGCTGCTCGACGATGGCGCCGCCCAGCTGCTCGGCGTCCATGAGGGTGACGGCGCGGCGGTAGTAGCGCGTCACGTCATGTCCGATCCCGATGGCGACCAGCTCCACCGGGCTTCGCGTCTCGATCCAGTCGATCACCTGCCGCAGGTGCCGCTCGAGATAGTTTCCCGCATTCACCGACAGCGTCGAGTCATCGACAGGCGCGCCGTCCGAAATCACCATCAGGATGCGCCGGTCCTCGGGCCGGGCGAGCAGCCGCTCGTGCGCCCACAGCAGCGCCTCGCCGTCGATATTCTCCTTGAGCAGCCCCTCGCGCATCATCAGGCCGAGGTTGCGGCGCGCACGCCGCCAGGGCGTGTCGGCCGCCTTGTAGATGATGTGCCTGAGGTCGTTGAGGCGGCCCGGCTTGGGCGGCCGGCCGGCCGCCAGCCAGGATTCGCGCGATTGGCCGCCCTTCCAGGCCCGCGTCGTGAAGCCCAGGATTTCGGTTCGCACCCCACACCGCTCCAGCGTGCGGGCGAGGATGTCGGCCGAAATCGCCGCGATCGAGATCGGCCGCCCGCGCATCGAGCCAGAATTGTCGATGAGCAGCGTGACGACCGTGTCGCGGAACTCGGTGTCGCGCTCCACCTTGTAGGACAGCGCATGTTCGGGCTGCACCACCACCCGGGTCAGCCGGGCCGTGTCGAGCAGGCCCTCCTCCTGGTCGAAGTCCCAGCTCCGGTTCTGCTGCGCCATCAGCCGTCGCTGCAGCCGGTTGGCAAGCTTGGTGACGGCGCCCTGGAGGCTCACCAGCTGCTGGTCGAGATAACCCCGCAGCCGCGCCAGCTCCTCGGCGTCGCACAGCGCCTCGGCCGTCACCACCTCGTCATGCGCCGTCGTCCAGATCCGGTAGGCGAAGTCGGGCGGCAGCGCGCGGTCGGGCAGGTTCGGGCGCCAGGGAAGCATCCCCTCCTCGCCTTCCTCCCCCAGCTCCGCGTCGGAGACCATGTCCGTCTCCATCTTGACGTCGCGCGTCTCGCCCTCATCGCCCTCGCGCTCGGCGGCTTCAGCCCTTGTCTCGACGGACGATTCGCCTTCAGCCCCTTCCGCGTCCGCTTCCTGCTCCTCGTCGGCGCCGGCCTCCTTCGGCTGTTCCTCGGCCGGCTCGGCTTCCGGCTCGTCGGCCGGCGAATCCGGGTCGTCGGCGAGGCCCAGGTCATGCAGCACCCGCTGGAAGGCCTCGGCGAAGGCCGCCTGGTCGTCGATCGAGTCGGCCAGCTGGTCGAGATGCGCGCCGGCGGCTTCCTCCAGCCGCCCGCGAACCAGCGCCACGGCGGCCGCCGCGCTCTCGGGGATGGGTGCGCCGGTCAGCCGCTCGCGGACCAGCAGGCCCATGGCGGTCGCAAGCGGCACTTCGTCGGCGCTGCGCGCCCGCGCGATCGGGTCGGTCTTGAGCCGCGTCAGGAGCATCCGCTCGAGGTTCAGGGCGACGCCGGCCATGTCGCGGCCACCCACGGCCTCGATGCGGGCCTGCTCGGCGGCGTTCAGCATGTCCCGCGCGAGACCGGGCGCGACGGCGACGGCGGCATGGGCCCGGGCGTCGTGGAGGCGGCGGCGCAGCGCGAAACTGTCGGCCCAGCCGCGCGCCTCGGCGGCCTGCTGCGGGGTCAGCGCCCGCGAGGGCTGGGGAACCCGCGCCTGGTCGCCATTGCAGGCAGGCTTGTCGGCGGTGAAGCTCAGCTCGAACTCCGCCCGCCGGCCGAGCGCGCGCATGCCGGCCGCCAGCGCGCGGCGAAAATCCTCGATCCTGTCCGGTTCGGCCATGGCCCGGCCCTGATGGCGCGGGTCAGGTGCGCCTGTCCAGCCATTGCCTGTGCGAGGGCCAAGGGGGCCCTGCACGGCCGGGCCCTGTCCGGCCAATCGGCATGTCTGGCCGCGGCGCCTTCGATGCGATAGCAGTCGCGCAACGAACCGGGAGGGGGCCAATGGCACGCATCGTTCGCGGCACGATCCGCTTCATCCTGGCAGTGCTGCCGCTGGTCGCGCTGCTGGGCCTTGGGCTTGCGATCCATGTCTGGCTCGCCGCGCGCGGCTCCCTGCCCCAGCTCGAGGGCGAGGTGGCGCTGCCCGGCCTCACCGCGCCGGTCGAGATCGCCCGCGACCCGGCCGGAATCCCCGTCGTCACCGGCGCGACCCGACAGGATGTGGCGATCGCGCTTGGCTTCCTCCACGGGCAGGAGCGCTTCTTCCAGATGGACCTGCTTCGCCGCGCCGCCGCGGGCGAGCTTGGCGAGCTGATGGGCGGCGAGGCGCTGACGCTCGACCGCGCCGTCCGCCCGCACCGCTTCCGCGCCCGGGCCCGCGCGATGGTCGAGGCCCTGCCCCCGGCCGAACGCGCGCTGGTCGAGGCCTATGCGGCGGGCGTCAACGCCGGCCTCGGGAGCCAGTCGCGCCGCCCCTTCGAACATGCGCTCCTGTTCAGGGCGCCCGAGCCCTGGAAGCCCGAGGACACCATCCTCACCGTCTTCGCCATGTATCTGAACCTGCAGCCGGCAACCCCCCAGCGGGAAATGGACCGGGCGCTGGCGACGGCGCGCGGCGGGCCCGCGCTCGCCGATTTCCTCTTCCCCGACGGCGCGCCCAACGACGCCCCGCTTGATGGGAGCGTCGCTGCCGAGCCGCCGATGCCGACCCGGCTGGAACCGGCGAAGCTCCCGGCCGCCGCGCCGGCCCCGCAACCCGCCCGCCCCGCGCCCGCCGAGGCGCCGGTGCCTGGCAGCAACAACTGGGCGGTCGCCGGCCCCCTGAGCAGCAGCGGCGCCGCGCTCGTCGCCAACGACATGCATCTCGGCACCCGCCTGCCCAACACATGGTATCGGGCGCGCCTCGTGGTTCGCGCCGCCCCCGGCGCCGAACCCGCGCTCGATATCGTCGGTGCCACGCTTCCGGGCACGCCGATGATGGTGGTCGGCTCCAACGGCCGCATCGCCTGGGGCTTCACCAACAGCTATGCCGATACGGCCGACGCCGTCATCGTCGAGCCGGCGGGCGAGGGCCGCTACCGGACGCCCGACGGGCCGCGGCCCTTCGTTGTCCACCGCGAGCAGTTGTGCGGGCGCCTGGGCTGCGAGACGCTCGAGGTGCGCGAGACGATCTGGGGCCCGGTGGTCGGCACCGATGCGCTCGGCCGCACCATCGCCATGCGCTGGACGGCGCACGAGCCCAACGCGGTTCGGCTCGCCCCGGCGCTGGCGATGGAAGCGGCCGGCAGCGTCGAGGAGGCGCTCGCCATCGCCCAGCAGAGCGCCATCCCGCAGCAGAATCTCGTCGTCGGGGACCGGGCCGGCGCGATCGCCTGGACGATCATTGGCCAGCTGCCCGACCGCTTCGGCTTCGACGGGCGCGATGCCACGAGCTTCGCCGACGGCGCGCGCGGCTGGCGCGGCACGCTGCCGCCGGGTGCCGTGCCCATCGTCCGCACGCCCCCCGACGGCCGCATCTGGACAGCCAATGGCCGCGTGCTGGGCGGCGAGGGCGCGCGGCTTCTCGGCAATGGCGGCTGGGATCATGGCGGCCGCGCCGGGCAGATCCGCGACCGGCTCCGCGCCGCCGATCGCTTTGCGCCGGCCGATTTCCTGTCGATCCAGCTCGACGATCTGTCGACCGTCCATGGCTGGTGGCGGCTTGCGCTGCTGGCCGAACTGGAAGGCCGGCGCTCGGATCCGGCGCTCGCCGCCTTGATCGAGCCGGTCCGGCGCTGGGATGGGCGAATGACGCCCGAGTCGGTCGGCGCGCGGATCGTCACCCGCTACCGCGAGATCTTCCGCGACGCGATCTATGCGGGCTTCATGGGCGGCCGGCCGGAGAACGGGTTCCGCCGGACCTATGCGCCGAGCGGCGCCGAAGGCTCGCTCCGCCGCCTGCACGCCGAGCGGCCGGCAAGCCTCGTGCCGCCGGGGCACGACAGCTGGAACGCCCTCATCGGATCGGTGCTCGGGAACCTTGCCGCCGAGGTCGGGCGCGAGGCCGGCGGTGACGTGGCGCGCTTCACCTGGGGGGCCGTCAACACCGCCGGAGTCAGCCACCCGATCGCCCGCTTCCTCCCCCTGCTTAGGCCCTTTACCGATCCCAGGGATGTGCCCGTACCCGGCGGGCGTTCCACGGTTCGGGCGACCGCGCCGGGCTTCGGCGCCAGCCAGCGCATGGCGGTCTCGCCCGGCTTCGAGGCCGACGGCCTGTTCCACATGCCCGGCGGCCAGGCCGGGAACCCGTTGGCGCCCTATTATCTCGCCGGCCACGAGGACTGGCTGGCCGGCCGACCGACCCCTCTGCTGCCCGGGCCGGCGCGCTGGACGCTGAAGCTCGCGCCGGCGCGCTAGGCGGCCGGCGGCACCCGCGCCTTCAGGGCCAGCGCATGCACCCGGCCGGCGAGCAGGTCGGCCAGCGCCCGGTTGACGGCGCGCTGGCACTCGACGCGGCTCAGTCCCGCGAAACGCCCGCTTTCGATCTCAACGGTGAAATGGCTCTCGCCGCGCCCGTCATGGCCCGCGTGGCCGACATGGGCGGCGCTGTCGTCCGTGACCTTCAGATGCGTGGGCGTGAAATTCTCGCGCAACCGCCGCTCGATCTCGTCGCGCACTGCGCCCATGGCACCTCTCCCGCTTGCCCGTCGGCGCTTCTATATCGCAGGCGCATGGGACAGGTGAACGCATGAAGTCGCGCGGCGGCGCCTTTCCCGGCAATCGCGCCTGCGCGCATCCGGGCTGCGACCAGCCCGGGGACTATCGCGCGCCGCTCCACCGGCCGGGCAGCGCCTTTGCGCCGCCCTCGGGCCCTTCGCCCTGGCAATATCTCTGCCTCGAGCATGTCCGCGCCTTCAACGCCGGCTGGAACTGGTTCGAGGGGATGAGCGAGGAGGCCATCTGGCAGGCGCAGACCCCCTATCCGAGCTGGGACCGGGAGACCCGGGCCTTCGCCCACAATGCCATGGCCGGCGACGACCGGATCGACGACGCGCTTGGCGTGCTGCGCTGGAAGACGTCGGCGGGCGCTCCCCGGCGACCCGATCTCAGCCGCGAGGACCGGCAGGCCCTCTCGAAACTCGGCCTGCCTGACACGGCGACGCTTGCCGAGGTGAAAGCTGCCTACAGGCGCCTCGCCCGGCGATACCACCCGGATGCGAACGCCGGAGATCGCCGGCACGAGGCCCGCTTCCAGGCGCTGAGCGAGGCGCAGGCGCACCTGGAGGCCAGCCCGACCTTCCGCGCCCGGCGACGAACGCCCTGAAACGGAAAGGGGCCGCCAACCCGAAGGCTGGCGGACCCCTATCTGGTCTGACGCGATCAGTTCGCGGCGACTGCGATCCGCCGGCGGCGCGCTGCCGCGCCGACGAGGCCGAAGCCCGCGATCATCAGCGCCCAGGTCGCCGGCTCGGGAATGGCGCCGGCGAAGGTGCCGCTGCCCGAGGCGATGAAGTTGCCGCCGTTCGCGCCATAGGCGATCCCCCCGCCGCCCTGCGGACGCTGGATGCCCGAGAAGCTGAGGGCGAAATTGTTGAAGTAGAGGTTGTTGACCGAGAGCACGTCGGACGAGAAGCAGACGTCGGTGCCGCAGATGCCGCTGCCGATCAGGCTGCCCGACTGGTTGCCGCCCGGCCCCTTGGTGATGCTCAGCGTGGCATCGGTGAAGGTCACGGTCAGAACGTTCGTCGAGCCGCTGGTGAACAGGAGCGAGCCGTTCCAGCCACCCTGCTCCCAGGTGAAGCCGGTGTCGATGATCGAGCCGGACGAGCTGGCGTTGAACGCGAGATCGACGCCATAGAAGCCCAGGGGTCCGAAATCGAGAACACCCAGCACCGTCCCGGTGATGGCCGCAAAGTTCGCGCCGCCGTCGCCGCCGGTGTGCACGAACGGCTTGCCAGGCGCGAGCTGGATGAACTGCGCGAAGGTGGTGGTCGCCTGAGCCGGCACGGTCGCCGCACCGAAGGCGAGGGCGGCGGCGGCCGCGAGATGGGAAAGACGCACTGGACAGACCCTCCTGTGAAGCAATCGCAACATGCGATCCTCCCAAACCCCTGCAATCCTCGTGCCAACTGTCATGGGCCGTGCAAGATATTGAAATATCAACAGGCGGCGTGCCGACACCCAATCAGCTTTGTAAAGCCAGCCGACACATTAACCCTCTTTGGGCGTGCTGCCGGCCTCCGGAGCCTCTGCCCCCTCCCAGCTGAACAGCGTCTCCAGCCCGACGTTGAAAAAGCGCGCGATGCGAAAGGCGGTCTCGAGGCTCGGCGAATAATGGCCCTGCTCGATCGCGATGATGGTGTGCCGCGTTACCCCCACCGCGTCGGCCAGCTCGGCCTGGGTCAGGCCACCGGCCAGCATCCGGTGCAGCCGGACCCGATTGGTGATCGGCGGGCGCCTGCCCATGCTCAGCCGCTACGCCGATAAAGCCAGATCTGCCCCAGATTCTCCGCCAGCGTCGCGACCAGCAGGCTGAGCAGGATCCCATGGAACAGCAGGTCGCCACTGCCATGAACCAGATAGTTGACGAGCGATGCAATGGCCCCGGCGGCCAGCACGTAGCCCGACCAGTGGCTGGCGCGAAGTGCGAACTGCTGCTCGCGCTCGTCGGCAGGCCTCTCCGCCTCCCGGGGGTGGCGCGCCGCAAGGATCGCCTGGACGATGATCGAGCCTGCGATCGCCGCGACCGCCACCTTGACCAGATGCCGGTCGACCGGTGGCGCCACGCCCGATCGCCAGCCGAGCGGCTGGGCATCGACGAGATAGGCGAGCGTGATGAGGAGAAACAGCCCGGCCATCGCCCAGGCAGACTTCTCGCGGAACGATAGGTCGCCAAGCATGTTCAATCCTTCGTGTCGAGTTTTATCGACTTTAGGTAGAGTAAATTCGACATCGAGTCGAGTATCTTTTACACAAGGCTCACCTGCGCCAGCGCAACCGGCTCCGGTCGAGCTGGGCCACGCTTGTGACCCCCATCAGCTTCATGTCGCGCTCGATCTCGTCGCGAAGCCGCCCGAGGATGCGCCGAACGCCGGCCTCGCCGCCCGCCGCCAGCGCGTAGAGGTAGAGCCGCCCGCCCGAACAGGCGGTCGCACCCGCCGCCAGCGCCTTCAGCACATGCGTGCCACGCCGGATCCCGCCATCGCAGATGATCTCGATCCGGCCGCCCACCGCGTCCGCCAGCTCGGCAATCTGGTCGAAGGGCGCCCGGCTGCCGTCCAGCTGCCGCCCCCCGTGGTTCGAGACCATGATGGCGGTCGCGCCAATGTCGATCGCGCGCTTGGCATCGCCGACGCTCATCACGCCCTTGAGGCAGAAGGGCCTGTCCCCCCAGGCCTTTCGGATTGCCTCGGCCAGCTTCCAGTCGAGCGTCTGGTCGAGCATCTGCGTGAAATAGTCGGCGACGGACATCGCCTTCGTAGACCCCTCGGGCAGATGGCCTTCCAGGTTCGGAAGCGAGAAACGTTCGCGGAACAGGTAGTTCAGCGCCCAGCCCGGCCTCGTCGCATAGGCCCAGGCGCTCGCGGGCGTGATCCGGGGCGGGCTGGTGAAGCCGGTCTTGAGGCAGCGTTCGCGATTGCCCCCCACGATCGTGTCGACCGTGAGCGTCAAGCAGTCGAACCCGGCCGCCTTCGCCCGCTCGACAAGGCTCCGGTTCAGCCCCTCGTCCCTGTGGACATAGAGCTGGAGCATCTTCGGCCCCGGAGCGGCCCGCCCGACCTCCTCGAGGCTGACGGTCGAGAGGCTCGAGACCCCGAAATAGGTGCCGAAGTCGCTCGCCGCCCGGCCGACCGCCCGCTCGCCCTCGTGGTGGAAGAGCCGCTGCAGGGCGGTCGGGCTCAGGAACAGCGGCAGGGCCAACCTGCGCCCCAATACCGTGACCGACAGGTCCACCTCGGCCACGCCCGCCAGCACGTCGGGCACCAGGTCCACCTCGTCGAAGGCGTCCGTGTTGCGCGCCCTCGTCACCTCGTCGTCGGCAGCGCCATCGATATAGTGGAACACGGGGGCCGGCAGCCGGCGGCGTGCGAGTTCGCGAAAGTCCGCGACCGACTGGCACTCCCCGAGGCGACGGGGCGGGAACAGGCGGGTCGCGGGGGCAATGCGCATGGCGGCCCTGCGCTAGGCGCGCGCCCTGTCCCGCGCAAGCCGCTCAGAAGGGCTTGACCGCGCCCAGGAAGGCCGTCGTCAGGATCAGCACCCAGTAGAGATAGGCGACCGACCGGCCCAGCCGGATCGACCGGTCCAGCTTGGCCTCGAGCGCCGGGTCGGGCCCGGCCGCGAGCTTCGGGAAGCTCTTCTGCCACTCGTGCATGACGAGGCGCAGGATCACCCCGATGATGAGGGCAAGGCCATAGGTCAGCATCTTGGCCGAATACCAGCGCTGCCCCTCGCCGGCGGCCAGCGGCCCGTGGCCCATCAGGCTGGACACCGAAATGATGAGCAGCGTCGGAATGAGGAGATAGCGGGTCCAGTCCTCGGCGTTGGACAGCGGCTTGAAGCGCGGCGTGCCGCGCGCGAGAAACGCCGCCCAGGTCAGCGCCATCCAGGCAGCCCAGAGCAGCCACATGCCGATGAGCCAGGTCCCGCCCAGCGGCTGGATTCCCCACAGATGCCCCATGTGCAGGCCCAGCGGCAGCAGGCTGATGATGCCCGTTCGCGCCAGGATGTCGATGCGATAGGCGGTGTCCATGTGCCGCAGCCGCTCGTCCAGCGGCAGGCGCGGGTTCACCACCTTGTAGCTGGTCTGGAACACGCCCCACTCGCCGCCAAGCCAATAGACCATGGCGACGATGTGCAGCCAGCGCAGGATCGCCAGCTGGTTCGTCTCGATGAAGTCGGTCATGGTCCCCTGCTAGGCGGAAAATTTGTCCGGACAATTGATGCAGATCAAGCCACCGGAGACGCGCGCAGGGGGCCCACCTGCCGCAATGGGGAGCCGGCGCGATCGCCGCGCCCCCTTGCATGTCGCGAGGGCTTGGCCCAATCCGGCCCGGCCATGACCGCGCTGAACCTCGCCGCCGACACCGAACGCCATGCCCCCACCCGCATGGCCGCGCCCGACACGTCCGTCGATGCCCGGGAGGTTTTCGGGGTCGATGTGGACATGAAGGTGCCGGCCTTCAGCCAGGCCGACGAGCGGGTCCCCGACCTCGACCCGACCTATGTCTTCGATCCCGACACCACGCTCGCCATCCTCGCCGGCTTCGCCTTCAACCGCCGGGTGATGATCCAGGGCTATCATGGCACCGGCAAGTCGACCCACATCGAGCAGGTGGCCGCCCGCCTCAACTGGCCGTGCATCCGCATCAACCTCGACAGCCACATCAGCCGCATCGACCTCGTCGGCAAGGATGCGATCGTGCTGCGCGACGGCAAGCAGGTGACCGAATTCCGCGAAGGCCTGCTCCCCTGGGCGCTGCAGACCCCGACGGCCCTCGTGTTCGACGAATATGACGCCGGCCGACCGGACGTGATGTTCGTGATCCAGCGCGTGCTCGAGACCGACGGCAAGCTGACCCTGCTGGACCAGAACCGGGTCATCCGCCCCAACCCCTGGTTCCGCCTGTTCGCCACCGCCAACACCGTGGGGCTGGGCGACACGTCCGGCCTCTATCATGGCACCCAGCAGATCAACCAGGGCCAGATGGACCGCTGGAACATCGTCGTCACCCTGAACTATCTGCCGGCCGACACCGAGGTATCGATCATCCAGGCGAAATGCCCGAAGACCGATCCCAGGACGATTGCCAACATGGTGAAGGTGGCCGACATGACGCGCCAGGGCTTCATTGCCGGCGACATCAGCACCGTCATGAGCCCGCGCACCGTCATCACCTGGGCGCAGAATGCCGAGATCTTCGGCAACATCGGCTTTGCCTTCCGGGTCAGCTTCCTCAACCGCTGCGACGAGGCCGAGCGCGCCATCGTCGCCGAATATTACCAGCGGGTCTTCGGCGAGGACCTTCCCGAATCCGTCGTCAGCCGCGCCCGCGGCTGAACGCCGGCGCCAGCACGCGCCGATAGTCGGCCGTGCGCTGCGCCCGCTCCGCGGCGGCCAGCCGCGCCGGCCCGTTGATGGCGCGCGTGATCCGGTCGATGTCGCCGGCATCGGCCAGCGCATTGCAGCCGGCCTGCTGCCAGAACCAGGCGGCCGTGAGGGCCGCGTCCGGCGCTTGCGCGACGAGATCGGGATCGGCGAGATAGGGCCGCCCGAGACCTGCCGCCGCCCGCTGGTAATTGGCCCGCCCCGTCAGCTGCTTCAGGCCGCGCCCCCGGAACCGCCAGCCGTCGCCCGAGGCCGGCGGGCCATTGCCAAGCCGCCCGCCATAGACATGGTTGGCCAGCCCCTCGGGGTTGCGGAGGAAGGGCTGCGCGGCGGCCACCGTCGGAATGCGCGAAGGGAAGACGGCCACCAGCCGCTCGGCGCTGCTGTAGCGCAGATTCTCCTCTGTCCGCGTGAACCGCCCGGATTCCACATGGCACTGGGCGAGGAAGGCCGCCGCGCGGGCGAGGCTCACGATCTCGAACCGTCGCATCGCCGGCAGCAGGTGCGGCAGCATCTGCCGGGCCTTCGCCTCCGGCACGCCAGCGGCAACAAGATGAGAATGGCTGATTTCCATGAACAAGACAAATAACCATTTCGGTATCTGTAGGACAGTGGCGAGCGGCCCGCAGCTGGGCTAGAGGCACACCGTGCCCGACCTGTTCGCTGCCAAGGATCCGCCGCCGCGCGCGCCGCTCGCCGAGCGCCTGCGCCCGGCCACGCTTGCCGAGGTGGTCGGCCAGGCGGCCCTCGTCGGCCCCGAGGGCGCGCTCACCCGGATGCTGGCGGCGGGCCGGCTTCCCAGCCTCATCCTCTGGGGTCCGCCGGGCACGGGCAAGACGACGATTGCCCGCCTGCTTGCCGAGGCGGCCGGCCTGCGGTTCGTCGGCATCTCGGCCGTGATGACCTCGGTTGCCGATCTCAAGGCCATCTTCGCCGCCGCCCGCGCCGATCCGCGCCCGACGCTGCTCTTCGTGGACGAGATCCACCGCTTCAATCGCGCCCAGCAGGACGCCTTCCTCGCACCCATGGAGGATGGCACCATCACCCTCGTCGGGGCCACCACCGGGAATCCCAGCTTCGAGCTGAACGCCGCCATCCTCAGCCGCGCGCAGGTCCTCGTGCTGAACCCCCTCGACGAACCGGCGCTCGAAGCCCTCCTCGCCCGCGCCGAGGCCGCCGAGGGCCGGCCGCTCCCGCTCACGCCCGAGGCGCGCGCTGCGCTCGTCGCCCAGGCCGACGGCGACGGCCGCTTCCTGCTCGGCCAGGCCGAGACGCTTCTGGCGCTCGAACCCGGCCAGCCGCTCGATCCGGCCGCGATGGCGGCCCTGTTCCAGCGCCGTATGCCGGTCTATGACAAGGATCGGGACGGTCACTACGACCTCATCTCGGCGCTGCACAAGTCGCTGCGCGGCTCCGATCCGGATGCGGCCCTCTACTGGCTGGCGCGCATGCTCGTCGCCGGCGAGCAGCCGCTCTATCTCCTGCGCCGGTTGGTCCGCTTCGCCAGCGAGGATGTGGGCCTTGCCGATCCCAACGCGCTTGTCGTCGCGCTGGCCGCGAAGGATGCCTATGATTTTCTCGGCAGCCCGGAGGGGGAACTCGCGATCGTGCAAGCCTGCCTCTATCTCGCCACCGCCCCCAAGTCGAACGCGGCCTATGTCGCCCAGAAGTCTGCCATGAAGCTGGCGCGCGAAAGCGGCTCGCTTCCACCGCCGCGCCACATCCTGAACGCCCCGACCCGCCTCATGCGGGATCTCGGCCATGGCGCCGGCTACGCCTACGACCATGATGCGCCGGAAGGCTTCTCGGGCCAGGACTACTGGCCCGAGGTGCTCGGCCGGCGACGCTTCTACGAACCCACCGACCGCGGCCGCGAACGCGCCATCGCCGAGCGTCTGGCGAACTGGGAGGCGCTTCGTGCGAAGCGCCGCCCTTAGCTTGGCCCTGATCCTGGCGGCCTGCGCCACCGCCCCGCACCCCTTTCGCGACGCGGCAGCGATCGAGGAGCAGATCGCCGCCAACTTCCGCGACTGGCCGGACGATCCGGACACGTTCGCCCGGCTTTCGCCCGGCGCGCTGGCGCGCGATGGGCGGACCCTCACCGTCCGGACAGGTGCGCGCAGCTTCCGCTTCACCGATTCCGGCTATTGCGAAGGCTTCATGACCTGCGAACGATACCGGGCCGACCGAATCTTCCATGGCCGATGGCTGGGAATCACCCACGTCCACGGCGAGTATCCGAACAGCTACTACATCATCGATCTGAACGGAGGCAGACGGCTGTTTGACACCGGCGTTCAGCCCATCCCCGGCCCCGTTGCACCGCTTGCGGCGCTGGCCGACGCAGGCGAGGCGAACCAGCCTATCCTCGGTGGGCTTGCGGTCCTCGACCTCGAACGCCAGCGGCCGCTGTTGCACCGGCCTGATCTCTATCTCGACGCGCGCATCGAGGGCTGGGAAAGCGCTGCGTGCGTGCGCGCCAGCCATGTTGCCGATCCCGCAAGGCGCGATGGCGAGCGGACGACGGTCTGGATGGCCGCCTCGGGCGACAGATGGGCGCTCTTCACCCAGAGGCCGGACGTGTGTGGCTGAAGGTTGGCCGCGTGCAGACCCTTGTGCAAACTGCACGCGGCTTGGGCGGTGAACCGGCGCGAACGCCGGTTGTTCCCGCCTGTCGGGCATGACAGGATCACAGCACGCCGAACAGCAGCAGCCCGATGACTACCACGCCCGGCACGCCCAGCGCCCACAGCAGAAGTCCCTTCAACATCGCTCCATCTCCTTGTTCGTGATGGGGACTCAACCGCCGCCCTCCCCGACTGTTCCCCGCTTCGACCGATTCGCCGCGATCGACTGGTCGGGGGCGCGCGGCACCCGGCACCGCGGGATCGCGATCGCGGTCGCCGAAGCCGGCCATGCCGCGCCCCGGCTGGTCGCCCCGCCACACCCCGCCGGCTGGGCCCGCGCCGAGGTGGCGGACTGGCTCGCCAGCCAGCCCGGCCGCCTGCTCGTCGGTTTCGATTTCAGCTTTGCGCCACCCTTCCTCGCGCGCGGGGCTTATCTCCCCGGCCTCGACACGCCGGACAATGCCCCCGCCTTCTGGGCCTGGCTCGAACGCCAGTGCGCCGATCCCGATCTCGGCGCGCACGAGTTCATCCTGGGGCCGGCCCGCGCGCACTTCTGGCTCGGCGCCGCCGACGGCCGCAAGCGGGATTTTCTCCACTGGCGTGCCTGTGAGCGCGCCTTCAACGCGATGGGCGGCGGCAAGGCGTCCACCGTCTTCGATTGCGTCGGCGCCGCCCAGGTCGCCAAGGCCAGCTTCTCGGGCATGCGCCTGCTGGCCCGGGTGGCGCCCGCCATCCCCGTCTGGCCGTTCATGCCGCCGAGGCCCCAGGGCCCCCTCGTCGTCGAGATCTACACCCGCTCCATGCTCCGCCATGCCGGGGGCCGGGGCCTGAAGCTGCGCGAGCCGGGCGCGCTCGCCTCCGCGCTCGCCGCGCTCGACAGCGAAGCCCCGCGACTGGAACGCTGGCCGAGCGACCATGAGACCGACGTGCTCGTCTCGGCCGCCGCGCTGCGCAGCCTCGCGCCGGATCCGCGCTGGTGGTCACCCGATGGCCTCACCCCCGAGATCGCGCGGACCGAAGGCTGGACCTTTGGAATCGGCTGAGGGCCGCGCTATGGCGTCGGGCGTGATGGGCTTTCTGCTGGTCGGAATCGGCGGCGCGCTGGGCGCCATGGCGCGCTACGGCGTGGCGCGCCTTATCGGCCCCTCGCTGGCCTTTCCCTGGAGCACCTTCATCGTCAACGTGGCGGGCGGCTTCCTCATGGGGCTGCTCGCCGGCTGGCTGGCGGCGCGCGCGGATGCCGGCGCGGAACCGCTCCGCCTGCTGCTGGGCGTCGGGGTGCTCGGCGGCTTCACCACCTTCTCGGCCTATTCGCTCGATCTCCACCTGCTCATCGCCCGCGGCGACTGGCTGACGGCCGCCCTCTACGCGCTCGGCTCCATGCTGCTGGCGCTGCTGGCGCTCATGGCCGGCCTGTGGCTCATGCGCACCCTCCTGCCATGAGCGGGCAGGACCATGTGATCTCGGCCGAGGATGACGGGATCCGGCTCGACCGCTGGTTCCGCCGCCACCTGCCCGAGGCCAGCTTCAACCTGGTCAGCCGCTGGGCGCGGACCGGCCAGATCCGCCTCGACGGCGCCCGCGTCACCCCCGGGGACCGGGTCGCGGAAGGCCAGACGCTTCGCGTGCCCCCGCTGGAAGCCGCGCCGCTCGCCGCCCGGCCGAAGCCGCAGCGCCGCGCGCTCACGCCCGAGGAGATCGACTTCGCGCAATCGCTGGTGATCCACCGCTCGGCCCATGCGCTCGTCCTCAACAAGCCGCCCGGCCTTGCGACCCAGGGCGGCAGCAAGACCTTCGAGCATGTCGATGGCCTGCTCGACGCCCTGACGTTCGAGGCCGAATCGCGCCCGAAGCTCGTCCACCGGCTCGACAAGGATACCTCGGGCGTGCTGCTTCTGGCGCGCACCGCGCGCGCGGCCGCCTTCTTCGGCAAATGCTTCGCCACCCGCGACACGCGCAAGATCTATTGGGCAGTCATCGCCGGCGTGCCGAGGCTCGAGGACGCCCTCATCGACCTCGCACTCGCCAAGCAGCCGGGCACGGGCGGCGAGAAGATGCACGTGGACGAGGCGCATGGCCTGGCCGCCCGCTCGCGCTTTCGCGTGCTCGACCGCGCCGGCAATCGCGCCGCCTTCGTCGAGATGCAGCCCCTGACCGGCCGCACCCACCAGCTCCGCGTCCACGCCGCCGCAACCGGCACGCCGATCGTGGGCGACGGGAAGTATGGCGGCGCTGCCGCCTTCCTCACCGGCGGGATCAGCCGCAAGCTCCACCTCCACGCCCGCCGGCTGGTGATCGCGCTGCCCGATGGCGGAACCCTCGATGTGACGGCCGAGCTCCCGCCCCATTTCGCCGAGACGCTGGCCACCCTCGGCTTCGACCCGTCGCTGGGCGACGCGCCGCCGCCCGCCCCGCCGCCGGCGCCGCCGCGCAAGAACCGCCGCGCCTCCTCGACGGCGAGCGGGAACCGCCGTGGCGAGCGCCGAAGCCGCGGGCGCGCATGAAGCTGGCCGTCTTCGATTGCGACGGCACACTGGTGGACAGCCAGGCCAATATCCTTCGCGCCATGCACTCAAGCTTCGCACGCCTCGGCCTTCCCGATCCCGACCCGCACGCCGTCCGCCGGGTCGTCGGCCTCAGCCTGGTGGAAGCGATGCAGGCGCTTCTACCTGAAGCCGAGGCCGAGCTGCACGCCCGCCTCGCCGAGGATTACAAGCACGCCTTCCAGCGGCTGCGCGCCGACAACCGCCTCGACCCGGAGCCGATGTTCGAGGGCGTGCGCGAGCTGCTCGCCGAGCTGGAAGCCGGCGGCTGGCTGCTCGCGGTCGCCACCGGCAAGTCCGACCGGGGGCTGAAACTCTGCCTCGAACATCATGGAATCCAGCAGCATTTCGTCAGCCTGCACACGGCCGACCGGCACCCCTCCAAGCCGCATCCGGCGATGCTGCACGCCTGCCTCGCCGACACCGGGGTCGCGCCCGACCAGGCCGTCATCATCGGCGACACCGCCTTCGACATGGCGATGGGCGTTGCCGCGCAGGTGCGCGCCATCGGCGTCGACTGGGGCTATCACGACCGGCATGACCTCATCGATGCCGGCGCGGCCGCGGTTGCCACCGACGCCGCCCATCTCCACGCGCTGCTCCATGGCTGACCCCGAACGCCCCCTCGTCCGCCAGTGGCTGGCGCGCGGGCTGCTGCTCGCCGGCCTCTGGTTCACCGGCGCCGGCCTCTTCGACCTCTCTGGCCAGCGCGACGAGGGCTTGGACGGGCTGCTGGCGGCCGCCCCCGGCCTTGGCGGCGGCCTGCTGCTGCTCGTCGCGGCCTGGCGGCTTCGCGCGGCTCTGCGCTGGGATCCACCCGATGAGCGCTGAGCGCGACCCGGCCGAGCGCCGGCTCTGGCTTCTCACCCTCCTCCGCCTCGCCGGGCTTGCGGTCATCCTCGCCGGCCTGTGGCTCGCCGCCGGCTCGGGCGGCGCGGCAACGCGTCTCGTCGCCGGGCTGCTTCTCGCCGCCCTTGGCGCCACCCTCAGCCTGCTCGTTCCCCGCGCGCTCGCCCGCCGCTGGCGGCAGGATCGCCGCCCGTGAAGCGCTTCTGGACCCGCGCCGAGGCCGTGGCCGATGGCGAGCGCTTCGCCATCGCGCTCGACAGCCGGCCGGTGCGCACGCCGCGCGGCAACCGCCTCTTCGCGCCGACGGCGGCCCTTGGCCAGGCGATCGCGGCCGAGTGGCAGGCCGTCGAGGCCGAGGTGCGCCCGCACGCCATGCCGCTGACGGGGCTTGCCAATGCCGCGATCGACCTCATCGCGGACGATCCCCCGGCCTTTGCCGCCACGCTGTCGGCCTATGCCCGAAGCGACATGCTCTGCTACCGCGCCGAGCATCCGCAGGCGCTCGTCCAGCGCCAGGCCGCCCAATGGGATCCGATCCTCGCCTGGGCCGAAGCGCGGTTCGACATCGTGGTGAAGCGAACGGCCGGGATCGCCCCCATAGGCCAGCCGCCGCTCACCCTCGAGCGGCTGGACGCCGCCTATGCCGCCCAGCCGCCCTTCCGCCTGGCCGCCCTCTCCCCGCTCGTCACGCTCGCCGGCTCGGCGATCCTGCCGCTCGCGCTTCTGGAAGGCCGGCTCGATCCCGACACCGCCTGGGCCGCCGCGATTCTCGACGAGCTTTGGCAGGCCGAGCAGTGGGGCGAGGATGCGCTGGCGACCGCCAGCCGGGCCGACCGCCGCCACCAGTTCAACGCCGCCTGCCGATTCCTGTCGCTTCTGGGCGGGGTGACAGACCTGCCCCCCTTGGCTAGCGAGCAGCCGACCCGAGGAGGACAAACATGCTGAAGGTGCTGGAGGAACTGGAACGGCGGCGAGTGGGCGCGCGGGTGGGGGGCGGGGAGGCACGGATCGCGGGGTCGCACACCAAAGGCCGGCTGACGGCGCGCGAGCGGCTGGAGATCCTGCTTGATCCCGGCAGCTTCGAGGAGCTCGACATGTATGTCGAGCACAATTGCACCGAATTCGGCATGAGCGCGCAGAAGATCCCGGGCGACGGCGTCGTCACTGGCTCGGGCACGATCAACGGCCGGCTCGTCTTCGTCTTCAGCCAGGATTTCACCGTCTTCGGCGGCTCCCTGTCCGAGCGGCACGCGCAGAAGATCTGCAAGGTGATGGACATGGCCATGAAGGTGGGCGCGCCCGTCATCGGCCTGAATGATTCGGGCGGCGCCCGGATCCAGGAAGGCGTCGCAAGTCTCGCCGGCTATGCCGAGGTGTTCCAGCGCAACGTGCTCGCCTCGGGCGTCATCCCCCAGATCAGCCTCATCATGGGCCCCTGCGCCGGCGGCGCCGTCTATTCGCCGGCCATGACCGACTTCATCTTCATGGTGAAGGACTCAAGCTACATGTTCGTGACCGGCCCGGACGTGGTGAAGACGGTGACGAACGAGGTCGTGACCCAGGAGGAACTGGGCGGCGCCATCACCCACAGCACCAGGTCCGGCGTCGCCGATCTTGCCATGGAGGATGATGTCGATGCGCTGCTCCGGACGCGCGACTTCTTCGACTTCCTGCCGCTCAACAACCGCTCGGGCGCACCCCACCGCGAAAGCTTCGACCCGCACGACCGCGAGATCGCCTCGCTCGACACGCTGGTGCCGGCATCGGCCACCAAGCCCTACGACATGCACGAGCTGATCCGCAAAGTGGCCGACGATGGCGACTTCTTCGAGCTCCAGCCGGCGCATGCCGCCAACATCATCATCGGCTTCGCCCGCATCGAGGGGCATACGGTGGGCATCGTCGCCAACCAGCCGATGGTGCTCGCCGGCTGCCTCGACATCGCCGCTTCGCGCAAGGCGGGCCGATTCGTCCGCTTCTGCGACGCCTTCTCGATCCCGATCCTCACCTTCGTCGATGTGCCGGGCTTCCTCCCCGGCGTCGCGCAGGAGCATAATGGCATCATCAAGAATGGCGCCAAGCTGCTGTTCGCCTATGCCGAGGCGACCGTGCCGAAGATCACCGTCATCACCCGCAAGGCCTATGGCGGCGCCTATGACGTGATGGCGTCGAAGCATCTGCGCGGCGACTTGAACTATGCCTGGCCCACGGCCGAAATCGCGGTGATGGGCGCCAAGGGCGCGGTCGAGATCATCTTCCGCAAGGACATCGGAGACCCGGAGAAGATCGCCCAGCGCACCGCCGAATATGAGGCGCGTTTCGCCAACCCCTTCGTTGCCGCCTCCATGGGCTTCATCGACGAGGTGATCAGCCCGCGCGACACGCGGCGGCGCATCGCCGTCGGCCTGCGCAAGCTTCGCACCAAGCAGCTCCAGAACCCGTGGAAGAAGCATGACAACATCCCGCTCTGACGCATCCGCCCCCATGGTCGAGGACTGGGCCGGAATCCGCGGAGAGCGCTGGCTTGCCGATCTCGACCGGTTCGAGGCGATGCTTGCCCCCGTCGGCGAGGCGCTCATCGCCCGCGCCGGCTTCCAGCCGGGCGAGCAAGTGGCCGACATCGGCGCGGGCGGCGGCTGGACGACACGGCGGATCGCCCGCCTGGTCGCGCCCGGCGGCGAAGCAACCGGAATCGACATCTCGCCTGCCCTCGTCGCCGAGGCGCAGCGCCGGGCCGACGCCGAGGGGCTCGCCAACTGCCGCTTCGTGCTGGGGGATGCAGGCTCCGCCGACGGGCTGGGCCTTCCCGCCTTCGATCGGCTCGCCTCGCGCTATGGCGTCATGTTCTTCCCCGACCCGCCTGCGGGCTTTGCCGGCCTTGCCCGGCGCCTGAAGGCCGGCGGCCGGCTCGACATCGCTGTCTGGGCCGAGCCGCGCGACAACCCCTGGATGATGGAAATCCGCAACCGGGTCGCCGCCCATGTCGAGGTGCCGAAGCCCGAACCGCTGGCACCGGGCCCCTTCCAGCTTGGCAATCGGGGCTATCTGGACGAGCTTCTCGCCGGCGCCGGCTTCGCCGACATCAGGATCGAGGCACTCGCCCATCAGGTGCCCGTCGGCGGGCCCGGTGCCTCGCCAGCCGAGGCCGCCGACTTCGCGCTCGGCTCGCTCGCCTTCGCCGACCTGCTCGATGGCTGCGATCCGGCCGTGCGCGAAGCCTGCCGCGCCGATCTGGAGGCGTTCTACGCCGGGCGTGCGACGGCCGAAGGCGTCCTGATGCCGGCGATGAGCTGGCTGGTCTCCGCGGTGCGCGCCTGAGGGTTCAGCCCGCGGCCGGCCGGGCCAGTGCCGCGCGGATCGCCGGCCCCGTCCAGGCGATGGAAAAGGCGCCGCGCATCTGCCCTTCCGCAAAGCCCGTCGCCCGATCCTGTGGGTAGCGGGCGTCAATCGCGGCCTTCACATCGGGCGCGATCGCCTCGGGTGCGCCATGGCAGGCGAGGCACTGGCCCTGGGTCGGAATGGCCCGCATGTAGCGGAAGCCCTCGCCGTCGGCACGAACCTGCACTTTTGGCCTGCCCGGCGCTTCGAGCGGCGAATCGACCCAGTCGTCCATGGTCGCCGCCTCGAACGCATCTGGCGCGGCGGCCGGGTTGCGGGTGCGAAGCGCCGTGCGCCGCACGATGGCGCCGCTCTCGGCCGACAGGCGGCGGGCAATGGCCGGCGCGTCCTCGGCGCAGACCTTGATCGCGCCCACCGGGCCGCCCTCGGCCATTGCCGCATCCAGCCGGCCCCTGAGCTCCGCCTGGAAGCGGTCGGCCAGCGCGGCCGACAGGCGGGTCGCAGCCTCGACCTCGCGCGGATCGAGGGCAGGCGCCGGCGTCGGTGCCTGCCCGCAGGCCGCCAGCGCGGCACAGCAGGACATCAGCACGGCAAGGCGGATCATCGGGCAGGCTCTCGTGTTCCCGGCTCGAGCGGCGCGCCCGATCGCCCTTCGCCAGCGGAGAAGCGCGCGGCCCCGGCCGCCGTCTCGCCGCTCGCGATCACCTGCGCGCCGCCCATGAATTCCGCCGCAAGCGCTGCTCTCTCGTCAAGGCCCCACTGCCGTTTCAGCGACAGGCGATCTCGTCGCAGGCAGGCCTGCGGGAAGGCTGCAATCTCCTTCGCCAGCGCGATGGCCGCCTCGAGCGCCGTGCCCGCCGGCACCACCCGGTTCGCAAGCCCGATCGCCAGCGCCTCGGGGGCCGCAACCGCTCGGCCCGTCAGCACCAGGTCCATCGCTCGCGATTCGCCGATCAGGCGCGCCAGCCGAACCGTCCCGCCATCGATCAGCGGCACGCCGAACCGCCGGCAGAACACGCCGAGCACCGCATCCTCGGCCACCACCCTGAGGTCGCACCACAGCGCCAGCTCGAGCCCGCCGGCCACTGCATGGCCTTCGATCGCGGCGATCACCGGCTTTCCGAGCAGCAGCCGCGTCGGGCCCATCGGGCCGAGGCTGTCCGCTTCCACGGGCAACAGCGGATTGCCGCGCTCGCTCCCAATGGCCTTGAGATCGGCCCCGGCCGAGAAGCTGCCGCCGCGCCCCGTGAGAATCGCGACGCTGGCCGTCTCGTCGGCGTCGAACGCCATGAAGGCCTCGTGCAGCGCGCGCGCCGTCGGCCCATCGACGGCGTTGCGCGCGGCCGGCCGATCGATCGCGACGATCATCACCGACCCGTCGCGCTCGATCGCGACAGGACCCGGCGGCTCCAAGCTGTTCATGGCGCAGGCGGCCGCGGCTGCGCAGGGTCGAGGCCGAGCGCCTCCTGCGCCTCCTCCCGGTCGCGCTCGCGCAAGCCCAGCGCGGCAAGGAAGGCCGCGTCGGCGATCAGCTCCAGGGCCAGCAGCAGGCCAATGAACCCGGCCGACACCTGGTTCCAGGCGAAAAGGGCGACAAGGCCCATCACGACCGACAGCACGCCTGACCCCAGGAAGACCATCGCATAGCGCGAGCGCCTGATCGCCGGCCACATCAGCAGCTTGGCAAGCCCCGCCCCCACCAGAACCAGCGCGAACAGGAAGGCGAGCGCAATCGGCCCGGCGGTTGCCGGGTCCCCCAGCTTCATCGACAGCCCGCCATAGACGAGCAGAATGCCGACAAGGCCCGGCAGGATCATGGTGAGCGGCCGGCGGCGGGACCTCAGGAACGTGGCGAACAGGTAGATCCCGCCGGCGCCCACCAGCAGCCAGGGAATGACGCCGGCGGCGAGCGTCGTCACGGTCACGGGATTGAAGAGCACGTAGAAGCCGAAGGCAGCCATCACGCCGGCCAGAACCACCTGCAGTTGCCAGTTCATTCCACCACCTCCCCGGTCATTCGCGTGCGATTGTGCCCGATCCCGAGACCGGCGCAACCACCTGTCTGAAACGGTTCCTCAGCCGGCTCGACCTGTCATCCAGCCGAAACTTGACGGCCGCCGCCGCCTCTGGTCGGGTCAGGCGCCACACCGAGAGGAGGAATGCGCTCATGAGCCAGCTGGTCGTGCTTGGATTTGACGGGATCAATGCCGCGGGCGAGGTGCTGAACAAGGTGCGCAGCCTGAAGGCGCAGCATCTCATCGACCTCGAGGATGCCGTCGTCGTGGAACGCGACGCCGAGGGCAAGGTCCACATGAAGCAGGCGGTCAACCTCACCAAGCTCGGCGCAGCCTCGGGCGGGCTTTCGGGCGCCTTCTGGGGCATGCTCGTCGGTCTGCTGTTCCTGAACCCGCTCGCCGGCATGGTGATCGGCGCGGGCGCAGGCGCCGGCGCCGGTGCGCTCTCGGGCTCGCTCATGGATTATGGCATCAATGACGATTTCGTGAAGCGGCTTGCCGAAACCATCCCCAACAACAGTTCGGCGCTGTTCGTGCTCGTGCGCGAGGCCACGCTGGACAAGGTGGTCGCCGAGATCCAGCCGTGGAACCCGCGCGTTCTCAACACCTCGCTCTCGGCCGAGCAGGAAGCCCGCCTCGTCGAGGCGCTGAAGGCACACGCCTGATCCGCCGCAGGCCCGGACTGTCAGCGGCATGACCGGCCTTGCCCTGCATGTGCCGTGGGTGGCGACGCATGCCGATGTGATCGGCCTGCTGCTGGTCGCGGGGCTGCTCGTCGCCTTCGCGCTCGAGCGGCTGCCGCCGGCAGTCATCGCGATCGCCGGCGTCGCCCTCTTCCTGCTGCTCGGTTACCTCGATTCGAAGGCGACGCTGGCCGCCTTCGCCAATCCGGCGCCGATCACCATTGCCGCCATGTTCATCCTGTCGGCGGCGCTCATCCGCACCGGCGCGGTCGAGGCGGCGACGACCCGGCTGCTTGCCCAGGCCCGCCGCTCGCCGCGCGCCGCCCTGGCCGAGGTCTTCGGCGGCACGGCCGCGACCAGTGCCTTTCTCAACAACACGCCCATCGTCATCCTGATGGTGCCGGTCGTCCGGCGGCTGGCAACCGCGCTCGACATCCCGGTCACGCGCCTCCTCATCCCCTTGAGCTACATCGCCATCCTGGGTGGCACGCTGACCCTGATCGGCACGTCCACCAACCTGCTGGTGGACGGGGTGGCGCGCCAGCGCGGCGAAGCGCCCTTCGGCCTGTTCGAGATCACCGGCATCGGGCTCGTGGCGCTGGCCGCGGGCGCCGCCACCCTGCTCCTGCTCGGTCGCTGGCTGCTCCCGGCCCGCGCAGGCTCGCCGCTCGACGATGGCTCGGCCCAGTCCCTCCTGTCGGAGCTGGCCGTCCCCCCAGATTCGGCATGGATCGGCCGGCCGGCCGGCACCATCCCGGACCTGAACCGCGCCAGCCTCCGGCTGGTCGGGATCCGCCGCGGCGCCGAAACGCTGCGCACCGATCTCGCCGACGTGGCCCTGATGCCCCATGACCGGCTGGTCGTTCGCGGATCGCCGCAGGAACTGGCGAGCCTGCTCAAGGGCCATGGCTCCTTCGTGGGGCTTCGCGGCATCGGCGATGCCGGCGGGTCGCTCATCGCCGGCGGCCGGGCCGACGCGCATCTGGTCGAGGTGACCGTCGCGCCCACCCACCCCTCGATCGGCCGCCCGCTCGCCGAAATCCCCTTCCTCAATCGCCTCAATGTCCGGCTGCTGGGAATTGAGCGGGGCCTGAACGAGCCTGGCCCCGACCTGCCCTCGGTCCGCATCCGCCCCGGTGACCGGCTGCTGGTGCTCGCCGGGCCGGACGCCCAGCGCGAGCTGCTGGCCAACCCGCACCTGCTCGGCCTCACCGCGTCGCGCGCCCAGCCCTTCCGGCGCGACAAGGCGCCGATTGCGATCCTTGCCTTCGCCGGCGCCGTGGCGGCCGCGGCCTTCGGCATCGCCGATATCTCGACCGCGGCCATCGTCGCCGTCGGCGTGGTCCTCGTCACCAACTGCCTCGGCCCGCAGGAAGCCTGGTCCTCGCTCGACGGCAATGTACTCGTCCTCATCTTCGCCATGCTGGCGATCGGCACGGGGCTCGACCATGCCGGCAGCATCCGGCTGCTGGTCGATCTCGCCATGCCCGTCCTCGGGCACCTGTCGCCCTTCCTGCTGCTGCTGGGTGTCTATTTCCTCACCTCGCTGCTGACGGAGATGGTCACCAACAATGCGGTCGCGGTGCTGATGCCCCCGCTCGTCATCGGCCTCGCCGAGGGTCTCGGTCTCGATGCCCGGCCGCTCCTCATCGCGGTCATGTTCGCGGCGTCCGCAAGCTTCGCGACCCCAATCGGCTACCAGACGAACACCATCGTCTATGCCGCGGCCGACTATCGCTTCGCCGACTTCCTGCGGATCGGAATCCCCATGAATCTCACGGTCGGTCTGGCGACCTGCCTGGCGATCCACTGGATGCTCTGACCGTGCGGTCGAGGAAGGCGAGGATCGTTGCCCACATGTGCCGCTGCAGGACGGGTTCCGCAATGCGGTGCGTCTGGCCGGGATAGACCATTGTCTCGAACGGCCGCCCGGCCTGCTGCAGGGCCCCCATCATCTTCGCCGAATGGTCGAACACCACATTGTCGTCGGCGAGCCCATGGATGATGAGCAGCGGGCGGGCCAGCCGCCCGGCGCGCCGCGTCACATCCGAGGCATCATAGGGCATGCGGTCGAGGGCGGGGTTGCCCAGATAGCGCTCGGTATAGTGGGTGTCATAGAGGGTCCAGTCGGTCACCGGCGCGCCCGAGACACCGGCCGCGAAGGCGTCCGGATGTTCCGTCATCAGCCGCTGCACCATGTAGCCGCCGTAGGACCAGCCATAGACGGCCACCCGCCCGGGGTCGGCCCAGGGCTGTCGCTTCACCCAGTCGAGCGCGGCCATCTGGTCGGCGACTTCCGTCACGCCCAACCTGCGGTAGAGCGCGTCCGAAAAGGCCCGGCCCCGCGCCGGCGTGCCGCGATTGTCCACCATGAAGACGGCCCAGCCCTGCTGCACCAGATACTGGTGCAGCAGCGAGCCGAACTGGCGGCGGACGCGCTGCACGCCCGGCCCGGCATAGACTTCGAAGAACACGGGCACGCGCTCGCCGGGCTTGAGGCCCGCGGGCAGGAACAGCATGTAGTTGAGGTCGGTTCGGCCGTCGGCCGCCTTCAGCGTGCCGTGGCGTGCCGGCAGATGCCGGGCCGCAAGGGCCGCATAGGGCGTTTGGGCCAGCGGATTGGCCCGGATCGTCTCGCGGCGGCCATCCGCCTGCACCAGCCAGGCCTCGGTCGGCTGGTCCGGCGCCGTCCAGCTGACGAGCGCCTTCGTTCCGCGACGGTCGGCGCTCGCCTCGGCCCAGCCGCCGGCCGGGGTGAGGCGCACCGGCTCGCCACCGCCGAGCGCGACCCGGTAGAGCGCCTTCTCGATCGGGCTGTCGCGCCAGCCGGTGAACAGCAGCTGGCCACCGGCCTCGTCCACGCCGAGCAGCTCGTCCACGTCCCAGCGCCCGCGCGTGATCTGCCGCAGCGCCCGCCCATCCCACAGGTAGAGGTGGCGGAAGCCCGACCGCTCCGAGGCCCAGAGGAACCGTCGCCCGTCCGCCAGCGGCCGGAAGCTCGAATGGAGGTTGATCCAGGTCGGGCTCGTCTCGCTGAACAGGATCCGGCTGGCCCCCGTCCCGGCGTCGACCAGCAGCAGGTCGAGCCGCTTCTGGTTCCGGCTCTGGCGCTGCACGACCAGCCGGTCGGCCCCCAGCCAGTCGACCCGCGCCAAGTAGATGTCGGTCTCCCGGCCGAGATCGACGGCCACCGGCGGGCTGCCATCGGTTGAATGAATCGCCAGCGAAACCAGAACGTTGGGCGTGCCAGCGAAGGGATAGCGTTGCTCGGTCACGCGCGTTCCGTCCGAGCCGATGGCGGCGCGAACCGCCACCTTCACCGGGCTCTCGTCGATCCGGGCGACCGCGATCCGTCGGTCATCGGGCGCCCACCATTGCCCCGTCGTCCGGTCCATCTCCTCCTGCGCGACGAACTCCGCCACGCCATAGCTGACGGGGCCGCCGCCGGCGCTCGTCAGCGGCCGTTCTTGCCCCGTGGCAAGGTCGATCAGGTAGAGGTTCTGGTCGCGAACGAAGCTCACGAACCGCCCGCCGGGCGAGAGCTTGGCATCGATCTCGGTCGCGGGCGTGTCGGTCAGCCGGCGCGGCGCGCCGGCGAGCGGCGCCAGCCAGACATCGCCATCCAGCGGCACCAGAACGGACGTCCCGTCCGGCGCCCATTGATAGTCCACGATGCCCCGCGCCGAGGCGAGCCGCGCCCGCTCGCGCCGCATCAGCTCGGCTTCCGACAGGGCGACCGGCCCGGACGAGAGCGCAAGGCTGTCCACCGCCATGCGCTCGGCGCCGGTCTCGAGGTTGCGGACCCACAGGTCGAAGCGAAGCTGGTCGTCGGCGCGCGGCGCCAGCCAGGCGACATGGCGGCCATCGGGCGCCACCGTCAGCGCCCGCGGCAGCGCCCCCAGAAGCGGCGGATTGGCAAACAGCCGCTCCAGCGTCAGCGCCGGCGCCTCGGCGCGGACGGGTGACGCCAGCAGCAGCAGGACGGCGGCAAGGGCGTGTCTTCGCATGTGGCTGGCCTGCCCGGCTTTCTTCTGCCGATCAAGAACCGGGAACGGCCTGCCGGGTTCGTCCCAAGGTGCTTAACGAAACGCGCCAGTTGGTTAATCCCGGCCGTTCATCCGTTGACGTCGCGCCGACACTTCTGACAGGGAATGTGCAAAGGGGTTGGATCTTGCGGCCAATCAACCTGCCTCGGCGGACGATGGCGTGGCTCGACACGCAGGTCGCGCGCGGACATGCGTCCAGCGCCGAGGATCTTCTCGTCTCCCTCGTCGAGCGCGAGCGCAGCCGTCAGGAGTGGCTGAAGCTGGTTCGCCGCGCCGTCGCCGAGGCCCGCGGCAGCGGGCCGGGCGCGCGACGGCCGGCCGTGATCGTCGCCACGCTCGGGCAGCCGCGCCTGGCCCCGCCGGATGCCGCCCGTCTCGCGGCCCTTCGCGCGGAGATTGCCGCAGCCCGAGCCGAGGGCCTCTCGGGTCTCGGCGTTGCCGACATTCTCGACCGCGTGCTCGGCCAGCAGCGCCCGAGCCGGGCCGGGGTGGTGGCATGAACCGGCTCACGCTGACCCGGCGCGCCGAAGCCGATCTCGAGGCGATCTTCGCCGGCATGGCGCGCAGCTTCCGCTTCTTCGGGGAGGAGGCAGCCCGCCGCTACTGCGAGGGGCTGACGGAGGCGCTCGACCAGCTGGCGGCCGAGCCGCTCGCAGGCCGGCCCGAGCCCGAGATCGACGAACGCACCTGGAGCCAGACCTTCCGCCGCCACGCCATCTTCTACGAGATGGCGGGCGAGGGCATCCTCGTGCTCCGGCTTCTGCCCTTGCCGGACCCCCCGCTGCATGACATGGGCGTGCCGGCATGAGCATGACCGTCCCCCACGCCGGCGCAAACCCCCTCGATGTCCTGAAAGGCGATGTCACCGCCTTCAGCAAGGTCCTGGAAAGGCTCCTCGAGTCCGAGATGGCGAGCTTCCAGGGCTTTTCCGGCCAGTACGGCCTCTACGAGGATGCCGCCGCCATCCTCGACAATCTCCGGGCGGGGACGGGCGCCATCATCGCGGGCCTCGATTCGGTGACGATCACGGGCCTGCCCCTGCAGGCGCGGCTGGTGGATGCCCAGTTCGACGAGCTCGACCGGCTGGTGACGGTCGCCGAGCTTCGCGGCGCGGCCAACACCTCGGGCGACCTGCTGGCCAAGCTTCACCAGTGGATCGCCCTGCTGCGCGGCTGGGTGGCCGCCATCGAGCGCCAGCTTGAGGCTCTCGCGGCCTGAGCAATCGTGACGATGTATGAAGCGACCGGAATAAGGCTTGACGAAGCCTTTCCTTTTCCTTAACTGGCGTTCATCAACAGCAACGGCGGCAAAGCTGCCCAACAGCAACAGCGGGTCAACCGCAGGGGTCGAAAATGGTTCGTCACAGCAAGTTTCTGCTCGTCGCGCTCGCGGCTGCCGTCGCCTCGCCTGCGGCTGCCGTCACCGTCATCAGCCAGTCGATCAGCGTGTCGCCGGTCGCAACCGGCACGTCGGTGCCGCTCAGCTTCGCCCAGTTCAACCCGTCGCTCGGGATGCTGCAGAGCGTCCTGCTGACCTTCACCGGCAGCTACAGCGCCACCGGCACGATCCGGAACCCGGCGGCTGCACCTGCGGTCCGCACCTATACGCTGACGACAGGCGTGATCGCCTCGATCGACGGGGCCGGCTTCGATCTCGATGTGCCGCTGGGCGGCGGCTCGATCGTGCTTGCCATTCCGGCCCAGACCACCATTCCCGCCAGCTACAGCGGCACGGGCTCGGGCAGCTCGCTCCTCAGCTCGGGCCTCGGCAGCTTCATCGGCAATGGCTCGGTCCTGCTCAGCTTCATCGGCACCTCGCTGTTCAATTCCACCGGCAATGCCCAGCTCAACCTTGCGCGTCAGCTCGGCGGCACCGTCCAGCTCGACTATGCCTATCTGCCGACGGCCGCCATTCCCGAGCCGCAGACCTGGGCACTGATGATCGCCGGCTTCGGCCTCATGGGGCTCGGCCTGCGGCGTCGCCGGGCAACGGGCGTTACCCTCGACTGACGCACCCGCTGGCGGATCCGCGCCCGCTCGGGCAGGGTCCGGCCATGACCCCCCGAGTCCTGCCGGCGCTGGCTGCCCTCAACGCCATCCTGGCGCTCACCTTCGGAACCTTCGCCGCGCACGGCATCGAGGACCCGAAGGCGCGCGACTGGATCATGACGGGCGTGCTCTTCCAGCTGCCGCACGCGGCGGCCGTCTTCGCGCTTCTGGGCTGGCGCAACAGCCGCTCGGTCCAGCTCGGCGCGTGGGCACTGGCGGTCGGCAGCCTCATCTTTGCGTCCGTCCTCGACCTGCTGGCGCTCGGCGCCCCGCGCGCGGTCGCGCTGGCGGCGCCGGCCGGCGGAACCCTCATGATGCTGGGCTGGGCCTGGATCGCGCTCGTCGCGCTTGCCGGAGACCGGCTCCGCCACCTCGACCCGGACTGACCGCGAACCAGGCGCCGGCGGCGCTCAGCTCGCCAGCCCGTGGCAGTGCTTGAACTTCTTGCCCGAGCCGCAGGGGCACAGCGCATTGCGGCCGACGGTCCGCTGCCAGCTGTCGGGATCCTCGGGGTTGAAGTCGGGCCCGAACAGGTGGGCGACGCTGCGCGCCGACCCGATCTCGTCGGCCGACAGCGGATCGCCCATGGCGAACAGCCCCGGCGCTGCCAGCCCCGCCCCACCGAAGGGCGAGGGCGCCAGCTGCGGCATGGCCGGCGCGCCACCATCGAGCGTCAGGAAATCCGGCAGGTCGGGCATCGGCAGGGGCGGCGGGGCCTCGGGCTGGCGGAACTCGGCGAAGGCGAGCATCCGCGTCACGTCCTCGCGCACGTTTCGCAGCATCCGCTCGAACAGCTGGAAGGCCTCGGCCTTGTACTCGTTGATCGGCTGCTTCTGGGCATAGGCGCGCAGGTGCACCACCTGCCTGAGCGCATCCAGTGTCGCCAGATGCTCCTTCCAGTAGTGGTCGAGGCTCTGCAGCAGGAAGTTCTTCTCCACCTGCACCCAAGTCTCGGCCGGGATCGACCCGAGCTTGGCGGCCATCTTCGAGTCCAGCATCTCGTTGAGCCGCTCGATGAACAGCTCCTGGTCGACCGCTTCCTCCTTCACCCAGTCGGCAACCGGGGCCTTCAGATTCAGGATGGTCTCGATGTCGGTCGCCATCGCGTCCACGTCCCACTGCTCGGGATAGCTGCCCGGCGGGGCGTGGCGCTCGACGATGTCGGCCACCGTGTCGCGCCGGAACTCGATCACGATGTCGGACACCTTCTCGGCATCCATGATGTCCGCGCGCTGCTCATAGACGACCTTGCGCTGGTCATTCATGACATCGTCATATTGCAGCAGCTGCTTGCGGATGTCGTAGTTGCGCGCCTCCACCTTCTTCTGCGCGGTCTCGATCGCCTTGGAGATCCAGGGGTGGACGATCGCCTCGCCCTCCTCCAGGCTCGAGTTCATCATCCGCGCCAGCATGTTCTGCTGGCCGAAGATCCTGAGCAGATCATCCTCGAGGCTGAGGTAGAAGCGCGACAGGCCGGGGTCGCCCTGCCGGCCCGAGCGGCCGCGAAGCTGGTTGTCGATCCGCCGGCTCTCGTGCCGCTCGGTGCCCAGCACGAACAAGCCGCCGGCCTCGCGCACCTTCTCGCGCTCGGCCGCCACCTCGGCGCGGATCTCGGCGATCCGCTGCTCGCGCTCGGGGCCCTCGGCAAGGCCCGAAAGCTCGTCCTCGATCCGGAATTCCTCGTTGCCGCCCAGCTTGATGTCGGTGCCCCGGCCGGCCATGTTGGTCGCGATCGTCACCGCCCCGAGCCGCCCGGCCTGCGCCACGATATGCGCTTCCTGCTCATGGTAGCGGGCGTTCAGCACCGAATGCTCGACCCCCTCCTTCTTCAGGAAGCCCGACAGCTTCTCGGATTTCTCGATCGAGACGGTGCCAACAAGCACCGGCTGCCCGCGCGCGCTCGCCTCCTTGATGGTCCTGACGATGGCTGCGAACTTGTCGGCCTCGTTCTTGTAGAACTCGTCCTGGTCGTCCTGCCGCTTCACCGGCACGTTGGTCGGGATCTCGACGACGTTCAGCTTGTAGATGTCGTAGAATTCCGCCGCTTCGGTCGCGGCCGTGCCGGTCATGCCCGACAGCTTGGGGTAGAGCCGGAAATAGTTCTGGAAGGTGATCGAGGCGAGCGTCTGGTTCTCGGGCTGGATGTCCACCCCTTCCTTCGCTTCCACTGCCTGGTGGAGCCCGTCCGACCAGCGCCGGCCCTCCATCATCCGGCCGGTGAACTCGTCGATGATCACCACCTTGCCGTCGCGGACGATGTAATCCGTGTCGCGCCGGAACATGACGTTGGCGCGCAGCGACTGGTTCAGGTGGTGCACCACCTGGGTGTTCTCGAAGTCGTAGAGATTGGCGCCCTCCAGCAGCCCCGCTGCCTCCAGCGCCCGCTCGGCGAACTCGGTACCTTCCTCCGTCAGGATGACGGTTCGCTGCTTCTCGTCCTTCTCATAATGTTCGGGCTGAAGCGTCTTCACGATCCGGTCGACCGCGATGTAGAGCTCGGACTTGTCGTCAGTCGGCCCCGAGATGATGAGCGGGGTTCGGGCCTCGTCGATCAGGATCGAGTCCACCTCGTCGACGATGGCGTAGTGGAAGGGGCGCTGCACCATCTGCGCGCGCTCATACTTCATGTTGTCGCGCAGATAGTCGAAGCCGAACTCGTTGTTGGTGCCGTAGGTGATGTCGGCGGCATAGGCCATCCGCCGCTCGACATCGTGCAGGTTGGGCACGATCACGCCCACGCTCATGCCGAGGAAGCGGTAGATCTGCCCCATCCACTCGGCGTCGCGGCGGGCGAGATAGTCGTTCACCGTCACCACATGCACGCCCTTGCCGGACAGCGCGTTCAGATAGGTGGCGAGCGTTGCGACCAGCGTCTTGCCCTCGCCCGTCTTCATCTCGGCGATCTCGCCGCGGTGGAGCACGATTCCGCCAATCAGCTGGACATCGAAATGGCGCATGCCCAGCACCCGCCTGGAGGCCTCGCGGACCGTCGCGAAGGCTTCGGGCAGCAGATTGTCGAGCTTCTCGCCGGCGGCCAGCCGCTGGCGGAAGATGCGGGTCTGGTCGGTCAGTTCGGCGTCCGTCAGCGCCTCGATCCGGCCCTCCAGCGCATTGATCTGGCGGACCAGCGGCCCCAGCGACTTCACATAGCGGTCGTTGGACGAGCCGAAGATGGCCTTGGCGACCTTGTTCAATCCGAGCATCGAGGGCCTTCGCAGCTGAACGGGCGCCGCGCCCGCAAGGGCCGCGCCGAAAGCGGTGACATAGGAAGGGGCCCGCCGCCCGTCAACGCGGGCGGGGCGGCGGTCAGGCTTGTTTGCGAAGGGCCGCGCAGGGGTGCCCACGCGCCGCCCCCCGGGCCGCATCGTCACGCCCGGACAGCCGCCCGCCGGCGCAGCGACAGCCCCACAAGGCCGAAGCCGGTGATTAGCAGCGCCCAGCTTCCGGGCTCGGGGATGGCGGCCACCGCGCGCACCTCGCCCGAGAAGCGAAGGTTCGCAATCGCGAGGATGCTGAGAAGCCCGCCCGAGGTCGGCACGTCCCGCCATTCCCCGAAGCGCCAGATGTCGAGCCCCTCGATCGGCCCGAAGGATTGCAGCAGGCTGATCGCAGACGGCGTGCGGAAATCGAGCAGCACGGCATTTTCCTTGCCGACGGGCGCCGCCTTCAGCTGCGCGACCGTGTCGTCGCCGGCGTCATGCCCAAGCCGGGTCCCGAAGCCGAGGCGAAGCGGCGGCCGGAACTCGAGATCGACGAGGGCCGAGCCAACAAGCGGCAGGATGGTCACGCCCGGGTCGCCCGGGTCGCTGATCGCCTTGCCGGTATCGGCGGCCATGCGGATGGTGAACCGTCCCCGCCACGCCTCGCCGTCGATGAGGCCCGCGCCCGTTCCGGTCACGACATAGCTGCCCAGCAGCGTCGCCGCGCCGGCCGGCACTGCCATCAGGCAGGCGACTGCAACCGCTGCCGCAACCCGAAGCTTCCGCATGGGGCTCCCTCCCTGTTCCAGCAGCCGCCATGATGCGCTAGCGGGCGCTGATGACAAGTGCCGTCTCGCCCCTCGCGCGCCCCTTCCCTGACCTGCCGCCCCTCGCGGGAGTCCGGATCGGAGTGGCCCGCGCCGGCTACAAGGCCTGGGACCGGCCGGATGTAACGCTCCTCGCCCTCGATCCGGGGACGACGGTTGCCGGTGTCACCACCCGCTCGAAATGCCCGTCACCCGAAGTCGAGCTGACCCGGCGGCACGTCGCCGGCGGCGCCGCGCGCGGGCTCGTCGTCAATGCCGGCAATTCCAACGCCTTCACCGGCGCGGCCGGTGCGGCCGCCACTCAGGCACAGGTGGCCGAGGTCGCGCGCCTCCTCGATGCGCCGGTCGAGACCATCTTCGCCGCCTCGACCGGGGTGATCGGCGTGCCGCTGCCCACGCAGAAGGCGCTCGCCGGCGTTCGCGCCGCGCATGCCGCGCTGGGCACCGCCAGCTGGCTCGACGCGACTCGCGCCATCGGCACCACCGACACCTTCCCCAAGGCCGCGATGACGCAGGCGATGGTCGGTGGCACGCGCGTGACTCTGGTCGGCTTCATCAAGGGCTCGGGCATGATCGCCCCCGACATGGCGACCATGCTCGGATTCATCCTGACCGACGCGGCCGTCGCCGCGCCGGCGCTGCAGGCGATGCTCGAGGCCGCCAATGCGCTCAGCTTTTCCTGCATCACCGTCGATGGCGACACGTCCACGTCCGACACGGTGCTCGCCTTTGCAACCGGCCAGGCCGGCAACCCGCGGATCGAGCAGGCGGACGATCCGGGCGCCGGCGCGTTTGCGGCGGCGCTGGCCGATCTCTGCCGCCAGCTTGCCATCCTCGTGGTCCGCGATGGCGAGGGCGCAACCCGGCTCATCGAGATCCGGGTCTCGGGCGCGGCGAGCGACGACTCCGCCCGCCGGATCGCGCTTGCCATCGCCAATTCGCCGCTGGTCAAGACGGCGATTGCCGGCGGCGATGCCAATTGGGGCCGTGTCGTCATGGCGGTCGGCAAGGCCGGCGAGCCGGCCGACCGGGATCGCCTCTCCATCCGCTTTGGCGGGATCGAGGTGGCGGCAAGCGGCGCCGTCGTTCCGGGTTATGACGAGGCGCCGGTCGCCGCCCATCTCGCCGGCGAGGCCATCGACATCGCGGTCGATCTCGGGCTGGGCGATGGCCGGGCGACGGTCTGGACCTGCGACCTCACCCACGGCTATATCTCGATCAACGCCGACTATCGCAGCTGACCGCCGCGGCGAATGGCGCCGTCAGGCGTTGGCTTCCACCCAGGATTTCAGGCTGGACTTTGGCTCGGCGCCCATCCTGGTGGCGACCAGTTGGCCGCCCTTGAACAGCATCATCGTCGGGATCGAGCGGACGTTGAAGCGGTTGGCCCACTCCGGCTCGTCGTCGATGTTGACCTTGGCGATGGTGACCCGCCCGGCCAGCTCGTCGGCGATCTCCTCCAGCGCCGGGCCGATCATGCGGCACGGGCCGCACCATTCGGCCCAGAAATCGACCACGACGGGCTTGTCGCTCCTCAGGACATCGGCTTCGAACGACGAATCGGTGACCTTGATGGTGGGCACGATCTTCTCCTGCGCTGGCTCGCTGCGCCGATCACATAGCGCGCCGACCGGGCGGTTCAACCCGTCGGCGCCGCCTCGTCCGGCTGGGTGATTGCCAGCGCCGCCAGCTCGGCCGGATCCAGCCGAAGGAGGCGCGGGCCGGCTGTATAGAGGAGCATTGCCTCGACCGCATGGGCCGGAAAGGCCTGCGCCAGCACGGCGGCATAGGCCGCCATCTGCTGCCGGTGGGCCCGGGGCACCTCGGCGGCCGATGCGGGCACTGCAAGGCCGGTCTTGAAATCGACGAGCCGGACATGGCCGTCCCCGATCGCCAGCCGGTCGACCGTGCCGGCGATCGCCTGCCCGCTGACCAGGCCCGCAATCGGCGCCTCGGCCAGCGCGTCGGGTGCGAACAGGTCGGCAAGCGCCGGGTCATCGAGCACCGCCAGCACGTCGGCCGTCATCGCCTGCGCCTCGGCGGCGTCGGCCCCCTGCGCCGCGAGCCAGCGCCGGGCCGCGGCCGGCCGCTCGGCTGGCGGGAGGACCGGCAGCCGCTCGAACAGGCGGTGCAGCCAGATGCCCCTCCGGGCCGCCAGCTTCAGCGCCTCGCCCGCCGGTCCGGCCGGCGGCGCATCCGGCAGGGCAGACGGGGTCAGCGGCCGCGGCGGCCGGCCGGGCGGCGGCGCCGGGCCGAGGTGAAGCCC